>JBEIGA010000020.1:0-24786 GCA_040382135.1 Acidimicrobiales bacterium
CGACTACGGCTACCGGGTCGACCACCCCTACGCGGCGAGCCTCTGGAAGACGGTCTCGGAGGCCGACGGCGGCGAGCTCGCCGGCTTCGCCCTGCTGATCGCGGCGAGCCCGGTCTCCGAGACGGAGTGCCGGGTCTGGATGATGACGGCGGCACGGGATCCGGAGACCGACCCCGACGGGTTCAACGCCTTCAACGAGATCATCTTCGGGCAGGACATCGCCGTGGTCGAGTCGCAGGAGCCGAAGGGCCTCCCGCTCGATCCCCGTGCCGAGATCCACCAGCGGGCCGACCGCATGAGCCTGGCCTACCGCCGCTGGCTCGTCGACCGTGGCACGGCTTACGGCACGCTCCCGCCCCGTTCCTGAGGAGGCCCGATGACCGTCGCCGCCGAGGCGCACCTCCGCCGGCTCCCGAAGGTGGAGCTGCACTGCCATGTGGAGGGCGCAGCGCGGGCGTCCACCGTCCTCGAGCTCGCCGCCCGTCACGGGGTGGCGCTCCCCTCGACCGACCCGGACGAGCTGTTCGCCTTCACGGATCTCAACCAGTTCCTGTCGATCTACGACATCATCTGCGCGAGCCTCCGGACCGCCGACGATTTCCACCGCATCGCCTACGAGGCGTGCGAGGACGGGGTCGCCGCCGGCGTGCGCTACCGGGAGATGTTCTTCTCGCCGGGGTTCGTGATCCGGCTCGGCGTCCCGGTGGCGACCGTGTGGGAGGGCGTGAGCGCCGGGGTCCGGGACGCCAACCGCGACCTCGACATCGAGTGCCGGCTCGTCCTCGACTTCGACAAGCCGTCCGGCGTCGGCCACGCGCTCGAGATGGCCGTGTTCGCCGCGTCCTGCGACCGGGAGCTGCTGCTCGGCATGGGCGCCGACTCGGTGGAGCGGGGCATCGACCATCGGGCCTTCGCCGCAGCGTTCGAGGCCGCCGCGCGTGCGGGCCTGCACCGCACCATCCACGCCGGCGAGGACGGCCCTGCCGACAACATCGCCGCCGCGATCCACGAGCTCGGCTGCGAGCGGGTCGACCACGGCTTCCGGCTGCTCGACGACCCGGACCTCACCGCCGAGATCGTCGACCGGCGCATCCCGCTGACCGTGTGCCCGACGTCGAACGTGGTGATCGCGAACGTGGTCCCGGACGTCGCCGCCCACCCGTTGGCGGAGCAGCGGCGCCGCGGCGTGCTGGCCACCGTCAACTCCGACGACCCCGGGATGATGCGCTTCGACCTCGCCGACGAGTACGTGGCGGTCGCCGCCGCCTACGGGTACCCGCTCGAGGAGATGGAGCAGATCAGCCTCGACGGCATCGATGCGTCCTGGATGGCGGAGGATGCGAAGGCCGCGCTGCGCACCCGCTTCCTCGCCGAGTTCGACACTCTCCGCGCCGAGTTCGGCCTCCCCGCCCGGGTCTGAGCGTCACCCTCCACGCGTCTCGTCAGGCGTCGGCGACCACGGGGCGGCCGGCGACCCACACCGTGGGGATGTCGGCGGGGGTGGCGAGGCGGACGATCTTCTCGAGGACGCGCGTCTCGTCGGCGTCGATGCCGTCCCAGGCGTGCAGGGGTGAGCCGGGACGGTCGAGGCGGACGACGAGGGCGTCGAACCACCGGCCCGGGGCGAGCACCCCGACCTCGGCGCCCAGCACCGCCGCGCCGCCCGCCGTGGCGAGGTGGAACGCGGTGACGGCGTCGATGCGCGAGCCGGGAACGCCGCGCTCGCCGGCCGCGAGTCGGTTGTCGACGCCGTCCTCCAGGATCCGTGCGGCGGTCACGGCATCGACGCACTGAGGGAGCAGGCCCGGGTGCGAGCCGCCGGCGACGTCCGTGCCGAGGCCGACCCGCACGCCGCGGTCGAGCGCCCGGCGGGCGGGGAACACGGCGTTGGCGAAGTAGCCGTTCGAGAGCGGGCAGTGGGCCACGCCCGCCTCCCGTGCGGCGATCAGGCCGAAGTCGCCGTCGTCGAGGTGGTTGCCGTGGGCGAGGACCGTGCCCGGGCGGAGGAGCCCGAAGCCGGCGAGGACCTCGGCGTCGCGGCGGCCGTAGCGGTCGAGGACGTACCCGTGCTCCCAGTCCGACTCGGAGCAGTGGGTCTGCACGAGCACGCCGGTCGCCGCCGCCAGCTCGCCCAGGCCGGCGAGGAGGTCGTCGGTGCAGGCGGGGACGAAGCGCGGCGTGAGGATCGGCTGCACGAGGCCGGAGCCGAGCGAGCGGATGCGGTCGACCGAACGGGCCGACGCGGCGACGCCCGCAGCGGGGTCCGCGTCGCGGTACCACTCGGGCGTGCCCTCGGGGTGGTCCATGGCCACGCGGCCGACGTAGGCGCGCTGCCCGTGGCGGAGACAGGTCTCGGCGAGGAGGGCGGTGGCGTCCTCGTGGATGCTCGAGAAGTAGACCGCGGTGGTGGTGCCGTGGGCGAGCAGGCACGGGACCATGCGCTCCCAGACGGCGGTGGCGAACGCGGCGTCGGCGTAGCGGGCCTCGAGCGGGAACGTGTACTCGAACAGCCATCGCTCGAGCGGGAGGTCGAGGCCGGTGCCGAGCTGCGGCCACTGGGGCGCATGGACGTGGAGGTCCACCAGCCCGGGCAGCAGCCGCTCCGTCGGCCCCAACCGCACCACCTCGGCGGCAGCGGCGCACGCGGCGACCTCCTCGGGGGAGCCCGCAGGGTGGATCGCCGAGATCCGGCCGTCCGGGTCGACGACCACCGCCACGTCGGCCAGCACCTCGAGCGCGCCCGGCGTCGGCGCCTGCAGCACCGTCCCGACCACCACGAGCCGCGGCTTCTGTGGGTCGGATTCCATGACGGTCATGGAATCCGACTCACAGAACGGCGGTGGGGTGCAGGGACTCCCAGATGCGGGCGGGGGTGAGCGGGGTGACGAGGCGTTCGGTGCCGAGCTCGGGCACGGCGTCGAACACGGCGTTGGCGACGCAGGCGTAGGAGCCGTTCGTGCCGCCCTCGCCCATGCCCTTCATGCCACCCGGCGTGTACGGCGACGGGATCTCGAGGTGCTCGATGCGGATGTCGGGCATCGTGGCGCTGACCGTGGCGTGGTAGTCGAGCAGGGTGGAGCTGAGCGGCTGGCCGTCGTCGTTGTAGACGACCTCCTCGAGCAGCGCCGCGCCGAGGCCCTGGGCGATGCCGCCGTGGATCTGCCCCTCGACGATGGTGGGGTTGACCATCGTGCCGCAGTCGTTGACGACGACGTAGTCCTCCACCTCGACCAGCCCGGTGTCGGGGTCGACCGCCACCCGGCAGGCGTGGGTGGCGTAGGAGAACGTGGGGCTCAGCGGGTCGTAGAGGGAGCTGGCCGCGAGGCCGGGCGTCTCGCCCTCCGGCAGGCCGAAGCCCTGCCACGCCTTGTGTGCCACCTCCGCGAGCGACACCGAGACCTGGGTGCCGGCGACGGTGGCCCGGCCGGCGCCGAGCTCGATGTCGTCGGGGTTGGCCTCGAGCATCTCGGCCGCGATGTTCCGCAGCTTGGCCGCGATCTTCCGGCTCGCCGACACCGCAGCACCGCCACCGACCGCGATCGACCGCGAGGCGGCCGTGCCGTAGGCCGAGTAGGGCGTGCTGTCGGTGTCGCCCCAGCGCAGGTGCACCGAGGCGATGTCGACCCCCAGTTCGTCGGCGACGAGCTGGGCGAAGGTGGTCTCGTGGCCCTGGCCGTGGGGTGACACGCCGGTGGCGACGACGACCGTGCCGTCGGGTTCCATGCGGATGTCGGCGGTCTCGAACCCGCCGATGCGCACGCCGATGATCTCGTTCATGAACGACGGGCCGATGCCGGCGAGCTGGACGTAGCTGCAGTAGCCGATGCCGCGGCGGCGGCCGTCGTCCGGCGCGGGCGGGCCGGACTCGATGAGCTCCTGGGCCCGCCGAAGGGCCCGGACGTAGTCGCCGTTGTCGAACACGATGTGGGTGCGGATCTGGTACGGCAGCTCGTCGGACCGGATCATGTTCTGCTCGCGCAGCTCGACCGGGTCACGGTCCAGGGCACGGGCCACGAGGTCCACCGCTCGCTCGCGGATCATCGCCGCCTGGGTCTGGCCGAACCCCCGGTACGCACCGGTCGACATCGTCGTGGTGGCGACGGCGCGGCCGACGCAGCGGACCGCCTCCCACCGGTACGGGCCGGGGCTCAAGCCGAGCGCCGTGAACAGGGGGCCGCTGCCGAACACCGAGAAGCGCCCGCCGGCGTTGCGGACGGCGTGCACGCGCAGCCCACGGAGGGTGCCGTCGTCGTCGAACGCGACCTCGATGTCGTGCACCTCGTCGCGGGCGTGGGTGGTGGTGAGGAGCGACTCGTTGCGGTCCTCGATCCACTTCACCGGGCGGCCGAGCTCCACCGCGGCGAGGACCACCATGATCTCGTCCTCGTAGACGTGGTCCTTCAGGCCGAAGCCACCGCCCACGTCCGGGGCGAGGATGCGCACCTGGTGCTGGGGGATGCCGGTGACCTCGCAGAGCACGTCCCGCACGGCGTGGACGGCCTGGGTGGAGGTGTGCACGGTGAGCTTGCCGTACGGATCGGGGACGGCCGCGAGCCCGCGGGTCTCCATCGGGAGGCCGTGGATCCGCCCGATGCGCACCTCGGTCCGGAGGGTGCGCTGGGCCGCGGCGAAGACGGCGTCGGTGTGCTCGGCGCTGTCGCCCGCCTCGAACGTGCAGAGCAGGTTGGAGCCGAGATCCGGGTAGAGGGCGGGGGCGTCGGGCGCGAGGGCGGCCTCGACGGTGACGACCGGCGGCAGCTCCTCGATGTCGAGGTCGACCTGCTGGGCGAGGTCCTCGGCCTCGTAGCGCGAGGACGCGACGACGACACCGATGGGCTGGCCCACGTAGCGGAGGTGGTCGTCGACCAGCGGCGTGTGCTTCTGGCGCTGGTCACCGAGCCACCACAGCACCGGGAGCTCGCCGGGGGCGAGACGCCTGAGGTCGTCCGGACCGAGGAACAGGGCGCCCGGCGGCAGCTCGGGCGCGTCGATCCCCCGCAGCAGCCCGTGGGCGACCGGGCTGCGGACGATGGCGGCGTGGAGCATGCCGGGCAGCTCGATGTCGTCGACGTAGCGACCCCGCCCCCGCAGCAGGCGCTCGTCGTTGACCCGGGGGACCCGCTCGCCGACGAACTTCGGCTTCACGACGAGGCCTCCTCGGCCACTGCCCACGCCGCGTCGACGGCGGCGCGGATGTTCACGTAGCCGGTGCACCGGCAGATGTGGCCGCCGAGCACCTCCTCGGTGGCCTCCTCGACGGGCACGCCCGCGCGGTGGGAGGCGACGAGCGACATGACGATGCCCGCGGTGCAGAAGCCGCACTGCATGCCGTGCTCGGCGTGCAACGCCGCCTGGACCGGGTGGAGCGCCTCGGGCGAGGCGACGCCCTCGACGGTCTCGACCACGGCGCCGTCGGCCTGCGGCGCCAGCATGAGGCAGCTGCGCACCGCTCGGCCGTCGACGATCACGGTGCAGGCACCGCAGGCGCCCTGCTCGCACCCGACGTGGGTGCCGGTGAGGCCGAGCTCGTGGCGCAACAGGTCCGACAGCAGGGTGCGGGCCTCGACGGTGGCCTCGTAGGGCCGGCCGTTGACGGTGAGCGCCACCGTCCGGGTGGCGGGGTTCATGCCGTACCTCCGGTGGTGATGCCGGCCAGCGAGCGCACGGCCCGGCCGACGAGGGTGCCGGCGACATGGCGCCGGTAGTCCGCCGAGGCGTGGGCGTCGCCCGTGGCCTCGGTGTCGGCCCGGACGGCGTCCACCGCCGCGTCGAGGCCTGCAGCAGCCGGGGCGCCCACCAACGCGGCCTCCGCGGCGGGGATGCGCTGTGCCCGTCCGCCGGCGCCGAAGACCACCACGCGGGCGTCGGTGACCCCGGCCGACGCGTCGGCGAGGCCGACGATCACGCCGACGGTGGCGAAGTCGCCGGGGCGGGCGCCGAGCTCGAGCACGGTGACGGGCCCGCCGAAGCGGGGGAGACGGACCCGGGTGAGGAGCTCGTCGGGCTCCTTCACGGTCATGAACGACCCGATGAGCAGGTCGTCCGCGGTCACGACCCGTTCGCCGCGGTCCCGGGACCGCAGGGTCACGGACCCGTCGAGGGCGAGCAGGAGGGCCGGCAGCTCGGCGGCCGGGTCGGCGTGGGCGATCGACCCGCCGATCGTGGTCCGGTTGCGGATCTGCACGTGACCGATCTGCCGCAGGGCGGCGTGCAGGCCGGGCAGCGCGCCGGCTTCCGGCGACGCCTCCAGCTCGGCGGCGGTGACGAGGGCCCCGGCGGTCAGCCCACCGTCGTCGACGGAGAAGCTGCGGAGGTCGGTGCACCTCCGGGGGTCGATCACCACGCCCGGCTGGGCGAGGCGGAGGTTGAGGAGCGGGACCAGGCTCTGCCCACCGGCGATGACCACGGCGTCGTCGCCGTGGTCGCCCAGAAGGTCCAGCACCTCGTCGACCGTGGAGGGGTCGAAGTAGTCGAACGGTGCAGGCTTCATGAAAGGCGCAAGATACTCACGATCCCGGGCCGAGGCCCGGTGGGCGACGCGAGTTCGCGGTCCTGTCACACTTGCGCCGTGCCCGATCTGCTGCTGCGCCGCATCCACCACCTGGTCACCTGCGACGACGAGGACCGCGAGCTGCGCGACGTCGACCTGCTCGTCCGCGACGGACTCGTCGCCGAGATCGGCCCCGGCATCCGGGCGCCCCGCGGCGCCGAGGTCATCGACGCCCGCGGCCACCTGGTGCTCCCCGGCCTGGTCAACGGCCACCAGCACCTCTACCAGGTGGGGATGCGCTCGATCGCCGCGCTGGAGCGGGCGACGATCCTCCCCTGGCTCCGCGGCCTGCACGAGCTGGCGATCGAGTGGCGCCGGGACGGGTTCTTCACGCCCCGCACGATCAAGGCCGTCGCCCGGGCGGGCATGGTCGAGTCGCTGCTCGGCGGGGTCACGACCGTGGCGGACCAGCACTACGTGTTCCCCGGTGGGGTGACCGAGCCGTACATCGAGGCGACGATCGAGGCGGCGCAGGAGGTGGGCATCCGCCTGCACGCCGGCCGCGGGACCATGACGATGGGCCGCAGTGACGGCGGCGCGGCACCCGACGACGCCTGCCAGCCGCTCGACGAGGTGCTGCGCCACAGCGCCCGCCTGATCGCCCGGCACCACGACCCGGACCCCCTGGCCCGCATCCGGGTGGACCTGGCGCCCTGCGGTGTCCACGTCGACCGCCCCGAGACCTTCCGGGAACTCGCCGCGCTCGCCGCCGAGCACCCCGGCGTCGGCCTCCACACCCACCTGTACGAGGTCGTCGACACGGAGTTCTGCCGCGACCGCTACGGCACCACGCCCTGGCGCATCCTCGAGGAGAACGGCTGGGCGCAGCCCGGCGCCTGGCTCGCCCACATGGTCGACCCGCCGGCCGAGGAGATCCCCGAGTTCGCCGCCGCCGGCGTGGGGATCGTCCACCTGATCGCCCCCGACCTGCGGATGGGCTGGGGCCTCGCGCCCCTGCGCCCCTACCTCGACGCCGGTTGCCGGGTCGGCTTCGGCACCACCGGCTCGGCCTCCAACGACGGCGGCAACCAGCTCGGCGACCTCCGCCTCGCCGCCCTCGCCCACCGCACGGGAGAGCCGGACCCGGAGCGCTGGCCCACCGCTCGGGAGCTGGTGCGGATCGCGACCCGAGGTTCGGCCGCCTGCCTGGGGCGGGACCGCCTCGGCGTGCTCGCGCCGGGGATGGCGGCCGACATCGCCGCCTGGGACCTCCGGACCGTGGACCGCGTGGGCGTGCACGACCCGGTCGTCGGGCTGTTGCTCGCCGGGTTGTCGGACCGCACGTCGTTCGTCGTGGTCGGCGGACAGGTGGTGGTGCGGGACGGACGCTGCACCACGGTCGATGAAGATCGCGTGGCGCGTGCCGCACGACGGGCGCTGCC
Source organism: Acidimicrobiales bacterium (assembly GCA_040382135.1). Taxonomy (GTDB): domain Bacteria; phylum Actinomycetota; class Acidimicrobiia; order Acidimicrobiales; family JBEIGA01; genus JBEIGA01. The sequence goes on from JBEIGA010000020.1 coordinate 7,933, forward strand.
TGCCGAGGGCTGGGAGCCGCGCCGCTAACCTCCGCCCCGGTCGTGCCGCCCGACATCGGGTCAGGGGCGGGTCGGCCCGGACGAAGGAGGACCGCCGTGTCGGACACGGGGTGCTACATCGGTGGGGAATGGGTGCGGACGGATCGGACGTTCGCCGTGACGAATCCGGCGGACGGCTCCGTGGTGGGCCATGCCGCCGACGCGGACGCCGCGACGGCCGCAGCCGCGGTCGAGGCGGCCCACGCGGCCTTCGCGGGGTGGGCCGCGGTCCCGGCGGCGGAACGGGGCGCTGCGCTCCGGCGCATCAGCGCCGCGCTGCTGGCCGATCTCGACCGCATCGCCGACCTGATCGTCGCCGAGCAGGGCAAGCCACGTGGGCAGGCGCTGTTCGAGGTCCGCTACGCCACCCAGTGGCTCGACTGGTTCGCCGAGGAGGGGCGCCGGGTCTACGGCGAGATCATCCCGCCGTCGGTGCCGAACAAGCGGCTCTACGTCCAGAAGAAGCCGCTCGGGGTCGCGGTCGCCATCACGCCGTGGAACTTCCCGCTGGCGATGATCGCCCGGAAGCTCGCCCCGGCCCTTGCCGCCGGCTGCACGATCGTGGTGAAGCCCGCGGAGCAGACCCCGCTGTCGCCGGCCGCGCTGTTCGAGGCGATCGACGCCGCCGGTCTGCCGCCGGGTGTGGCCAACCTGATCACGTCCGCGGAACCGGAGCCCGTCGCCGACGCGCTGCTCGGCGATCCCCGGGTCCGGAAGATCACCTTCACCGGCTCCACCGAGGTCGGCAAGCTGCTCGTCCGCCGGTCGGCCGACAACCTCGCCCGGGTCTCGCTGGAGCTCGGCGGGCAGGCGCCGTTCATCGTGTTCGACGACGCCGACCTCGACGCGGCGGTCGCCGGCGTGCTCGCCTCCAAGTTCCAGGTGAACGGCCAGAGCTGCCTGTGCGCCAACCGCCTGTTCGTGCAGGAGGGCGTGGTGGAGGCATTCTCGGAGAAGCTGGCCGCCGCGGTCGCCAAGCTCCAGGTGGGTCCGGGCTCGCGCGACGGGGTGGACGTGGGTCCGCTGATCGACGAGCGCGGCTTCGACAAGGTGAGCGCCCACGTGGCCGACGCGGTCGCCCGGGGGGCGACGGTGGCCGTGGGCGGCGGCCGGGCCGAGGACCCCGACCTGCAGGGCGGCTTCTTCTTCGCCCCGACGGTCCTCACCGGCTGCACCGACGCCATGCTCGTCGCGCAGGAGGAGACCTTCGGTCCGGTGATCCCGGTGCTGCCCTTCGTCGACGAGGCCGAGGTGCTCCGCCGGGCGAACGACACCTCGTTCGGCCTCGCCGCGTACTTCTACACGAAGGACCTCGGCCGGGCCCTCCGGGTGTCGGAGGCCCTCGAGTTCGGCCTCGTCGGCTGCAACGACCCGATGCCCGCCTCGCCCACCGGCCCCTTCGGCGGGTTCAAGGAGTCCGGTCTCGGCCGGGAGGGCGGCCACGAGGGCATCGAGGCGTTCGTCGAGTCGAAGCTCGTCTCGATCGTCGCCTGACCGCCCACCTGCCCGTTCCGGTGTGCTCCCTGACGCAGGACGCGTCAGGGAGTACGCCGAACCGGAGGGGCGTCGAACGTTTCGCCATCGTGAACGCTCGGTTTCCCCCTCCTCGCGGCGCGGCGGATTCGCCTAACGTGCCCGGCGTTGCATCGGAAGCGGTGGGGAAGCAGGAGGGTGAGGGCATGCGCGTGCGCAAGCTGTGGAGAGTGCTGGCGCTGCTCGCCGGCTTGAGCCTCGTGGCCGCGGCGTGCGGCGACGACGACGACGAGGGCGGCGACGAGGGCGCGGCGGAGACCGGCGGCGAGGCCACCGACGGCGAGAGCGGCGGTTCGGCCGAGGACGCCTGCACGGTCGCCGAGCCGAACGACGAGACCCTGAAGGTCGCCCTGCTGCTGCCCGGCGTCCGGAACGACAACTCGTTCAGCCAGGCCGGCTACGAGAGCCTGATCGCGGCTGCCGGGGCGGACGGCAACATCGAGTGCGAGATCCTCGAGGAGATCATCGAGCCGACCGACTCGCTGCCGGCGATCCGCGATTTCGCCACCCAGGGCTACGACCTGATCATCGGCCACGGCATCGAGTACGTGGACCCGATCCAGGAGCTCTACCCCGAGTTCCCGGACGTGAACTTCGCCATGAGCGGTGGCGTCCTCGTCGAAGGCGCCACCACGGCCGACAACGTCGTGGACTGGCTCTACAACGTGCAGGACATGGCCTACCCGAACGGCCTCATCGCCGCCAACGCCCTCACCGGCGACACGATCGGCATCGTGGGCGGCCCCGAGTTCGACTTCGTGAAGACGATGCACCAGTCGTTCCGTGACGCCGTGACCTCGATCAACCCGGACGTCGAGTTCCTCGAGGGCTTCGCCGGCTCGTTCGTGGACGTGCAGGCGGCGGCCGAGGTCGCCCAGTCGCTCATCGAGCAGGGCGCCGACTACATCTACTGCTCGGGTGACGGCATCTGCATCGGCGCCGCCCAGTCGGCCGCTGCGGCGGGCATCCCGATCTCGACCGGCTTCGGCTCGCAGATCGACGCATCGCCGGACACGTTCCTCACCGCAACGTTGATCGACATCACGGACCTGTACACCGAGTACTTCGCGCTGCTCCGTGCGGGGACCTTCGGCAACGAGTTCTACCCGTCGGGCATCTTCAACGGTCAGGTGCTCGTGACCGAGGTGAACCCGGACGCCACCGTCGAGACCGCGGTGTCGCTCGAGGAGCTGCAGACGATCCTCGACGAGTTCGTCGCCTCGGTGGAGTCGGGCGAGTTCGAGATCCCCTTCCCGGCCAGCTGATCCGGCCGGACCGAAGGACGTGACGGACGAGGTCCGCACGACCGGCGCCGCCACGCCCCTCGCCCTCGAGGCGACGGGCGTGGGGCGCCGGTTCGGTGCGTTGCAGGCCCTGGCAGAGGTGGACTTCACCCTGCGGCAGGGCGAGATCCATGCACTGGTGGGGGAGAACGGCGCGGGCAAGTCCACGCTGGCGAAGATCATCTCCGGTTCCCTCACGCCGTCGGAGGGGACCCTGCGCCTGTTCGGTGAGCCGTATGCGCCGGGCAGCCGGACCGAAGGGGCCGAGGCCGGCGTCGCCCACGTGCGCCAGCAGCTCTCGCTCGTGCGGGGGCTCACGGTGGCCGAGAACCTCCAGCTCGGCCGTCCCCACGCCTCGTTCGTGTTCGACGCGAAGTCGGCGCGCGAGGAGATCGAGCGGCTGTCGGCCGACCTCGGGCTCGCCGTGCCCCCGTCGGTCCTCGTCGACGACCTCCCGCTCGCCGTGCGCCAGCAGGCCGAGATCCTCATCGGGGTCGCCTGGGGGGCACGGCTGCTGATCCTCGACGAGCCGAGCTCTGCGCTCGGTCCCGTGGAGGTCGAGTCGCTGATCCGCCTGTGCCACCGCCTCCGGTCCGAGGGCACGCCGATCATCTACATCTCCCACCGGCTCCCCGAGCTCGTCGAGCTCGCCGACCGGCTCACCGTGCTCCGCCAGGGCCGGGTCGTGGTCGACGGTGCCGACGTCCGCGCCGCCGACCTCCACGAGGTCGCGGAGCTGATGGTCGGCGACGTCAGCCTGCTCGAGGTGGAACGTCCGAAGCCGCTCGCCGGCCCCGTGCGCATCAGCGCCAACGGCCTGCGGGTGCAGCTGGTGCACGCCGTCGGCCTGCAGGACGTGGACCTCGAGGTGCGCGGCGGCGAGATCCTCGGTGTGGTCGGCGTCGCAGGCAACGGCCAGGAGGCGCTCGCCGAGGTGCTCACCGGCCAGCTGGCCCCGGAGGCGGGGACCGTCGTGGTCGACGGCACCGACGTCACCGGGGCGCCTGCGAAGGTCATCGCCGCCGGCGTCGCCCACCTCCACGAGGACCGGGCGACCGGCCTCGCCCACGGTTTCACGGTCGCCGACAACCTCGTCGCCCGGCGGCTCGACGACCCCGAGTTCTCCCGCCGAGGCCTCCGCCTGCCCGCCGCGATCACGGCGCACGCGAAGGAGCTCGTCGAGCGGTTCTCGGTCCGCCCCCCGGAGCCGGCCGCCATCGCGGGCTCGTTGTCCGGTGGCAACCAGCAGAAGCTCATGGCCGCTCGCGAGCTCGAACGGGATCCCGCGGTGCTGGTCGCCGCCGGTCCCACCAAGGGTCTCGACCCGCAGGCCGCGAAGGTGATGCGGGACCGCTGCTTCGCGGTGGCGGAGCGGGGCGGCGCCGTGGTGATCATCTCCGCGGACCTCGACGAGGTCCGTGAGCTCGCGCACCACGTGATGGTGCTGAACGGGGGACGCGTGACCGATCGCTTCGAGGTCGAGGAGATGACGCCCTCCCGCCTGGGTGCGGCGATGTCCGGTCTGACCGGGAGGGACACCGATGGCTGAGGCCGCGGCCGAGTCCGTGGTCGCACCCGCCGAACCGGTCGTGGCGGTGACGCCGCCGGGTCGCGCCGAGCGCGTCACGATGGGCGCCGCCACCAGCCTGCTGGCGGTGGTGGGGGCGCTGCTGGTCGGCGCCGTGATCCTGCTGGTATCCGGCGAGAACCCGATCACCGCCTACGCAGCGATCATCGACGGGGCGTTCGGCGACATGTTCGCCCTCGGCGAGACCCTCGCCCGGGCGACGCCGCTCGCCATCATCGGCTGCGGCGCCGCCGTCGCCCTGCGGGCCGGGCTCGTCTCCCTGGGGGCGCAGGGCCAGGTGATCCTCGGGGCGATCGGCGCGCTGGTGGCCGCGCAGGCGCTCGAGGACGCCCCCTCGGTCGTCGCCATCCCCCTGGTGGCGCTCGCCGGGGCCGCGCTCGGCGCGGCGTGGGCGCTCATCCCTGCGCTGTTGCGCGCGCACCTGCGGGTCAACGAGATCCTCTCGACCCTGCTGTTCACGGAGTTCGCGGCGCTCCTGCTCGAGTACCTGCTGAACGGGCCCCTGAAGGAACCCTCGGCCATCACCCCGAAGTCGGAGGCGTTCCCGGAGAACTCCCAGCTCGGCCTCCTCGTCGGCGGCACCCGCCTCCACGTCGGCGTCCTCCTCGCGCCGGTGGCCGCCGGGTTGTTCGCCCTCTGGATCCGCTCCGTCCGGGGCTTCCGGTACGACCTCTACGGCGAGAACCCGCGGCTCGCCACGAGCCTCGGCGTGTCCGAGCGCAAGGTCATCGTGAACTCGCTGCTCGTGTCCGGCGCCGCGGCCGGCGTGGTCGGCTGGATCCAGGCGGCCGGCCTGCTCGACCGGGTGTACGTCGACATCGCCGAGCAGCTCGGCTTCTTCGGCCTCGTCGTGGCGTTCCTCGGCGGCGCCCGCCCCGCCGGGGTGCTCGGCGCGGCCCTGCTGTTCGGGGCGTTGCAGTCCGGCGGCCTCTCGATGCAGTCGAGCGAAGGGATCCCCGCCACGCTCAGCGACGTCATCCAGGCGCTGATCCTGCTCGGCTTCTCCGTGCGCTACGCGCCGTCGATCGCCGGGCTCCTGCGCCGGGTGAGCCGTTCGGCAACGCTGCTGCCGGGTCGGGCCTCGGACGGGAAGGGCTGAGCCGTGGACCGCCTCATGACCCTCACGTTCTGGTCGGCCACCCTCGCCGGCGGGTTGCGCCTCGCGACCCCGCTGATCTTCGCCTCGCTCGGCGAGACCCTGTCCCAACGGGCCGGGGTGCTGAACATCGGCGTCGAGGGCTACATGATCGTCGGCGCGCTCACGTCGCTCTACGTCGCCGTCGAGACGTCGATCGTCGTGGGCCTCCTCGCCGGGATGCTCGCCGGCGCGCTCACGGCGCTCGTGATGGTGGTGCTGAGCGTCCGATGGGGGGCGAACCAGGTCGTCGTCGGCTTCGGCATCACGATCTTCGGTGTCGGCCTGACCGGGTACATCTTCCGGCTCACCACCGATGTCGGCGAAGCGCGTCGCCAGGTCGGCCGCCAGACCCCGATCGACATCCCGGTCCTGTCGGACATCCCGCTGATCGGCGACGGCCTGTTCACCAACAGCGCGATGACGTGGCTCGCCCTCGCCTCGGTCCCGGCGGTGTGGTGGCTGGGTCAGCGCACCACGTTCGGGCTCCAGATCCGGGCGGTCGGCGAGGACCCGGACGCGGCGTCGGCACGTGGCGTCGACGTCGTGCGGGTGCGATCGCTCGCCACGCTGCTGTCGGGGGCGTTCGCCGGTCTCGGTGGTGCGGCCATCTCGGTGAGCCTGGTCGGCGTGTTCGAACCGAACATCACGGCGCGGCGCGGCTTCATCGCCCTGATCGTCATCATCATGGCGAGCTGGAGCGTGTGGGGCGCGGCGCTGGGCTCGTTCGTCTTCGGCTTCTTCGAGGCCTTCGGCACGAACCTCCGCAACATCGTGTCCGACGACATCCCCACGGAGCTCTTGAGCGCCATCCCGTTCGTGGTCGCCCTGCTGATCCTGATCATCGGGGCGCGGCGGGCCCGGATGCCGAAGGCGTTGGGCGTGAACTACGTGCCCGACAGCTGATCCGGGGCCGGGTCGGGCAGGCCGTACACCGCGCGGGTCCCGGCGGACATCAGGTCGATGAGCTGCTCCCGCGGGAGCCCGGCGAGCGCCCGGTACCCGGCGTCGAGGGCGTCGTCGGCGCCGCGGACGGGTCCGCGTCCGAGCGCGGCGAGGGCGTTGCGGGCCACGTCCGCCGGATCGGCCTGGGGGTGGTCGGGCGACGCGACGGCGCCGGTGCGGTGGTGGGCCGGGGTGGCGGTGGCGCCGGCGATCACGTGGACCACGTCGACCCCCGACGGACCGAGCTCGCGCCACAGCCCCTCGCACAGGACCTGCTGGTACGCCTTGGTGGCCGAGTAGGTGGCGATCAGCGCCGAGCCCGAGACCCCCGCCATCGAGCCGATGACGACGACGCCCCCTCGCCCCCGGTCGCGGAGGCGGCGGCCGAGGGCGTGGCACAGGGCGGTGGGGGTCACGACGTTCCGGCGCACCATGCCGAGCACGTCGTCGGCGTCGCGGTCGAGGAACGGCACCGGGCCGGTGTCCGCGCCCGCGTTGTAGAAGAGGAGACCGACGTCGAGTCCGGCGACGGCGTCGACGAGCCGGTCGGCGGCGTCGTCCATCGAGAGGTCGAGGGCGAGCCCGCGCACCTCGACGCCGGGGCGGTCGGCCCGGATCGATGCGGCCAGCGCATCGAGCACCTCCTGGCGCCGGGCGACGAGCACGACGGAGAACCCGTCGGCCGCGAGCTGCCGGGCCGCGTGCTCGCCGATGCCCTCGGAGGCGCCGGCGACCACCGCCCACGGTCCGTAGCGGCGGCGGTCGGTCATGCGGGGCTCCCGAGGTGCGCGGCGACGAAGGCGTCGAGCCGGGCGTGGAGACCGGCCTTGGTGCCATCGTCGCAGAAGCACGCGTCGACCGCCCGGCGCTCCATCGCCACGAGGTCCTCCATGCTCCAGCCGAGCAGCCCGGCGGCCAGCTCGACCTCGGAGCAGAGCGTGACGGACAGGGTCTCCGGGTCGTCGGTGTTGATCGTGACCGGCACGCCGGCAGCGACGAGGGCGGGCAGCGGGTGGTCCTCGATCCGCCGGTAGAGCAGGGTGCAGTTGGAGGTCACGCAGACGTTGAGCGTGGTGTCCGTGGCGAGGACGAGCTCGAGCACCTCGGCGTCCTCGACGCACCGGATGCCGTGGTCGATCCGCGACACGCCGAGCAGCTCGATGGCGTCACGGACGCCGGCGGAGCCGGAGGACTCCCCGGCGTGGGCGGTGCGGCCGAACCCGAGCTCGTGGGCGCGGTGGTAGGCGGGGGCGAACCGGGGTCCGGTGCGACCGGTGGCCTCCTCGTTGCCGTCGATCGACAGGCCCACGATCCGGTCGATCCCGCAGGTGCCCATCCACTCCACGAGCGCCAACGCGTCGGCCTCGCTCTGCTGCCGGAGGATCGACGGCAGGAGGCGGACGTCGGGCAGACCCTCGGCCTGCGCCCGGTCGAACCCGCGGGCGAAGGCGGCGAAGAGCTCCTCGGTGGGGAGGCCGGACCAGTGCGTGGGGTTGGCGATGACCTCGGCGTAGACCATCCCCTGGGCGGCGGCGTAGCGGGCGAAGTCGAGGGCGACCTCCTCCGCGGTGGCCTCGTCGCGCACCAGGCCGCAGACCCAGTCGAGCGTGGTGAGGAAGTCGGCGAGGTTGTCGGCCTCGAAGAGCCGGTCGAGCGGCCGGGGTGGGGTCTCGCCCACCGCGGCGGCGAGGCGGCCGACCTTCTCCGGCGGGAAGGTCCCCTCGAGGTGCATGTGCAGCTCGACCTTCGGCAGCAGGCGGACGAGGTCGGACGTGACGGCGGTGGGCATGACGGCTCCGGGTTCGGCGACGGATCAGGTGTAGATGCCGGGGGGCGGGTCCCACCCGGTCAGCACGTGCTGACCGATCTCCGCATGCTTCCACTCCACGGGGTCGTGCAACGACAGGGTGCGCACGTTGCGCCAGAAGCGGTCGAAGCCGTTCGTCCGTTGGACCGAGCGCGTGCCCATGAGGGTGAACACGTCCGACGCCGCGGCGAGCCCGGCGCGATCGGCTGCGGACCGGGCCGCGTAGACGGGGATCGCCAGCTCGGTCCGGCCGAGCTCGCCCCGCTCGAACGCGTCGAGCAGCTCGCCGCACCGCATGGTGAGGGCGTGGGCGGCGGCGAGGTCGGCGGCGAGCACGCCCGCGGTGCGCCGCACCATGGGGTCGTCGGCGGCGTTGTCCACCCCCGCGGACGGCCATGGCCGGCTGCGGCTCGTGACGAAGGGGGCTGCGGCGCGCAGCGCGCCGATGCCGATGCCGACGTTGATCGCGGCGAACCCGGCCTCGAAGCGGGCGCCCGAGTGCGGGAGCGGTGCCCGGCCCGGGACGCTGGCCGTGGCCTCCGGCCCGACGGTGACGTCCTCGAACGTGATCGCACCGGAGTCCGTGGCCCGCTGGCCCATGGCGTCCCAGTCGCGGTGGATGGTGACGCCGGGCGTGCCCGCGGGGACGAGCACGAGCTGCAGGGCCCGGAAGGGGTTCTCGGGGGTGAACTCGGCGGGGTTGACGCCCCAGACCGCGATCACGTCCGCCTCGGCCGCGCCGGTGGTGTAGATCTTCGAGCCGTTGACCACCCAGCCCCCACCGGGCGCCGGGATGCAGGTGGTGGTCAGGGGATCGGCCACCGTACGGCCGGCCTCGGCCGCGGCGAGGCCGAGGATGACCCCGTCGTCGAGGATCATCGAGGCCAGGCGGGGCACGAGCTCCTCGGGGCAGAACGCCAGGATCTCCCGGGTCAGCTCGTCGTGGACCTTGTACACCTGGGCCACGGCGGAGTCGGCAGCGGCGAGGCGCACCTGGGCCTCGAGGCTCGCCACGTGGGAGGCACCCACGCCTCCGAGCGCCTCCGGCAGCGCGAGTCGGAGGATGCCACAGGCCTTGAGGGCGGCCACGGCCTCGGTGGGGTACCGGCCGGTGGCGTCGTGCTGCGCGGCCAGCGGGGCGACGACGTCGTCGACGGCCGGCTGCAACGCCAGCAGCGCCGCCGTCTCCGCGTCGGTGAGCCGGGGCGCCGGGACGGCGGCGCCGAGGAGCGGGGGCAGGTTCACGGGACCTCCGGGGTCGGACGACCGGGCTGGACCCGGCCGGCGTGGGCGTGCTGGGGGCAGCGGCAGCAGACCAGCACGGGGACGAACGTCTGGGTGGGGGTGTCGATCAGCCCGAGCTCGGTGAGGCCGTAGTCGGGCACCCCGGCGAGACCGACGAACGCCAGGATCATGTAGGGCGACGGCATCGTGCAGCCGAGCGTCGCCGCGGCCTCGTTCGCAGCCACCGACTGGCGGTACACGACCTCCCACGGCTGGTCGCTCATGATCCCGCCGAGGGGGAGCGGCACCGTGGCGAGCACCTGACCGCCCGACACGGCCACGTAGCCGCCGCCGATCTCCTCGAGCACCCGGGCCGCGTGGGCGAGCTCCTCGTCGCTCGTGCCGACCACGACGAGGTTCTGGTTCTCGCAGTTGCTGGTGATGCCGAGGGCGCCTGCCGTGAGGCCGAAGCCCCTGACGAAGCCCATCGCCAGGGTGGGCGTGGCGTGGTGGCGGTCCACCACCGCGATCTTCGCGACGTCGATCGACGGGTCGGCGACGACGTTGCCGTCCACCACCGGCAGCTCCGCCTCGAACGCCCGCTTGAAGTAGCCGTCGTACATCTCCATGGCCCGCACGACCGCGACCTCGTCGGGGCCGGCCGCCGCTTCGACCCGGAACGACGACGGCCCGAAATCGGGGTGCAGCCGCACGGTGCCGCGCACGAGGTCGGGGAGGACGTCGGGGTTCTCGAAGCACGCCTCACCGTCCCGACCGGCCACCTGTCCGTGGACGAGCACGAGCGACGGACGGACCTCGTCGAGGTCGTCGAGGAGCATGAGGTCGGCGAGCCGGGTGGGCGTGACCGAGCCGAGGAGATGGTCGAGCCGGTAGTGCCGGGCGGCGTTCAACGTGGCCATCCGGTACGCCTCGAGCGTGGGCACGCCGGATCGGATCGCCTCCCGGACGTGGTGGTCGATGTGGCCGTGGTCGCGCAGGTCCTCGACGTGGCGGTCGTCGGCGCAGAACGTGATGTGGTCGAAGCCGCCGGTGACCGCCGGGACGTCGGCGAACACGAGCGGCACGTTGTCGTTCATCGACCCGGACATGACGGTGATCATCACGCCGAGGCGCAGCCGCTCGAGCACCTCGGCGGTGTCGAAGGCGTTGTGGTCGTCGCTCACCCCGCCGGCGAGGTACGCCCACAACAGCTCGTCGGCGAGCCGGGCGGTGTGGCCGGTGAGGCGCCTGCCGGCCGCCATCGCGACGTGGGCCTTGCGGGCGGAGGAGAGGTCGAGGTCGAAGGGGTTGCTCTCGCCGAGCGTGGCGGTCCGGCCCGACACGAGGAGGTCGAGCACCACCTGCTCGGGCACCACCCCGCCGCCGAGCTCCATGCCCGGCACCCGCGGCACCTTGTGCGACACCTGCTGGAAGATCCGCAGCGGGGTGTCGGTGACCGCCATGATGTCCATGGCCGGCGAGCCGACGACGTTCGCGAGGCAGTTCGGGTCGGCGAGCACGCAGGTGGTCCCCCGGGGGACCACGAGCCGGGCGAGCTCGCCCGCGGTGAGCAGCGTGTACTCGATGTGCAGGTGCACGTCGATGAACGTGGGCGACACGATGCGCCCCGTGGCGTCGATCTCCTCGCGGGCGGCGAGCCGGCCGTGCGGGGTGACGGCGGCGATGTGCGGGCCGACCACGAGGACGTCACGGGGGATCAGCTCCCGGCTGTGCGTGGCGAGGACCGTGCCGCCGCGGATCGCGAGGTCGGCGGGCTCGTCGCCCCGGGCCACGGCCTGCAGGCGGAGGATCTGCTCCGGGGTCGGGACGAGCGAGGCGCCGAGGAAGCCGTCGAGCGCCGGGAGCACGGGTTCGGACGCGCGTGCGGACATGACAGGACACTAGGACGGTCGCTCGGGTCGCGCCGGAGGCGGGAGGGCGCCCCGGGGAGGGATTTCAAGCTCCCGTAACGATCCCGCACCCGCCCCCGTGCCCGCTCACCCGACTACCCTCCGGCGCCATGGACATCGGGACCAGGGCGCGCCTCATCCGGGTGGCAATGGGCGACGAGCCCGCCGACCTCGTGCTGCGGGGCGGGCGGGTCGTGCACGTCACCACCCGCGAGGTCGTGACCGCCGACGTGTCGGTCGCCGGCGGGCACATCGCCGCGGTCGGGACCCTGGCGGCCGGGGCGATCGGCCCGCGGACGGAGGTGCTCGACCTCGGTGGGCGCTTCGTGGCGCCGGGGCTCATCGACCCGCACATCCACGTCGAGAGCTCGAACCTCACCGTCACCGAGCTCGCCCGCGCGATCGTGCCGCGGGGTGTGCTCACCCTGTGCGCCGACCCGCACGAGATCGCCAACGTGCTCGGCCTCGCCGGCATCGAGCTGCTGGTGCAGGAGGCGGCCGGGGTGCCGCTGAACCTGCAGTTGCGGGTACCGGGCCGGGTGCCCGCCATGCCGGCGCACCTCGAGACGTCCGGCGCGGCGCTCGACGACGTCGACATCGCGGGGCTGCTCGCCCGGCCCGACGCCGTGGCGATCGGCGGTGACATCAACCCGGCGCTGCTGCTGCTCGCCGACCGCGACACCCTCGTGCGCATCCAGACCGCCATCGCCCTGGGCCGCACCATCGGCGGGCAGCTCCCCGGCATGGTCGGCCCGCCGCTGGACGCGTGCGTGGCCGCAGGCCTCGAGGACACCCACGTGGCCGAGAGCGTCGACGAGGTCGTGGAGCAGCTCCGCCACGGGATCCGGGTGCTGCTCACCCCCCGCCCGGACCGGCTGCCGCCCGAGGAGTGGCCCGAGCTCTCCGCCCGCATGCGGCGCGACGGCATCGACACTCGGTACCTGGTGCTCTGCACCGACGACATCCACCCGAACCTGCTCCACCGGGAGGGGCACCTCGACCAGCGGGTCCGTCTCGCCATCGCGTCGGGGTTCGACCCGGTGCAGGCCGTGCAGATGGCCACGCTCAACACGGCTGAGCTCATGCGCATGGACCGGGACCGTGGCTCGGTGGCGCCGGGCCGGCGGGCCGAGCTGGTGGTGCTCGACGACCTCGCCTCGTTCTCGGTGTCGGCGGTCCTGCACGACGGCCGGGTGGTCGCCCGCGACGGCGCGCTCACCGTGGAGCCGCCCGCCTTCGCCCACCCCGCCTGGGCCCGCGACACGATGCGCCTCTCCCGGCGGATCGAGGCGGCCGACCTCGTGCTCGAGGCGCCCCCGGGGACCGCCACCGTGCAGGCCACCGTCGTGGAGTTCGGCGGTCCGAAGACGATGCGGGTCGCGACCCTGCCCGTGGTCGACGGCGTCGTGGTCCCGGACCCGGGGGCCGACGTCGACCGCATGGCGGTGGTGGAGCGCCACAGCGGGGCGGGCGCGGTCGGCCGCTGCTTCATCGGCGGGCTCGGGATCCGTGGCGGCGCCTTCGCCTCGACGGTCAACCACGACTCGCACAACATCGTCGTCTACGGCGACGACCCCGACGACATGGCGCTCGCCGCCAACACCCTCGCCGAGGCCGGCGGGGGGTACTGCACGGTGTCGGGCGGAAGGGTCCTCGCCCTCCTCGCCCTGCCGATCGCCGGCCTGATGTCGGACCGGCCCCTGGCGGAGGTGGCCGCCGACCTCGAGGCCGTGGAACGCACCCTCATCGAGGACCTGGGGTGCACGGTGCCGTACCGGCCCGTCTACGCCCTCAACTTCATGTGCCTGCCGAACATCCCCCTCGTCGGCGTGACCGACCAGGGGATCATCGAGACCGGCACGTTCTCGATCGTGCCGCCGCTCGTCGGCAGCACACCCTGACCGCCACGCCTCCCGGAGGAGCCATGCCCACCCCCACCACCTTCCTGCTGCGCAACGCCATCGTCCTCCCGATGGAGGGGCGCAAGCAGTTCTTCGACCCCGGTTCCGTGCTCGTGGTCGACGGGCGGATCGAGGCGGTCGGTTCCGTCGAGGAGCTCGACCACCACCCGGCGGCCTCCGGCGTCGAGACCGTCGACATGACCGGTCACGTGCTGATCCCCGGGCTCACCAACGGCCACCTCCACTCGGGTCTGCTGCGCGGCACCGCCGAGTCGCTCGCCCTGTGGGAGTGGCTGGAGAACCACGTCGACCCTGCACACCGGGCCCTCACGGAGGAGATCGCCGAGTCGGCCTCGTGGATGGCCTACACCGAGGGGCTGCGCGGCGGCGTCACCTCGGTCATGGACATGTGGCGCTACATGCACCGCAGCGCGCACGTGGCCGACGTCCTCGGCATCCGCGCCACCCTCGTCCCCTACACGGCCGACCTCTACGACTACTTCGAGACGCTCGAGACGAACCGGCGCCTGCTCGAGACCCACCGCACCTACGCCGACGGCCGGGTCCAGACGTGGGTCGGCCTCGAGCACATCATGTACTGCTCGCCCGAGATGTTCCGGGCTGCGGCGAAGCTCGCCGAGGAGTTCGACACCGGCATCCACACCCACTCCTCCGAGAGCATCTGGGAGGTGCAGGAGTGCCTGCGCCAGTTCGGGCGCCGGCCGATCGAGGAGTTCTACAACCGGGGCATCCTCGGCCCGAAGACCGTCGTCGCCCACGGCGTCTGGCTCGACGACCGCGAGGTGCAGCTCCTCGCCCAGACCGGCACGTCCATCACCCACTGCCCCTGCTCGAACATGAAGCTCTCGTCGGGCCCCGCCCGCATCGGCTTCTACCGTGAGCAGGGCGTGGTCTGCGCCATCGGCTCCGACGGCGAGAAGGAGAACAACAACCTGGACATCCTCCAGGAGATGAAGTTCGCCTCGCTGCTGCAGAAGGTCAGCACCCTCGACCCCACGAGCGGTGACCCCTGGGACATCCTCGACATGGCCACCCTGTCGGGGGCGAAGGCGCTCGGGATCGCCGACGTGACCGGCTCGCTGGAGGTCGGCAAGGACGCCGACATCGTCGCCGTGGACCTGCGCTCGCTGCACTTCGTCCCGGTGATGCACGGCTCGGACTTCAACGCCCCGGCGCACCTGGTGTTCACCGCGTCGTCCCACGACGTCTCCGACGTCTGGGTCCGCGGCGCCCACCTCGTGGAGGGCGGCACCGTCCTCCCGGTCGACGTCGCCGACGTGACCGCCCGCGCCCAGGCCGCCGCCGACGAGCTGTTCGAGCGCCGGCGCAACCTGCCGGGCCGCACCCCGAGCCCCGCCACCACCCTGGGCAAGAACGCCTGAGGCGCGCGGCCCGTGTCCCGATGTGGACACGGGCCCGCAGGTGGTGTCCACATGCGGGTACCCTGTCCGCATGGATGTGGGCGTCCGTGAGCTGAAGCAACAGCTGTCCCGGTACCTCGACCTCGTCGCCGCCGGGGAGGAGATCACCGTCACGGACCGGGGGCGCCCGAAGGCCCGATTGGTGCCGGTGCTCGAGCAGGGTGTCCTGGAACAAGGGGTCGACGAGGGATGGGTCCGGCCCGCCCGCGTCGTGCGCCCGGTCGGCGCCGCCCGTCGGCACACGGCTGCCCGCCGGTCGGAGGACGTGCTCGACGAGGACCGCGCCGGGTGACGCTGTACGTCGACACGAGCGCCCTGCTCAAGCTGTACGTCGACGAGCCGGACTCCGATATCGCCGTCCGGCTCGTCGGGAGCGACCCGGTCCTCGTCACGAGCTGGGTGTCCGTCGTCGAGGTCCGGCGGAACCTCGGCCGGCTCCTCGCCGGTCCGGCGTTGGCAGCTGCGATCGCCTCGTTCGAGACCGACCTCGACGCGTTCGCGCTGGTCTCGGCCGGGGAGGCCGTGTGCAGGGCGTCGGCGCGCATCGGCGAGGTGCTCGGCGTCCGCTCCCTCGACGCCGTGCACCTCGGGACGGCCCAGGCCCTGCGGATCGCTCGCATTCCGTTCTGCACCTTCGACCTGCGTCAGGCGCAGGCAGCCCGGTCGCTGGGCTTCACCGTGCTCGGCGCCTGAGCACCGGGCCTGCGCCCCGGCTACGGTCCGCGGCCATGGCACGGTCCGGCGCGCGGCGTCCGCATCCGGTGGTGGTGATCCTCGCCGGCCTGGCGCTGGCGGCTGCCGCCTGCGGCGACGACGAGGACCCCACGGCGGAGGCCGGGGACACGCCCGTCACCTCCTCGTCCGTCGCGGTCGAGGCGTCGGAGCCGCCCACCACCACGCCGGCCGACGGGGCCGGGCAGGAGGCCGACGTGCCCGGACGCGAGCTCACCGTCACCGGCCCGGTCGCCGGCGGACGCGGCGTGATGCAGACCGCCACGCCCATCGACCTCGACGCGGCCGGGTACGTCGAGGAGGAGTACGTCCTCTCGGGTGCGGCGACGTCCTACGCCCCGGTGGGGGAGCTCGGGCTCGACGGGCGGTGGGAGGCCGAGCCGGCGGCGACGGCGCCGTTCACCACCCGGTTCGTCGTGCGACGCCCGGCGGACCCGGCCGCGTTCAACGGAGTCGTCGTCGTCGAGTGGTTCAACGCCAGCTCCGACGTCGACATCGACATCGACTTCGTGTTCGCCAACGAGGAGCTCCTGCGGGGCGGGTACGCGTGGGTCGGCGTCACCGCCCAGGCGATCGGCATCGAGGGCGACGGCACCGCCAGCCCGTTCGGGCCGGGCGCGCTCGGCCTGCAGGCCTGGGACCCGGAGCGCTACGCCGACCTCTCGCACCCGGGGGACGAGTACTCCTACGACATCTTCACGGCGGTGGGCGAGGTGCTGCGGGACCCGGGCGACGTCGACCCGCTCGACGGGCTCGAGGCCGAGCACCTCCTCGCCACCGGCGAGTCCCAGTCGGCCTTCCGGCTCCTCACCTACGCCAACGCGGTGCAGCCGCTCGCCGGCGTCTACGACGGGATCCTGATCCACAGCCGGAGCGGGTCCGGGGCGCCGCTCGGCTCCTTCGACGACATGATGGGCGGCGACGTGCCCCTCGCCGCCCAGGTCCGTGACGACCTGGACGTCCCCGTGCTGCAGGTCCAGACCGAGACCGACCTCATCGCCCTGGTCCCCTCGAGCCCCTTCCCGGCCGCCCGTCAGCCGGACTCGGCCACGGTCCGCACGTGGGAGGTCGCAGGTACCGCGCACTCCGATAGCTACTACCTGTCCCGGCTGACCGAGCAGGGGACACGGCAGTTCGAGGGGTTCCTCGACCTGTCCGGCGTCCTCGGCCGGATGAACAGCGGACCCCAGAACTTCGTCATGAACGCCGCGGTGCGATGGCTGACCCGCTGGGTAGCCCAGGGCGGAGCGCCGCCCACGGCGACCCCCATCGAGGTTGGCGCAGGGGCCAACGGCCGCGACGCCCGCGGCAACGC
>JBEIGA010000021.1:0-23942 GCA_040382135.1 Acidimicrobiales bacterium
GGACCGGGTCGCGGTCGTGACCGGGGCGGCCTCGGGGATCGGGCGGGGGATCGCCGAGGCGTGTGCCGCCGCGGGCATGAAGCTGGTGCTGGCCGACGTCCGCGCCGACGCGCTCGAGGCGACGGCTGCGTCGCTGCGGGACGCCGGCGCCACCGTGCGGGCGGTCGTCACCGACGTCAGCGATCCCGCACAGGTGCAGGCGCTGGCCGATGCGACCGTCGCCGCGTTCGGTGGTGTGCACCTGCTCTGCAACAACGCCGGCGTCGCCAGCAGCAGCTCCCTGCTCTGGGAGGCACCGCTCGCCGAGTGGGACTGGCACCTCGGGGTGATGCTCATGGGCACGGTCCACGGCATCCGCAGCTTCGTGCCCCTGATGCTCGAGCAGGCCGACGAGGGGCACGTCGTGAACACCGCCTCGATGGGCGGGCTCATCACCGGCAGCGACTCGCAGGCGCTCTACATGACCGTGAAGCACGGCGTCGTCGCGCTCACCGAGGGCCTCCAGCACCAACTCGCCGGCGTCACCGACCGCATCGGTGCCTCGGTGCTCTGTCCGGCGTGGGTGGCCTCGGAGGTGTTCGACAACTTCGAGCGGCTGCGGCCCGACGAGGTGCCGACGCCCGCCCGGACCCCCGAGGGTGCGCAGCTCATGGCGTTGCAGCAGGACTTCCTGGCGGCGGGGATGCCGGCGCGGGAGGCGGGGGAGTTGGTGCTCGACGCGGTGCGCGCGCGGCGGTTCTACGTGCTCACGCACCCTGCGTGGGCGGTGATGGTCGAGGCGCGGGCACGCGCCATCGCCGACGGTGCGGATCCGGCTCGGCCGGCGCCGCCCCTCGGCTGACACGGTTCCCGGACGAGGAGGAGACCATGGATCTCGGTTGGTTCGGTGGGAGCGACGCCCCCACCCTCGACGCAGCGGTGACCCGCGCCCGTGAGGCGCGCGACGCCGGGTTCGGGACGTTCTGGTTCCCGCAGGTCGTCGGCCTCGACGCGCTGGTGGCCCTGGCGGTCGTGGCCCGTGAGGTCCCCGACATCCACCTCGCCACGGCGGTGGTGCCGATCCAGGGCCGGCACCCGCTGCCCCTCGCCCTCGCGGCGCTCACGGTCGCCGACGCCGCCGGGCCCGGCCGGTTCACGCTCGGCCTCGGCGTCACCCATCCACCCGTGTCCGAGGGCTGGTTCGGCGTCCCCTACCGGGGGATCGTGGACGCCTGCGCCGAGACGCTCACGGCGCTGGCCGGGCTGTTCTCGGTCGAGCGCCGGGCGGACCTCGACGGCGAGCACCTCTCGGTCCACGCGTCCACGGCCATCGGCGCCGCGGCGCCGGGGATCGTGCTGGCGGCCATGGGGCCGCGCATGGTCCGCCTCGCCGGCTCCCACGCCGACGGGACCCTCACCTGGATGACCGGCCCGAACGGGGTGGCCGCGATCGCACCCGGTCTCCGGGCGGCTGCGGAGGCGGCAGGACGACCGGCGCCGAGGGTCGCCGTCGGCATCCCCGTGTGCGTCACCGACGATGCGGCCGCGGCCCGCGAGCGGCTCGGCCCGATCATGGACCGGTCGTCGCTGATGCCCGCGTACCGCCGCCAGATCGACCTCGAGGGCGTCGAGGCGCCGGTCGACCTGGCCGTCGTCGGCGACGAGGAGACGGTCGCCGCCCACATCGAGCGGTTCCTCGACGCGGGCATGACCGAGCTCTGCGCCAACCTCCTCGGGACGCCGGAGGACAAGGCCCGCACCGCCGCGTTCCTCTCCGCCCGCTACGGCCGGCCGCCGGGAGCCGGCACCGCATGACCGGGGTGCTGGACGGCATCACCGTCCTCGACCTCACCTCGGGGATCGCCGGCCCGGTGGCTACGATGCTGCTCGCGGACCACGGCGCCCGGGTGACACGGATCGAACCGCCCGCCGGCACCACGCTGCCGCCCCTGTCCGGCGAGCGGGTCTGGCACCGCGGCAAGCGACGGGCCGAGCTCGACCTCACCGTGGCCGCGGACCGGGAGGTGCTCGACGCCCTCGTCGGCGCGGCCGACGTGGTGGTCACGTCCTGCTCGCCGGCCACGGCCCGCGGCCTCGGGCTCGACCCCGGGCGCCTGCTCGAGCTGCACCCGCGCCTGGTGTGCTGTTCGATCACGGGCTACGGCCCCGACGGCCCCGACGCGGAGCGGCCCGCCTTCGACGCCCTCGTCGCCGCCCGCACCGGGCAGCAGTGGGAGCACCGGGGCGTGGTCGGCGGGACGATCGACCGGTTGTCCGGCGGTGAGGGCGTCATGCCCGGCCTCGAACCGCCCACCCCCGACTGCCGGGTCGGCCCCGACCGGGACGGGCCGCTGTTCGGTGGCGTCCCCTGGCCGAGCATGGCCACCGCGTACCAGGCGGTGCTCGGGATCAGCGCCGCCCTGCGGGTCCGGGCCCGCACCGGCGTCGGCCAGCAGGTGCACACGTCGCTCCTGCAGGGGGTCCTCGCCAACACCGCGCCGAGCTGGATCCGGGCCGAGCGCTACGACACCCCCGGCTTCCGGTCCTGGATCATCGACCCCCGCGCCCCGAAGGGCTTCTTCCGCGCCGCCGACGGTCGGTGGACGCACCACTGGACCCCGCTCCCGTCGTTGGTGCTCGGCGTGAGCCGGGGCGACCGCCTCCGGGTCCCCGGGCCGGAGGAGGACACCTCCGACGGCTGGGAGGTCTCCTCCCCGCGCCAGTCCGGCCTCCGGATCTCCCTCGCGCCCGAGGACATGGTGCTGCTGCACCACTTCCAGGAGCCGATGCGGGCCGCGGTCGCCCGGTTCCCGTCCGACGAGTGGGTCTCGATCGCCGCCGAGGTCCTGGCCCCGGTGCAGGCCGTCCGCTCGCCCGAGGAGGCCCTGCTCGACCCGACCCTGCTCGCCGACGGCTGCGTGGTCGAGGTCGACGACCCGGAGCTGGGCCCGATCCGGCAGGTCGGTTCGGTGTACTCGCTCTCGGCATGTCCCACCGTTGCGCCCGCCCCGCCGGTGGCCCGCGGGACCCACACCGCGGAGGTGCGGGCCGAGGCGGCCTCGGCCGTGCCGGCGGCCGCGCCTCCGTGGGAGCGCGCGGAGCCCCTGCCCGTCGCCCCGCTGGCCGGGATCCGCGTGCTCGACCTCGGCCTCGCCGTCGCCGGCCCGTGGGGGACCCAGCTCCTCGCCGACCTCGGTGCCGACGTCGTGAAGGTCAACCAGGCCCACGAGGGGTACTGGATGGGCACCCACTACGGCGTGATGTGCAACCGCGGCAAGCGCGGGATCGCGCTCGACCTGAAGCACCCGGACGGCATGGCGGTCCTGCACCGTCTCGTCGCCGGTGCCGACGTCGTGCAGCACAACATGCGTCCGGACGCCGCCCGGCGGCTCGGCGTGGACTACGCCTCCCTGCGTCCGTTGCGGCCCGACCTGATCTACTGCCAGACCCGGGGCTTCGAGCGCGGCCCGCGGGCGGGCCTCCCCGGCAACGACCAGACCGGCGCGGCCCTGGCCGGCACGACCTGGCTCGACAGCGGGCTCGACGACGACGGCGCACCGATCTGGACCGTGATGTCGGCGGGGGACACCGGGAACGGCTTCCTCTCGGCCATCGCCATCGTGCAGGCGCTGCTGCACCGCGACCGGACCGGCGAGGGCCAGGAGCTCGACACCTCGATCCTGTACGCCCAGCTGCTGAACGCCTCGATGGCGTGGACGACGCCCGACGGGTCGGTCGCCGGCGATCGCCAGCAGCTCGATGCGATGCACCTCGGCTGGTGCGCCGGGTACCGGCTCTACGAGACCGCCGACGGGTGGCTGTGCGTGGCGGCGGTGACCGACGAGACCTGGGGCGCCCTCTGCGACGCCGTCGGCCGACCGGGGCTCGCGGTGGGCCAGGCCGGCGAGGCGGGCGCGGCCCTCGCCGCCGTGTTCCGCACCGCCACGACCAGCGAGTGGACCGGTCGTCTCGAAGCGGCCGGCGTGCCCTGCGAGGCGTCCGATCCCGACTGGGTCCTGCGTGCCTTCGATGATCGGCGGCTCCACGAACGGGGCTGGTTGGCCCGACTGGAGCACGCCCGGCTGGGGCGCATGACCACGATGGGACTGCTCGTCGACCTGTCGGCGACCCCCGGGGTCGTGCAGCGGGCGGCGCCGGTCGTCGGGCAGCACACCCGGGAGCTGCTCGCCGAGGCCGGCTACACGTCGGCCGAGATCGAGGACCTGCTCGCCTCGCGCGCGGCGACGTCCGCTCCCTGACCCACGAAGCGACACCCACGAGCACGCGACACCGAACAGGATGGAGGAACCCGACATGGAGATCGACGGCTTCGGGAGCCTGGTGCACCCCGACGACCTGGACTGGATCGAGACCCCCGGTGGGAACGCGGTCAAGGTGCTGCGCGTCTCGCAGGAGAGCGGCTCGTGGACCGCGTTGTTCCGTGCTGCGAAGGGGACCACGAACCCGCCGCACGTCCACCTCGGGCCGGCCGACTTCTACATGATCTCCGGGGTGATGGAGTACGCCGGCGGCGTCACGCGCGCCGGTGACTGGATCTACGAGCCCAACGGCGCCGAGCACGAGGCCACCCACCACCCGGAGGAGACCCTGTACCTCGCCAACGTGCACGGCGCCATCGCCTTCGTCGGCGATGCCCCGGCAGCAGGCGCGCCACGACCGATCCTCGCCCTGTCGGACGTCCGCTCGATGCGCGCCCTGCAGGCGCGCCACCGCCGGTGAGCGGCGCGCCGGGACCCGGGTCCGGCGACCTCGCCGGACGGGTCGCGATCGTCACCGGGGCGGGCGACGAGCGTGGCCTCGGTTTCGCCCACGCCCGGCACCTGGCGGCACGCGGTGCCCGCATCGTGCTCAACGATCTGGGCGGCGGGACCCTGGGACTGCCCGAGCAGGGCGTCGACGCCGGGACCGCCGAGCGGGCCGCAGGCGCGCTCCGGGCCGAGGGCGCGGAGGTGGTCGCCGACAACGGCGACGTCGCCGACCCGGCGACCGCCGCCCGCATGGTGGAGGCCGCGCTCGACACCTGGGGCCGGCTCGACATCGTGGTGAACAACGCCGGGATCGCGAGCGCCCAGTTCTTCCCCGACGTCGACGAGGCCGAGGTGCAGCGTCACGTCGGGGTGACCCTCCAGGGCTGCCTCAACACCGCACGCGCCGCCTGGCCCCACCTCGTCGCCTCGGGCGCAGGCCGCATCGTCACCACCGGTTCGCCCGCGTGCTTCGGCAACGAGATCGTGTCCTACTCGTCCACCAAGGCCGGACTGTTCGGGCTGACCCGGACCGTCGCCATCTTCGGCCGTCCCCACGGGATCACCGCGAACCTGATCCTGCCGGCCGCCATCTCCCGGCTGACCCTGCTCATCCCCGAGTCGCCGTTCAAGGACGTGCTGCGCGAGCGGTTCGGCGCGGACGAGGTGTCCCCGCTCGTCGGCCACCTCGTGAGCCCCGACTGCGCCGTGTCGGGGGAGGCCTTCCTCGTGGGCGGCGGCAGCTTCGCCCGGGTGGTCTACGCCGCCTCACCGACCGAATCGCTGGCCGGGGACGCCGCCGACGTCGCGGCTGCGGTCGGCCGGACCATGGCCGCCGACGCCTGGACCCCGCTCGGCTCCACCCGCGAGAGCACCACCTACCTCGGGCTCCCGCCCGACTGACCGCCCACCCGCACCACCCACCCACCACCCGCACCACCCACCACCCGCACCCACGCACAGGAGACCAAGCATGAGCGACATCCTCGTCACCGGCGGCACCGTCGTCGACGGCACGGGCGCGCCGGCGTTCGCCGCCGACGTCCGGGTCCGTGACGGCCTGATCGTGGAGGTCGGCCCCGGCCTCGTCCCGGCGGGGGAGCGCGTCGTCGACGCCACGGGCTGCCTCGTCGCCCCCGGGATCATCGACACCCACACCCACCTCGAGGGCGCCATGTGGTGGAACCCCGACGTGGACCCGCTGCCCGCCTCCGGCAACACGTCGATGGTCTTCGGCAACTGCGGCAACTCCATCGCCCCGCTCGCCGGGAGCCAGCGCGACGAGATCGTGGACCTGCTGTGCTTCCTCGAGGACCTGCCCGTCGAGGCGATGCAGAAGCTGCTGCCCTGGACCTGGGAGACCTGGGGCGAGTACGCCGCCGTGCTGGAGGGCCTCCCCGCCGCCGTCCACTTCGCCGGCTACGTCGGCCACCTCGCCCTGCGCACCTTCGTGATGGGCGATGCCGCCTGGGAGCGGGCGGCCACGCCCGAGGAGGTGGCCCGCATGTGCGAGGTCCTCGACGAGGGTCTCGCCGCCGGCGCGCTCGGCATGAGCATGAACTGCTTCGACCGTGACCGCACCCTGCGGCCGGTCCCCGGCTACTTCGCGGACGACGACGAGTACCGGGCCCTGTTCGAGGTCGTGGCCCGCCACCGGCCCGCCACCGTGCAGGTCCTGACGTTCTTCCCGGACCACGACCGCAACATGGCCGATGCCGTCCGGTTCGCCGCCATCGCCCGGGACACCGGGGTGCGCATGCAGTGGCCGGGCCTGCCGATCAACTCGCCGGACGACGATCGCCGTCCCGACTACTGGGCGCTGTTCCACCGCCTCCAGGCCGAGGGCGCCGACGTGTGGCCGATGCTGGCGTTCAAGCCGCTCGTGCCGTTCATCGGGTTCGAGCGGTCGATCGCCTTCCAGCGGGTGCCCGCGTGGAACGAGGTGCTCAACGGTCCCGCCGACGCGAAGCTCGCCACCCTCGCGGATCCCGCCTGGCGGGCCCGTGCCCGGGACGACTGGGACAACCGCACCCGGTCGAGCATGTCCCGGATCGACCGGCCCCACGAGCTGGAGCTGGCCATCTCCGAGACCGGCGCGGGCCCGCTCGGGATCTCCCTGCTCGAGCACGCCGAGGCGACGGGTCTGCACCTCTCCGACGCCCTCGCCGAGTGGGTCCTCGCCAACGGGGTCGGCTCCCAGCTCATGGGCGCGCCGGAGAAGCACAACGAGGGCGACATCGTCCGGGCGCTGCGCGAGGAGCGGATGCTGCCGAACATCACCGACAGCGGCGCCCACCTGCAGCTCTTCGCCGCTGCCGGCGAGCACGTCTACCTGTTGACCCACTACGTCCGCGACGCCGGGCTCATCACGATCGAGGAGGCGATCCACGCCCTCACCGGTCGGGTGGCCGGGTTCTTCGGGCTCGCGGACCGCGGCGTGGTCGAGGTGGGCAAGGTGGGCGACCTGTGCGTGTTCGCCCTCGACGAGCTGCAGCTCGGCACCGAGGAGCGGGTCTTCGACGTCCCCTACGGCACCTGGCGCTTCCGCCGGACGCCCGCAGGGTTCCGCGCCACGATCGTCGCAGGGACGCCCACCTGGATCGACGGGGCGGCCACCGGCGCCCGACCGGGCCGCCTGCTCCGGCCGATCGCGGGCTGACCGTCGTCGGCAGGGCGACGACGGTCAGGCCCGACCGGCGCCGTCGTCGAAGCTGACGAAGCCGTCGTCGGCGGTGGCGGACAGCAGGTCGTCGAAGGAGCGGCCCGGGCCGAGCAGGTCGTGGGCGTCGGCTCGGCCGTACCCGAGGTAGAGGGTGCGGCGGCCGGTGCCCTGGCCCCGGGGCGGCGGCGCGGCGTGCATGAGGTGGGGGTCGTGGATGGTGACGTCGCCGGGGCGCGTGTGGACCACGACCACCGGCCAGGTCGCCTCGTCGACCGCGCCCCGTCGCACCGACGAGGCGTGGGAGCCGGCGAGCACCGCGAACGCGCCGACCTCCGGGTCCGACGCGGTCAGCTGGATGCCGATGTGCAGACCGGGGCAGAGCAGGGTGTGGCCGCCGAGCCCGCAGTCGATGTGCCAGGTGAGGTCGGTCATGCCTCCGCTCGCACCGGGCTGCTTCAGGACGGCGAAGTGGCCGTTGCCGCGGTCCGCGTGGGGGAGGAGGCCCGGGATGCTCGCGTCGACGAGGGCGGTCATGCGGGGGTCGGCGTCGATCCAGGCGATCTCGGGGGCCCGCTCGGTCGTGTAGTGGATCTGGCACACCCGGGCGGTGCCGTCGGGGCCGGTGGTCCACCAGGTGCCGGGCGTGTCCGGGGTGGAGTCGTGCTCCAACCGGCTGACGGCGGCGTCGAGGGCGGCCACCTCGTCCGGGCTGAGCACGTCGCGGACGACGGCGAAGCCGAACTCGGCGACGAACGCGCCGATCTCCTCGACCGTGTCCACGCCGAAGGTGAAGGTCCGGTCGATGCGGGACCGGTCGACGGCGACGGGGTCGAACACCGGCCGGCCCTGGTAGAGCGCTCGCAGCGCCGGCTCCCACTCGTCGAAGGCGCCGTAGCCGCCGCGCTCGTACCGGATGGTGCCCGACAGCTGGGCGCCGGGGACGGTGCGCAACTCGTGGAAGAAGTCCGAGAAGGCGGCGGCGTCGGTGAACGCGACGACACAGCCGGCGGCCTCGTCGACGCCGGCCACGATGCGCAGAGGGTTGCCCGGCAGGAACGTGACGGCGTCCTCGCCGACCCGGAACGCGAGCGGCCGGAGCCCGGCGGTGGCCGCGCCGGCGGCCGCACACCGCTCGGCGTCGGCGGCGAGCTCCCGGTGGACGGCCACGAAGTCCGCGGCCGGGAACAGGGTGGAGAGGTCGGCGAGGGTCATCGGGTGGCTCCTTCGTGCCGGCGCCCCGTCGGTCACGGACGATAGGCGAGTCGGGAGGGCCGGACCGCCCCGGATCCTTCGCCGGGCGCAGTCGGCGAGTAGGAAGGACGGTCGTGGAGGCGATGTTCATCCCCGACGGGCCGGATCACGTGGTCGCGACCGTCCTCACCCAGGGTCCCTGGGATGCCAACGCCCAGTACGGCGGCACGCCCGCTGCGTTGTGCACGTGGGCGGTGGAGCGGGTGCCCACGCTGGTGCCGATGCGGATCGCCCGGCTGACGGTGGACATGCACCGGTCCGTCCCGCTGGGCCGCCTCGGCGTCCACGCCGAGGTCGTGCGGGAGGGCAAGCGCCTGCAGCTCGTCCTCGTGCGGGTCACCGACCCTGCGGGCACGGAGGTGGCGCGGGCCACGGCGCTGCGCTTCCGGACCGCCGCCGGCCCCGACGACGCCGTCGACCCCTGGCACGAGGCGATCCCGGCTCCGCCCACGGGCGGGCCCACCCGCGAGGGGCACTCGCCGCGGAACGGTCTCAACGGGTTCGCCGCCGCGCTCCAGGTGGCGGCGGCGGCCGACCACCCCGCGACCAGCTGGTACCGGGCCACCCGGCCGGTCGTCGCCGGGGAGGAGCCGTCGCCCACGGTCCGGTTGGCCTGGGCGTCGGACTTCACCGCGAACAGCGGCAACTACCTCGACCTCACCCGGTGGTCGGCGATCAACGCCGACCTCACCATCACCCTCGGCCGTGTGCCGGTGGGCGAGTGGACCGGTGTGGCGACCCGTGCCTGGTACGCCGCCGACGGCATCGGCCACGCCCGCGCCGACCTGTTCGACACCGAGGGCTTCGTGGGCACCTGCACCGCGAGCCTCCTCGTCGACCAGATCGCCGCTCCCTACCACTGACCCGGGCCGACGCGCTGGCCTAGGGGACGGTGACGGGGAGGCGCTCCCAGCCGCGGACGGTGGAGGTGTGGGCCTGCACGGCGTTGTCCCAGTCGACGTCCCACTCGGGGAAGCGCTTCAGGACCTCCTCGACGGCGATGCGGCCCTCGAGGCGGGCGAGGTGGCTGCCGAGGCAGAAGTGGATGCCGTAGCCGAAGCTCAGGTGGTGGCCGATCCGGCGGTGGATGTCGAAGCGGTCGGCGTCGGGGAACTCGCGCTCGTCACGGTTGCCGGACCCGTTGAGCAGCAGGATGACGCTGCCCTCCGGCACGGTCTGCCCGTGCCACTCGACGTCCTTGGTGACGACGCGGGCCTGCACCGGTGACGGTGCCTCGTAACGCAGCAGCTCCTCGACCGCGTTCGGGATCAGCGACGGGTCGGCGACGAGCTGGGCCCGCTGCTCCGGGTGCTCGGCGAGCAGCTTGCCGGCCCAGCCGATGAGCCGGGTCGTGGTCTCGTTGCCGGCGCCGGCGAGAAGGCCGACGTAGCCGAGGATCTCCTCGCGAGACAGGTTCCGCTCGGTGCCGGTGACGTCGGTGAACCGGGCGTTGATCAGCTCGGTCATGAGGTCGTCGGACGGGTTCTCCATCCGCCAGTCGATGTACTCCCCGAACGCGTCGTGGTTGGTGTACCCGCCCGTGGCTTCGCGGTCGGGCATGGAGCCGTCGGCGAGCCGGAGCCCGGCGTCGATGCGGTCGCGGATCGCCTCCTGGTCCTCCTCGGGGATGCCGAGCAGCATGCCGATGGTGCGCATCGGCATCTCGGCGCCGAGGTCCCGGATGAAGTCGAAGCCGCCGCTGCCCACGAGGGGGTCGAGGGTGGCGGCGCAGAACTGGCGCACCTTCGGCTCGATCTCGGTCATGCGGCGCGGGGTGAACACCCGGGCGAGCAGGCTGCGGTGCTCGTCGTGGGCGGGCGGGTCCTCGAACAGGATGCTGCCCGGCGGGATCTCGATGTTCGCCTTGATCATCTCCAGCACCGAGCCCTTGCCCGAGATGTAGGTGCGCCAGTCGACGAGGCCCTTCTCGACGTCGGCGAAACGGCTCAGCGCCCAGAAGTCGTAGCGCTCGTTGTAGTAGAGCGGCGCCTCGTCCCGCAGCCGCTTCCACAGCGGGTACGGGTCGGTGTCGATGTCGAAGTCGTACGGGTCGTAGTACAGCCCGGCGTCGGCCACGTGCGTTCCCCCTGAAGACCGGCCCGTGCGCATCGCCCGGGCCCTACCATCGGCAACCTAGCCGCCGGGGATCGGGGTCGGAGGGGGAGGGGCCTGGGAGCGACGCGGAACCCGCACGCAGGGGAGCCGTTCACGGACGACGACGCGGCGGTCGCCGCGGCGTTGGCCGACGTGAGCGTGCCGGCGCTGCTGTGCTCGCTGGTGCACATGACGGGCGACCCCGTGTGGGTCCGCGAGCACGCGCTCGCCGTGGTGCCGTCCTCGGCCGACTTCCAGGGCGGTCTCGACGCTGCGGCCCGGGCGGAGATCGTGGCGAAGGCCCTCCCGGCGGTGGCGGCCTACCGCGACGGCGGCTGCGAACCCGTCCCGCTGTCCGACGACGTGCTCCTCGAGATGATGTCGTTCCTGGCGTGCACGCGGCTCGAGGGCCGGATCGTCCCGATGCTGTTCGAGGACATGCAGTTCGCCGGCGCCGACAGCCGGGCCATCGACTGGGGCGACGAGCTCCCCGCCGAGGTGAGGGCCGACACGCCGGTGGTCGTGATCGGGCTCGGCGAGTCCGGGATCCTCGCCGGCATCCGCCTCGCCCAGGCCGGGCTGCCGTTCACCATCGTCGAGAAGAACCCCGGCCCCGGCGGCACGTGGTGGGAGAACCGCTACCCGGGTGCCCGGGTCGACGTCGGCAGCCACCAGTACTGCTTCTCGTTCGAGCCCTCCGCCCACTGGAGCGAGTACTACTGCCGCCAGCCCGAGCTCCGGGACTACTTCGCCCGGGTGGTCGACACCTACGGCCTCGCCCCGCACTGCCGCTACTCCACCACCGTCACCGGCCTCACCTGGGAGGAGGCGGAGCAGCGGTGGCGGGTCGAGATCACGGGTCCGGACGGCACGCCCGAGACGCTCCACGCCCGCTTCGTGATCAGCGCGGTCGGCTCGCTGAACCTCCCGAAGCTGCCCGACATCCCGGGCATGGACGCCTTCGCCGGCCCGTCGTTCCACTCGGCGCGCTGGCCCGAGGGTCTCGACCTCGCCGGGAAGCGCTTCGCCCTGATCGGCGCGGGCGCCAGCGGGTTCCAGATCGCCCCCACCATCGCCGGCGAGGTGGCGCAGCTCGACATCTACCAGCGCACCCCGCAGTGGATGTTCCCGAACCCCGTCTACCGGACCACCGTCCCGGCCGGCGACCGCTGGGCCCAGCGCCACCTGCCCTTCTACACCCGCTGGTTCCGGTTCATCATGACCTACCGCGGCATCGCCATCGGGACCACGCCCTACCGGGTCGACCCCGACTACCCCGACGCCGCCCACCCCGATGTCGACGGCGCCGCCGTCAACGAGGGCAACGCCATGCAACGTCGGCAGCTCGAGGGCTGGATCCGCTCCCAGCTCGACGGCCGCCCGGACCTCCTCGAGAAGTCCCTGCCCGACTACCCGGCGAGCGGGAAGCGGATCCTGCAGGACGACGGGTCCTGGCTGCAGTGCCTGCGCCGCCCGAACGTCGAGCTCGTCCGCACCGGCATCGAGCGGATCGTGCCCGAGGGCGTCGTCACCGTCGACGGCGTGCTCCGGCCGGCCGACGTCATCTGCTACGCCACCGGCTTCCGCCACAACGAGTTCCTGGCACCGATGGAGGTCACCGGTCGGGGTGGGGTCTCGCTGCGCGGGCAGTGGGGCGACGAGCCCACGGCCTACCTCGGGGTGATGGCGCCGAACTTCCCGAACCTGTTCCTGCTCTACGGCCCGGGTACGAACCTGGCCCACAGCTCCAGCCTGTTCTTCCACTCCGAGTTCCAGGCCAGCTACGCCCTCGAGGCGATCCGGCTCGTCCTCGCCCGTGACGCGCGGAGCATCGAGGTGCGCCAGGACGTCCACGACCGCTACGCAGCGTGGCACCAGGAGGAGATCTCCCGGCTGGTCTGGGCGCACCCCTCGATCCGCCACAGCCATTACAAGAACCCGGCGGGCAAGGTGTACACGCTGTCGCCCTGGTCGATCGACCAGTACTGGGAGCTGACCCGGGAGCTCGACCCCGACGACCACCTCGTGTGCTGACCCGGGGCGCCTGACCGGTTAGCGTCTCCCGCCGTGAGCAGACCCTGGGTCCGACGCGCGCGCCATGTGGCGGCTCTCGTGTCGCTCGTGGTCGTCCTCGGCGCCGTCGGAGCCCTCGTGCTGGAGGACCCGGTCCGACCGCGGCTCGGTGCCGAGGTCGTGCTCTCCAGCACCACCACCACGTCGCTGCCGGACGCCGCCGTGGCCGGCATGGTCCTCGCCTCGCCCTCGGCCATCGCCCCGGCCGACGAACGGGTCGACGCCGGCCCGGACGGGTGCCAGGTGGCCATCGTGGGCGATTCGCTCGTGGCCTGGGCCGAGGACATGCACGAGGAGGCCCTGGAGGACGTCCGCTGCGCTGCGCTCGTCGACGGGGAAGGCGGCCGGGTCCTCGGCACGGGCTGGCAGTGCCCCACCGGCACCTGTTGGGCGTCGGGCCTGAAGCTGCTGGAGCAGTGGAAGGCGTCCGGGACCCTCGGCGACGTCGTGGTCGTCGCGCTCGGCACCAACGACGCCGTCGGCCGGGGCGAAGCGGAGTGGATCGAGTCGTGGGAAGCCGCCTACGCGCTGACCGAGCCCCGACCGACGCTGTTCGTCACCACCGCCGGTCGCCCCGGTGATCGGCGCGCCGAGCGCTTCGTCGCCTACAACGAGGCCCTGGTCGAGTGGTGCGAGGACCAGGAACGCTGCGTCCTGGCCGACTGGGCGGCCGAGCCGGAGGCCACGGACCGCTCCTCCTACGTCGATTACGTCCACCTGGGGCAGGACGCCACCGAGGCACGGGCCCGCTTCCTCGCCGAGGCCGCCGCCGCAGTGCTCGACACCGACGTCCGCGACCCCGCGCCGTTCCCCCGGCCCACGCAGACCTTCACCCCGCCGAGCCCGTCCGCCGAGACCGGGGGTTCGAGCACCACGACGACGAGCGCGTCCGCTTCGTCGACCACCAGCACCACGACGCCCTCGGACACGACCACCACGTCCACGACGGGCAGCACCACCACCACGTCGACCACGACGTCGACCACGACCACGACCACGACCACGACGACGACCACCGCGCCTCCGGCGGGCTGACCGGCGCCTGGCTAGCGTCCTGCGCCATGACGCAGCAGCTGTGTGCAGGCAAGGTGGCCCTCATGACGGGCGCGAGCCAGGGCGGGACGGGCACGGCGATCGCGGTCCGGCTCGCCGCCGAGGGGGCCAGGGTCGCCATCACGGCCCGGTCGGTGGACGGGCTCGAGACCACCCGGGCCCGCATCGAAGCGCTCGGCGGCGAGTGCCTGGTGCTGCCGGCCGACCTGTCGGATCCGGAGGGTGGGCGGCGGGACCTGGTGCCGCGGGTGGAGGACGCGTTCGGACCGGTGGACATCCTGGTGAACAACGCCGCCATGGGCGGGTACCGGCCCTTCGAGCAGGTGCGACCCGACCAGCTCGAGCGCAGCCTGCAGGTGAACCTCTGGGCGCCGTGGGAGCTCACCTGTGCCGTGATCGGCGGCATGCGCGAGCGGGGCGGTGGCGCGATCGTGAACCTGACCACCTTCGCTGCGGAGCTCCCGCCGGGCCCGCCGTTCCCGGTCAACAAGCCGGCCAAGGAGGGCTTCGTCTACGGCGCCCCCAAGGCGGCGCTGAACCGCATGACGGTCACGGTCGCCAGCGAGTGCGAGGGGCAGGGGATCTCGGTCAACGGGCTCACGCCGCAGGCCGCGATCGCCACGCCGGCCCTGGTGCAGGGTGCCTGGTTCGACCCGCTGATGTTCGAGCCGCTCGAGACGATGGCCGAGGCCGCCCTCGCGCTCGTCACCGGTGACCCGGACGTCCTCACCGGGCGGATCGCGTACAGCCTGCAGCTGCTCGTCGAGCTCGCCAGGCCCGTCCGGGACCTGCACGGCGAGGCGCTGGTGGAGAGCTGGCAGCCCGAGGACCTGCCGGCGGTGATCGCCCGGCAGGAGGCGAACCTCGCCGAGCGCGGCTGGCCCGACGCCTTCACCTTCGGACGGGTGCACAGCCCCCGCCCGTGAGCGTCAGTGGGCGCCGGCCGTCGGGTGCTCGGCGTCGCCGCGCCGGAACGGCAGGCGCCACATCACGAGGAGGATGATCGAGCCGACGGCGATGCCGAGCACGGCGGAGGCGGCGGTCTCGACGATCCAGTCGACCACGCCGCCGTGGAGCCCGAGGTCGTGCACCCACTCCTGGAGGTGGTGCACCACGTCGTGGGGTCCGTGCCAGCCCAGCTCCTCGGCCCCGGCGATGAGGATGTGGCCGCCGACCCAGAGCATGGCGACCGTGCCGATCAGCGAGAGCGCGGCGAGCAGCTTCGGCATGCCACGGACGAGGAGCTCGCCGGTGCGGACGGCTCCCGAACGGCCGGACTCCACCATCCGGAGCCCGACGTCGTCCATCTTCACGATGAGCGCGACCACGCCGTACACGAGCACGGTGATCAGGACGGCGACGAGGACGAGGATCACGGCACGGGAGACGAAGCCCTCGTCGATCACCTCCTTCAGGGCGATGACCATGATCTCGGCCGACAGGATGAAGTCGGTCCGGATGGCCCCCTGCACGGTGCGGGCCTCGGCGTCCTCGTCCAGGGCCGCGGCCGGTAGGCCCTCGTCGCCGTGGTGGCCGGTGAGCCGGTGGTGGACCTTCTCGGCCCCCTCGTAGCAGAGGTAGGCGCCGCCCAGCATCAGCACGATCTCCACGACGGTGGGCGCGATCTCGCTCAGGATCAGGGCGGCCGGGAGGATGAACAGGAGCTTGTTGCGCAGCGAGCCCTTGGCGATCCGGGCGACGATCGGCAGCTCACGCTCGGCGGCGAGCCCGTGCACGTACGTGGGCGTGACCGCCGTGTCGTCCACCACGACGCCCGCCGCCTTGGCGCTCGCCCGGCCGGCTGCGGCCCCGACGTCGTCGATCGAGGCGGCCGCCAGCTTGGCCAGCGCCGCCACGTCGTCCAGGAGGCCGATCAGGCCGCCAGCCATCGCATCCCTCCCGGGTCCGTCGGGCGCCGACGCTATCTCCAACCGGGGCGCTGGAGAGGACGTCCTACCGGGCGTTGTAGTGGGCGAGCACCGTCGCGGCGCTCAGCACCGTGGAGTAGATGGCGACCTCGTCCAGCGTCCCGGCGAAGAACTCCTCGGCGTTCCAGGCGCCGATGGTGATGTTCTTGGTCTGGTCCTTGATGTTGAGCGTGTCCGTGAGGACGAGCGCGCCGTCGAGGTAGATCCGGGTGCCGTTGGTGACGCCGGACTGGAACGTCATCACCACGTGGTGCCACTGGTTGTCGTCGACCGTGAGCCCGGTGGTCCTCCAGCCGCCACCGTCGTCGTCCCAGAAGCCGAGGACGTTGTCCCGCAGTGCCAGCCCGTAGGCGCTCTGCCGGCTCACGAGCTCCCGGTAGCCGGTGCCCGCGTTCGCCGTCTTGAACCAGACCTCGATCGACCCCGACCACAGCTGGAGGTTGGCCGGGTTGCCGATGTTGACCTTCCCGGTGGAGCCGTTGAACGACGCCGCCGTGTCGTCGGCGATGGCTCCGGCGACGCCGGGGGTGAAGCCGCCGCTGGCCGTGCCGGTGTTCGATCCCTTGCTGTCGGGCACGACGGTCGCCGTGGTCCCCGTGCCGAGTCGCCAGTAGCTGACCAGACCGGCGGTGCCGAGGACGGTCTGCGCGTAGCTCGGCTGCACGGTCGCGGTGTTCGAGTCGACGCTCGTCCACGAGAGCCGGTAGGCGCGCACCCGGTAGTAGGTGGTCTGCGTGGCGGCGTACGGGTCGGTGTAGCCCGTCGTGGCCCGACCGGGCACGGTGGCGACGAGTGTGTAGCCCGACGCCGGCGAGAGGCTCCGGAAGACCCGATACCCGGTGGCGTACGTGTCCGCCGTCGGCGTCCAGGAGAGGGTCACCTGGGAGGCACTCGCCGTCCCGGAGACCGAGGTGGGGGGTGTGAGGACGTCGGCGGCGAAGCTGCTGGCGCTGTTCGTGGTCGAGGCGGTGAACGCGGCCCCGCTCGGGCTGGTCGGCGGGACCACGACGGCGAGGACGATCAGGCACGCCACGAGGAGCGGCGGCAGGGGCCGACGGGTCGTCGTGTTCGCCATGCCACCTCCCGCTCCGGTCCCGTGCCTCGTCTCGGCGCGCGGGCGCCCAGACCTTCGGTTGATCGATCGGCCGAACGACCTCGGAACTGAGCGGGGGCGGTGGTCAGCCGGCGGGGGGCTGGATCAGCTCCAGGCAGGCGCCGGACGGGTCGTCGAAGAAGAGCGCGAGCAGGTCGGAGGGCATCCCGGGACCCATGTCGAGGGCGACCGGCGGGCTGTAGCACGCGACGCCCGACTCGGTGAGGCGGTCGTGGTCGGCGTGGATGTCGAGGCTGAACAGGGCGTGGCGGAAGATGCCGAGCTCGTTCGCCCGCCGTGGCGTCCGGGCGACGGGAGCCGGAGAGCTCCACTGCCGCAGCTCGATCGAGAACGGCGCGCCCGGAACGGCCAGGGTGCAGGCCGCCACCGCCGTGCCCGCGTCGGTGCGCTCCTCGACGGCGCCGGTCAGCCCCAGCACCCGCTCGTACCAGGCGCGTGCCGCGGCGAGGTCGGCGACGTTGACGACGAGGTGGACGATCGCCGGGCCGTCGCCCTCGACGAGCTCGAGGAGGGTGCCGTCGGGGTCCGTGACCGTCGCGCCGGAGACCCGGTGACCTGCGGTCTCGAGGGCGGCGAGAGTGGCGGCGAGATCGGGGACGGCGATGCCGAGTGCGGCGAAGCCCTGCTCGGTGAGGGTGGCGGGACGCCCGGCGGGCGTGGGCACCTTCCACTCGAGCAGGTCGAGCACGAGCCCGGCCATGCCCGACGCGCCCGCGAGGATCCACGCGTCCCACTGCACCTGCTCCAACCCGAAGGCGGCGCCGGGCTGGGGTTCGGACGGGGTGGTCCGTGCCAGCCGGGTGAACCCGAGGATGCCTTCGTAGAAGGCGAGCGAACGGTCGAGGTCCGAGCAGTTGACGTTGACGTGGTAGGGGCGCGGGAGCGAGAGGGCCATGGCCGGACGGTAGTCGCCCGGATCGTGGGTCGGCCGGTACGGTGCCGTTGCTGCCGCGCTGAGGGGGACGCATGTCGGGGGACGTTCGGAAGGTCGCGCTCGTGACGGGCGCGAGCCGCGGTGTCGGTGCGGCCACGGCGCTGGCGCTGGCCGAGGCCGGGTACGCCGTGGCGTGCGCCGCGCGGTCGACCCGCGAGCAGCCCCAGCGCACGCCGGGCACGATCGACGACGTCGTGGACCGGATCCGGGCGGACGGCGGCACGGCGCTGGCCGTGCCGGTCGATCTCTCCGACCGCGACCAGGTGGACGCGATGGTGGACCGGACCGTCGAGGCCTTCGGCCGCCTCGACGTGCTGGTCAACAACGCCGCGGTCACCTTCGTCGGCGACCTCGACGTGCCCCTGCGACGGCACGACCTGATCATGGCGATCGACCTCGACGCCCCGCTCGTGGCGTGCCGTCGGGCGGTGCCCCACCTCGAGGCGGCGGGGGAGGGACGGATCGTGAACGTGTCGTCGCTCGCCGCGCTGGTGCCGTTCCCCGGGAACATGTCCTACGGCATCGCGAAGGCCGGTCTCGAACGCCTGACGGTGGACCTGGCGCGCCAGCTCGCACCATCCCGCATCGCGGCGAACGTGTTCCGGATCGACATCGGTGTCGCCTCCGAGGGCTTCCTCGCCAACGCCCCGGGCGCCGACCGCAGCGGGTGGCAGCATCCCTCCGTGGCGGCCGAGGGGATCCTCTGGATGCTGCGCCGACCGGTCGCCTACTCGGGGCGGCGCGAGAGCATGGTGCACCTCGCCCACCGGGAGGGGATCATGCCCTCGGTCGTGGCCCGCGGCGGTCCGTTGCCGCCGACCGACCCGTTCGAGGGCGTCCTCCCACCGACGGAGAACGTCTACCTGGTCGAGGACTGAGGCGGCCGGCCTCAGGGGGTGCGGTAGCCGTCCCGGGTGAGCAGGCGGACCGGGTCGGTGACCCCGTCCCACTCGGCGCAGGTCCGGTCGATGGCGGCCAGATGGCCGAGGAACTGCGGCGTCTCCTCGACCACCTCGGTGAAGAAGCCGAAGGTCGCCGTGGTGTCCACGTAGGCCACGCGCTGGCCGGGGACGACGAACTCGCAGACGTTCTCGTAGCCGAGCGTCGCGTAGCGGGCGATGGTGGCGTCGTAGTCCGCGGTGACCGTGCAGAGCTGGTGGAACCCGCTGCCGCCCGTCGGGGGTCCGGTGGGGAAGAGGTCCCGGTAGACGCTCGGGCGGTCGCAGAACTGCTGGATCAGCTCGATCTGCACCGGGCCGGCCTGGGCGACGGCGACCTGCATGTCGACCGCCGAGGCCTCGCCCCGGTAGGTGCAGGGGGACTCGCGCCGGGGCATCACGTGGAACGGCCCGATGCCGAACACGCGGGCCCAGTCCGCCGCCGCGGCGAGCAGGTCGTCCACCGCGAACCCGAGCTGGAAGAAGCGGTACCCGCCGTCGGGCCAGGGCTGCTGGAACATGGGGAACGATCGGGGCATGGGGGTCACCACCTCCCGGGGCGCACGAGCCCCTCCTGGGCCACGCTCGCCACCAGGTTGCCGGCGGCGTCGTGGAACGAACCGCGGATCAGGCCGCGGTGGCCGGTCAGTGCCAGCGTCTCCTGGGTGTGGAGGTGCCAGCCGTCGAAGCGCACCGGCCGGTGGAACCAGACGGTGTGGTCGAGGGAGGTCCCGCCGAGCTTGGTGACGTCTCCGCGGTCCGGGTGGTCGCGGAAGAGCATGTCGAGCAGGAAGTAGTCGCTCGCGTAGGCGAGCAGGGCGGCGTGCAGCAACGGGTCGTCGCCGACGGGGCGGGGCACCCGCATCCAGTGGGAGCGGGTGCCGGTGGCGTCGGGGCCGTCGAAGAAGCGGGGCGCCTCGGCCATCCGGATGTCGAGCGGCGGGGGCGTGGTGACCCAGCTGCGGCTGCGCTCGTACCAGTCGTCGGGGAGGGCGAGCGCCCAGTCCTGCAGGCGGGGCGTGTCCTCGGGAGGTGCGACCGCCGGCGGAGGGAACCGCAGCTCGGGCGTCTCGGGGTTGACGTGGAAGGAGGCGATCGCCACCAGCAGGGTGCGGTCGCCCTGAGCGACGGTGATGCGCCGGCTCGACATGGACCGGCCGTCCCGGACCCGTTCGACGGCGAGGTCGACCGCCTGCTCGGGGATCCCGCCCTCGACGAAGAGGGCGTGCAGGGACTGCGGGGTCTTCTCCGGCTCCACGGTGGCAGCACCGGCGAGGAGGGCCTGGGCGAAGGTCTGCCCGCCGAAGATGCGGGGGAACCGACCGGGTTCGGCGGCGACCCGGAAGCGGTCCTCGCCGACCGGGTCGAGGGTCAGTGCGTGCAGCAGCCCGTCGAGCGTCTCGAGGATGCGGTCGGGCAGGGCGGCGGCATCGGCGGCTCGATCCGCGGCCCGGTCGGTGGTCTGGTCCGGCACGGCCGCATGGCTAGCACGCGCGGGGAGCGTGTGGAATGGTGAGGCCGAGGGGGACGTGATGGCGAGCGTGGACGACGCAACGGGCCGCTACCCGAGCGGCGAACAGCTGCTCGAGCAGGCGATGGAGGCCACCGGCCTCACCGACTTCGGGCCCGGCGACTTCCGCGGGGGACTCGACGTGCTGCTCGAGAGCCTCGCCCACGACGCCGACCTCCACCCGGACTCCGACGAGTTCGTCGTGGGCACCCTTCGCCGACGGCTCGTCAACCGGCTGCTCGTCGAGCAGTGGCTGGTGGACCACCCCGGCATCCTCGACCTCGAGGTCCGTGGTCCGGTCGACATCATCGGCCTGCCCCGCACCGGCACCACCGCCCTCGGGAACATGCTGTCCCGGGACCCGCAGCTGCGGCCGTTGCGCAACTGGGAGCAGGCCGACCCGATCCCGCCGCCCCGCATCGAGGACGAGGCCACCGATCCCCGCCGCCTGCAGGCCATCGCCGACGACGAGGCGGTGTCGCCGCTGCTCAAGGCCATGCACATCTGGGACGCCGACTCCGGCATGGAGGACTCCGACGTCCTGGGCATGGCCTTCCACGGGCAGCAGTACACGCTGCCGGTCTACGGCTACCACGCGTGGTGGCGGCGCTCGGACAACACGGACACCTTCCGGTACCACCGGCGCATCAGCCAGCTCCTGCAGTCGGAGCGGCCGCCGAACCTCTGGCTCTCGAAGGCGCCGCACCACAAGTTCCACCTCGAGGCCATCGTCGCCGCCTACCCGGACGTGCGCTTCGTGATGACGCACCGCGACCCGGCCAAGTCGGTGCCGTCCTACGCCAGCTTCGTGTCGAACATCTTCCCGCCCGCGAACGGTCCCCGAGATCTGACCCGGGTCGGCCGGGAGGTCTGCGACCACCTGCGCGAGGGCATGGAGAACGCCGTCGCCGCCCGCAAGCGCCTCGGCGAGGACCGCTTCATCGACGTCCACCACCGTGACCTCGTCGCCGACCCCATGGGCACCCTGCGCCGCGTCTACGACGCGCTCGGCCTCGAGATCTCCCCGGAGTTCGAGGCCGCCCTCCTCGTCTGGCAGGAGGCCAACGGTCCGGGTGCCCACGGGAAGCACCACTACACGCCGGAGGAGTTCGGCCTCACCGCCGAGCAGGTCCGGTCCGACTACGCCTTCTACATCGAGCACTTCGACATCCACGTCGAAGGCTGAGCGCACCGCCGGAGGAGACCGACGATGAGCGACACGAACGCCCTGCCGAGCTGGGCCGACCAGATGCGCGCCCTCGAGGAGGTGGGCGGCAACCTGCTCGCCACGTGGCGGCCCGACGGTGCGACCGAGGCCGAGATCCAGGACATGAACAAGCTGGCCCTGTCGATACTGGCCACCGGCTACCTGTGCCGCGTGTACACCGACGCCAAGCGCCCGGTGTTCATGCCGCTGTGGAACTACGCCATGAACCAGGGCGGCCCCGACCCCGACTACGTGTACTCCACCTGCGAGGTCGAGTCGTCGGGCGTCTACCGGATCTCCGGGTTCCGGGGCACGTCCCGGTTCGTCGAGATCACCCAGCAGACCTTCGACATCCTCAACCCCACGCAGCTCGAGAACGGCAACCCGGTCCCGGCCACCCACGACCTCGACGACCTCGAGCAGGACGCCGACGGCTACTTCAGCGTGGTCCTGAGCGCCGAGCGGCCGGCGGGCCACGACGGCGACTGGTGGCAGCTCGACCCGCGCACCTGCCGGTTGCTGATGCGGAAGTGCTCGTGCGACTGGCGCAACGAGGTGGATGCCCGCGTGGCCATCGAGCGCCTCGACGACCCCGGCGCCGACATGACCCCGGAGGACACGGCCCGCCGGTTCTCGGAGCTGGCGGCCTGGATCGAGGGGATGATCGGCTTCGACATGGGCCTCATCCGCTGGTACCGGGAGCACCACGGCGTCAACACGTTCCTGCGGTCGCAGAAGATCACGTCCGTGGGCGGGCTCCCGACGCAGGCCTACTACGACGGCATCCACGAGATCGGCGACGACGAGGCGCTGATCATCGAGACCGAGCTCCCGCAGACCTGCCGCTACTGGCAGGCGCTCGTCGGCGACGACCGGTTCTGCACCGTCGACTGGGTGAACCGGCAGTCGAGCCTCAACGACCACCAGGCCCACATCGACAGCGACGGCCGCTTCCGGGCGGTCATCTCCCGGCTCGACCCGGGCGTGCCGAACTGGCTCGACAAGGCCGACTACCCGTGGGGCGTCATCCAGATGCGCTGGAACCGGGCGAGCGACTACCCGGACCCCACGATGATCAAGGTGCCCTTCGCCGAGATCCGCCGGCACCTCCCGGCCGACACCCCCGTGGTCACCCCCGAGCAGCGGCGCGAACAGCTCCGCGCCCGCCGCGAGGCCGCCCAGCTCCGCCGCATCTGGTGACCGGCGCAGCCTCCCGACCACCCCGCCTTCGCAGCCGAGCCCGCGCCGACCGAGGAGCCACCATGCAGCAGTCCGTCATCGACCTGTTCGACCTGACCGGCCGGGTCGCCATCATGACCGGCTCCACGAAGGGGCTCGGCCGCTCCATCGCCGAGGGGCTGTCCGCGGCGGGCGCGTCGGTGGTGGTGTCGAGCCGGGATCAGGGCCGCTGCGACGAGGCCGCAGCGGAGATCCGTGCGGCGACGGGCGGCGAAGTGCTGGCCGCGGCCTGTCACATGGGCGACTGGGACGCCCTGCCCTCGCTGGTGGAGCGGACCATGGACCGCTTCGGGCGCATCGATGTGCTGATCAACAACGCCGGCATCCACCCCGGCCAGATGACGGTCATGGACATGACGAGCGAGTACCTCGACAAGCTCTTCGCGGTGAACCTGAAGGGCCCGGTGCGGCTGGCCGCCCTGGTGGCGCCGATCATGGCCGAGCAGGGCAAGGGCAGCGTCGTGAACGTCGCCACCGTGGGCGCCTACGCGGGCGGGCCCGGCGTCGGCGCCTACACCTCGGTGAAGGCGGCGCTCATCAACTTCACCAAGACGATGGCCCGAGAGTGGGCGGGGCTCGGGATCCGCGTCAACGCCATCTCCCCGGGGCCCTTCGCCTCGGAGATGATGAAGGGGACCGCCAAGTTCGACCCGGAGTTCATGACCCGTTCCGGGTCCGCCACCATGCAGAAGCGGGTGGCCGAGTGCGACGAGATCATCGGCGCCGCCGTCTACCTCGCCTCGGACGCGTCGTCGTTCGTGACGGGCGAGGACCACGTGGTCTCGGGCGGCATGCTCCGCTGCTGACAGCCCTGTCAGGTCCTGTCAGAATCGCCCGATCGGACGATCCCGGGGGAGGGCCGAGCATGGCCGGTCACGAGTTGTTCCAGCTGGACCTGGCGGAGGACGGCACCTGCGTCGTCCCCCAGCCGGCGGAGGCCACCGAGGGGCGCGACGTCGTCTTCAGCGGTCAGCTCATGGCCCAGTCGCTCGTTGCCTCGCACCTGCGCGCCGCTGGCAAGACGGTGCGCTCCGTGCACTCGATCTTCGCCCGGGCGGGTTCGTACCAGACCCCGCTCCACCTGGCCGTGGAATCGATGCAGGCCGGCCGCACCTGGGCGAGCGACACCGTCACCGCCACCCAGGGCGGCAAGATGCTGACCCGGTCGCTCGTGCTGATGCACGCGCCTGACCC
>JBEIGA010000022.1:0-23024 GCA_040382135.1 Acidimicrobiales bacterium
CTCCCGGGGGATCTTGACCTGTCTCACAATATGAGACAAGAATCTCGTCTGATGGAACAGAGTGTAAGCGGCATCGGCGTGCTCGACAAGGCCCTGGCGATCCTCGCCGCGGTCGAGACCGAGCCGTGCGCGCTGGCCGCGCTCGTGGAGCGGACCGGGCTGTCCCGTGCCACCGCCCATCGCCTCGCCGTCGCCCTGGAGGCACACGGTCTGCTGCGCCGCGACGCCGAGGGCCGCTTCGCGGTCGGGTTGCGGGCGCTCGCCCTCGCCCGGGCGGCGACCGACGCGCTCCCGCTCGCCGAGGCTGCGCTCCCGGCCCTCGAGCAGCTCCGCGACGCCACCGGCGAGAGCGTGCAGCTCTACGTGCGCGATGAGGGCCGCCGGGTCTGCATCGCCTCGCTCGAGTCGCCGCACGGGCTGCGCACCATCGTGCCCACGGGCGCCGTGCTGCCCCTCGACGCCGGCTCCGGCGGCAAGGTGCTCCGGGCCGACCCGGACGTGCTGCGTCGCGGTTGGGCCGAGTCGGTCGCCGAGCGCGAGGCGGGCGTGGCATCGGTGTCGGCGCCGGTCCGCAGCGGGGGAGCGGTCGTGGCCGCCGTCGGCGTGTCCGGCCCCATCGAGCGCCTCAGCCGCAAACCGGGTGCCCGCTACGCGGAGGCCGTCGTCGCCGCCGCCCGAGCC
Organism: Acidimicrobiales bacterium; assembly: GCA_040382135.1. Classification (GTDB taxonomy): domain Bacteria; phylum Actinomycetota; class Acidimicrobiia; order Acidimicrobiales; family JBEIGA01; genus JBEIGA01. Next base: position 682 of record JBEIGA010000022.1, read on the forward strand.
ATCGAGGCCGCCGCCGCCCTCGCCCCCTGACCGCGCTCGTTCCCCGGGGAGGCTGGAGGGGTCAGCCGGGGTCGGTGGTGGTCGTGAGGGGTGGGGCGTCGATGCCGGTGATGCGGACGTCGTCGTCGTCGCTCGACCAGTCGATGCTCAGCACGATCGCCAACGCCAGCAGGACGACGCCGACGACGAGCCCCGCCAGCACCCACCGGGGCGTGCGGGGCACGTGCACCTGCGGCGTGACCCCGCGCAGCACCTCGAGCAGGGTCTCGTCGGCGTCCGACACGCCCGGGAGGGCCAGGCAGCGCTCGTCGACGTCCGTGCCCGGCGCGAGGCTCCCGGCGACGCCGTCGAGCCCCGTGATGCGGCGGGCCTCGGCCTCGCCGGCGTCGGTGCCCAGCGCCGCGGCCAGCTCGTCGCCCCGCAACCCGGCGGCGCAGGCGAAGGCGGTGGCCAGCCGCTGGTCGAACGGGAGCGAGGCAAACGCCGCCGGCAGGGGCTCGTCGGGCCGTGGACGGGGCACCTTCACCGCCTGGGCCAGCACCCGGGCGAGCGATCGGCGCAGGAGCGCCACCCGGTCATCGGTCGAGTACCAGCGGCGGTGGGCCTGCACGAAGGCGTCGACGGCGGCGGCCTCGGCAGCGCCCCGGTCACCGAGGACGAGCAGCCCGACCCGGGCGCACTCGTCCACCATGGCGCCGTGCAGCTCGGCCAGCTCGCCCAGCTCGGCGTCGAACGCCTCCGCTCGGGCCGACGCGGCGTCGGACGGGGGTGCGGCCTCGTCGGATGAAGGGTCGGGTGCTCCGGTCACCCGACCGAGGATGCCACTGCAGCGTCCGCTCCGGTGGCATGGGCGCAGGCGGCGAGCAGGATCGGCACGAACGCGTCGGGGTCGGTGACGACGACGTCGTGGTTGCCGGGCGACAGGAACAAGCGCGCACCGGGGATCGCCGCGGCCAGGGCCCGCTGCCGCCAGCTGTGCACCACGCGGTCCGGCTCCGTGACGACGACGGACGTGGGCACGTCGACCCGGCCGATCCAGGGGCGGGAGTCGAAGCGCCCGATGGCGGCGCCCGCCTCCAGCAGGGTGCGTGGGTCGCCGGTGGTGATCTCCTCGAGCACCCAGTCGCTGTAGCCGCGGCCCGCCGTGCGGAGGCCGACCGCCATGGCGTAGACCGCCCGCGCCCGCTCCTCACGCGCGGCCCGCGAGGCGAGGATGGCGGGCTCGAACAGCCCGAACCGGACCCGGTCGAGCGGCGTGTCCGCGAAGTGGGTGGCCGTGGCGCACAGGACCAGACCCGCCACCCGACGGCGGTACCGGCGCCAGACGAGCTGTGCCACGAGGCCGCCCATCGAGTAGCCGACCGGGACGAACCGCCCGATCCCGAGCTCGGCGACGACCGCAGCGGCGTCGTCCGCTGCGTCCTCCAGCGTGAACCGCTCGTTGCTGCGAATGCCGCCGCGGCCGTGGCCCCGGTGGTCGAACGCGACCACGCGGTGGTGCTCGCCGAGCCGACGGAACACGGGGAACCAGTTGAGGTCCGACGAGACCGTCCAACCGTGCAGCAGGACGAGCGTCGAAGCGCCGGGCGGGCCGGGCAGCTCGCGGATGACGACGTCACCGCGCCCTGGCAGCGCAAGCGTCCGAGCGGGGGGCAGCTCCGGGATCACCCGATCGAGACGACCTCGACCGACAGCTTGCCGCCGGGCGCCTGGTAGCTGACGGTGTCGCCGGCCTTGGCCCCCATGAGGGAGGCACCGAGTGGCGAGTCGGGCGACATGACGTCGTACTCGTCGTGGCGTTCCTCGATGGAGCCGATGAGGTACGTCTCGGTGTCGTCGTCGCCCTCGTAGCGGATCTCGACGATGGACCCGAGCTCCACCCGGTCGCCACCACCGGCGCCCTCGACGATCTCGGCGTTCTCGAGGATGCGGGCCAGGTGGAGGATGCGGCCCTCCATCTTCCCCTGCTCCTCCTTGGCGGCGTGGTAGTCGCCGTTCTCGGAGAGGTCGCCGAGCTCGCGGGCCGCCTCGATCTTGCGGGCGATGTCCACGCGGCCACGCGTGGTCAGGTCGTCGTACTCGGTCTTGAGCCGGTCGTAGGCCACCTGGGAGAGCTGCTGCGTCTTCGCCATCGCGGAAAGGCTAGCTGCGGCACCCTGCCGCGGCTCCCCGGCCTGCCCATCGGGCCTGGTCCGGGGGTACACTCCCCGACGTGGCGAACCGACCCAGCACCCCGGTGATCCCGCCCACGTTCGCTCCGGCGATCGTGGTGATTCGCTAGCGCACGTCGCTCCCGCGGCGTGCGCGACCAACCGTCCACCTGGGGTGGGCGGTTTTCTTTTGGCCCGACCGCAGGGTCCGACAGCAGAAGCACAGCAAGAGACAGGACGGCAGGAACGTGGCACACCGCATCGGCATCGTGGGCGGCGACGGCATCGGCCCCGAGGTGATCGCCGAGGGCCTGAAGGTCATCCGCGCCGCGGGCGTGGAGCTCGACACCGTCGACTACGACCTCGGCGGCGCCCGCTACCTGCGCGACGGCACGATCCTCCCCGACAGCGTCCTCGACGAGTGGCGGGGCCTCGACGCCGTCTACCTCGGCGCCGTGGGCACCCCCGGCGTGCCGCCCGGCGTCATCGAGCGCGGCCTGCTGCTCAAGATGCGCTTCGAGCTCGACCTCTACATCAACCTGCGGCCCTTCACGTACCCGCAGAACGGCGTCGACTTCCTCGTCGTCCGGGAGAACACCGAGGGCACCTACGCCGGCGAGGGCGGCTTCCTCCGCAAGGGCACCCCCCACGAGATCGCCACCCAGGGCTCGGTCAACACCCGCTTCGGGGTGGAGCGGGCCGTCCGCTTCTCGTTCGACCTCGCCCGGTCCCGGGAGCGCAAGCACCTGACGCTCGTGCACAAGACCAACGTGCTCACCTTCGCCGGCGACCTGTGGGAGCGGAGCTTCAACGAGGTCGCCGCCGAGTACCCCGAGGTCGGCACCGCCTACAACCACGTCGACGCCGCCTGCATCTACTTCGTGCAGTCGCCCCAGCAGTACGACGTGATCGTCACCGACAACCTCTTCGGCGACATCCTCACCGACCTCGGCGGCGCGGTGTCCGGCGGCATCGGCTTCGCCGCCTCGGCGAACCTCAACCCGGACCGCACCGGGCCCTCGATGTTCGAGCCGGTGCACGGCTCCGCCCCCGACATCGCCGGCCAGTCGAAGGCCAATCCCGTCGCCGCCATCCTCTCCGGCGCGATGATGCTCGAGTTCCTCGGCGAGACCGAGGCCGCGGCGCGGGTCCGCAACGCCTGCGCCGACACGGCCACCCTCGTCGGCAGCACCCCCGAGATCGGCGACCTCGTCGCCTCCCGGCTCTAGATCAACCCGTTCGCCCCACCAGGTCCTGGAGACACCCCGATGCCCATCACCCCGACCCCGAAGATCTGGATGAACGGCGAGCTGGTCGCGTGGGAGGACGCGCAGGTGCACGTCCTCACGCACTCGCTCCACTACGGCACGGGCGTGTTCGAGGGCATCCGGGCCTACGCCACCGACCGCGGCCCGGCCGTGTTCCGCCTGCGCGAGCACATCGAGCGGCTCCACAACTCGGCGAAGATCCTGATGATGGACCTCCCCTACACGGTGGAGGAGCTGATCGAGGCCACCCGTGAGACCGTCCGGTCCACCGGGCTCGACTCCTGCTACATCCGGCCGATCGCCTACTACGCCTACGGCGAGATGGGGCTCAACACGCTGCCGTGCTCGGTGGACGTCGCCATCGCCTGCTGGCCGTGGGGCGCCTACCTCGGCGACGACGCGCTCTCCAAGGGCGTGCGGATGAAGATCTCCTCGTGGGTCCGCCACGACCACAACACCATGCCGCCGGCCTCGAAGACCACGGGCAACTACGTGAACTCGTCGCTCGCGAAGGTCGAGGCGCTCAAGGCCGGCTACGACGAGGGGATCATGCTGAACCAGCAGGGCTGGGTCAGCGAGTGCACCGGCGAGAACATCTTCGTCGTGCGCAAGGGCGTCATCGTCACGCCGCCCACCTCCTCGGGGGCGCTCGAGGGCATCACCCAGGACTCGGTGGGCCGCATCGCCGCCGACCTCGGCCACACGATCCGCGTCGACAACCTGTCGCGCAGCGACCTCTACACCGCGGAGGAGATCTTCGTCTGCGGCACCGCGGCCGAGGTCTCGGCCGTCAACTCGGTGGACGATCGCGCCGTGCCGTGCCCCGGCCCGATCACGAGCGAGATCGCCGCCGTCTACGCCAGGGCCGTCCGGGGGGAACTGGCCCAGTACAAGGAGTGGAACGACCATGTCCACGACTGACCTCCCCCTCGTCGGCGCCGCGGAGCAGATGCCCACGGTCGTCCAGATCTACGACACCACCCTGCGCGACGGCGCCCAGCTCGAGGGCATCTCGCTCACGGTCGACGACAAGCTCCGCATCGCCGAGCAGCTCGACCTCCTCGGCGTCCACTACATCGAGGGCGGCTGGCCGGGGGCGAACCCCAAGGACGAGGAGTTCTTCCGCCGGGCCCGCGCCGAGCTCCAGCTGCAGACCAGCCGGCTCGTGGCGTTCGGGTCCACCCGCCGGGTGAAGGGCAAGGTCGACGACGACCCCACCCTGCGCAACCTCCTCGACGCCGGCACCGGCACGGTCTGCATCGTCGGCAAGTGCTGGGACTACCACGTCACCGAGGCGCTGCGGACCACGCTCGACGAGGGCGTGGCCATGGTGGCCGACTCGATCCGCTTCCTGAAGGCGGCGGGGCGCGAGGTGTTCTTCGACGCCGAGCACTTCTTCGACGGCTTCCGCAACAACCCGGAGTACAGCCTCCGGGTGCTCGAGGCCGCCGCCACGGCCGGCGCCGACTGCCTCGTCCTCTGCGACACCAACGGCGGCTCGTTGCCCCACGACGTCGAGCGCATGGTCCGTGAGGTCGTGTCGTACCTCGACGTCCCCGTCGGCGTGCACCTCCACAACGACACCGGGTGCGGCGTGGCCAACGCCATCGCCGGTGTGCGCGGCGGCGCCACCCAGGTGCAGGGCACCATCAACGGCTACGGGGAGCGGGTCGGCAACTGCGACCTCGTCCCCATCATCGCCAACCTGTCGCTCAAGATGGGCGTGACCACCATCCCCGCCGACCGCATCGAGCGGCTCACCTCGGTGTCGCACCACATCGCCGAGCTCGTGAACTTCACGGTGAACCCGCAGCAGCCGTACGTCGGCGCCACGGCGTTCGCCCACAAGGCGGGCCTGCACACCTCGGCCATCGCCCGGCGCCCCGACGCCTACGAGCACATCGACCCGAAGGCCGTCGGCAACGGCACCCGCTTCCTCGTCTCGGAGATGGCGGGCAAGTCCACCCTGCAGCTGAAGGCCGAGCAGGTCGGCATCGAGCTCGACGACCGCATGCTCGGCGAGGTCGTGGAGACGCTCAAGCGGCTCGAGTACGCGGGCTACCACTTCGAGGCGGCCGACGCGTCGCTCGAGCTCCTCATGCGCTCGGCCACCGGCTGGGAGCAGCCCTGGTTCCGCATCGAGTCGTTCAAGGTCTCCATGCAGCACCGCGGCTCGGGCAAGCGCGCCTGGAACGAGGTCTCGGTCGACGTCGACACCGACGCCGTGGTGAAGGTGTGGGTCGGCGACGAACGGCTCGTCGGCATCGGCGAGGGCAACGGCCCCGTCAACGCGCTCGACACCGCCCTGCGGTCGGTGCTCGCGGAGCGCTACCCGCAGCTCGCCCGGATCTCCCTCACCGACTTCAAGGTCCGCGTGCTCGACACGGACAAGGGCACCGGCGCGGTCACCCGCGTCCTGCTCGACTCCACCGACGGCAACCGGTCCTGGACCACGATCGGCGTGTCGGAGAACATCATCGAGGCCTCCTGGCAGGCGCTCGCCGACTCCATCGTCTACGGGCTCCTCCAGGCCGAACGGTAGGACCCCGGTGCCGCGGGCGCGGTGGGCGCTGCTGGCGGGCGGGATCACCCTGGCCGCGTGCGGGTCGGCGTCGGCCGGACGGCCGGTCCTGACCGAGAGCACGCTGCCCGTGCCCACCACGGGCACGCCGGTGAACTCCACGGCGCCGACGCTCGAGCCGACCACGACGGCACCGCCCGACACCACGCCGGTCCCGGCGGAGACGCTGGTGCTCGGGTTCGCGGGGGACGTCCTGCTGAACCGCGGCATGACCGACCCGTTCGGCGGCGTCGCCGACCTCGTCACCGCACCCCAGCTGATGCTCGTGAACCTCGAGACCACGATCGCCGAGCCGGAGGTGGGCGTCCCGCCCATCGAGAAGGAGTTCCTGTTCAGGTCGCCGCCGGCGGCCGCCGCCCAGCTGCGCGACGGCGGCGTCGACGTGGCCGCCCTGGCGAACAACCACATCTGGGACTTCGGCGACGCGGCCACCATCCGCACGGTCGAGCTGCTCGACGAGGCCGGCGTGGCGCGGGTCGGCGCCGGCACCACCGCCGAGACCGCCTACGACCCGCTGGTGCTCGAGGCCGCGGGCCGGAGGGTCGGCATCCTGTCCTACTCCCGGGTTCCCTGCGACTGGGCCGGCAGCTCCGGCAGCACGGCGAGGGCGCTGATCGCCTGGGCCTGCGACCCCTTCCTCGACCGCACCGACGCCGCGGTCGCCCGCATGGTGGCCGAGACCGACGTCGTCGTGGTCATGCTCCACGGCGGCGACGAGCTCGCCCTGTGCCAGACGCCGGCGATCCGCTCCACCGTGGAGCGTTGGATCGGCGCCGGCGCCGACATCGTTGCGGTGAGCCACCCCCACGTGCTGAACGGCGCCGAACGGATCGGTGACGGCGTGGTCCTGTGGTCCACGGGCAACTTCGTGTTCCCGAACCGGGGCGGCGAGACCGGTCGCTCGGCGGTGTTCCACGTGCTGGTCGACGGTCCGCTCGGCCCGGAGCGCACGCTCGAGGTGGTGGCCCACCCGGTGGTGCTGCCCGGCGGCCGGCCGCAGCACCCGGACGAGGCGGGCGTGGCCCGGATCCTCGCCGACCTGAGCGACCGATCCGTGGGGTTCCGGTTCGACGAGTCACGGCGCATGGTCCCCGACCCCGCTCCGTCGATCTGCGATGGCGGCGCCACGGCGACGGCCGACGACGTCGCCCCCCGCACCTCGACCACGACGACGACCGCGGCCCCCGCCTGAACGTCCGGGAACCGTGGCGCCTCCGGCGTCGTCGGAACCGGTATGCGACCCACGACGACCCTCCGCACCGCCGCCCTGCTCGTCGCCGCGGGCCTCGTGCTCGCAGCGTGCGGCGACGACACCGAGGTGGGAACCACCGGCGATCCGGCCGTGACCACGGCGCCCCCGCCGACGAGCGTCCCCGGCACCGTGGCCCCCGAGGATCTGGACGCGGTCCAGGCGGCGCTCGACGAGGCCCGCGCCCGCTGGGAGGCGGCGGACATCGCCGACTACACGTTCACCTACCGCCCGGTCTGCTTCTGCCCGCCCCAGGTGTTCACCGTGGTGGTCGAGGACGGGGTCGTCGCCGCCGTCGACGCCGACGGGGAGGGCGGCGCCGTGACCGGTGAGCCCACCACCGTCGACGCCGTGTTCGACGACCTGCAGGCCGCGATCGACGACGGCGTCTTCTCGATCACCGCCGAGTACGACGCCGAGCTCGGCTACCCGGTGTCGACGTGGATCGACGTCGACCTGCGCATGGCCGACGAGGAGTACGGCATCCAGATCGAGGAGCTCACCCCGGCCAACTGACGAGGGCGTCGGCCGGGGGCGTAGTCTGACGCCCATGGCAGCGCCCGAATTCGTGCCGACCGCTCCCGTCCGCTCCACGTCGAAGGCCTACGCCTCGCCGCCGCGGCGGGGTGACTCCTGGGTCCCGGACCGGCCGGGCGAGGTGGTCGGCGAGCCCCAGCCGGAGGGTTCCGCCCTCGGGTTCCAGGGTCCGGACCAGGGCTACGGCCTCACGCTCGCCGCCATGTTCCGCGACAAGCTCGTGCTGCGCGAGGGCGAGTCGGCGGCCGACGCCATCGACGGCTGCCTCGCCGTCGGCCTGCGCCGGGCCTCCATGTACGGCCGGGCGCCGGTCGTCCACGACCTCCGCATCGCCTTCACGCTCTTCGGGTTCCTCGACGAGAACCCCGATCCCGAGCTCGTGGCCTGGCGCAAGGAGCACTTCGCCGGCCTGCACGGCCACCACCACTACTTCGAGGGCCGCCACCTCGCCTCGCTCGTGCCGGAGGAGACCCTGCGGATGACCCCGCAGCAGGTCGAGGCCGCGCACACGGCGGGCTGGCGCGGCCCGCTCGGGCTCTGACCCCCACGCCGCCCGTGGAGCCGCTCGAGCTCGTCGTCGACGACCCGGCGCACGGCCGGCTCCGTTTCGACGCCGTCGCCGCCGGTCCCGCCGACGGCGCGCTCGTCCTGCTGCTGCACGGTTGCCCGCAGACGTCGCACGAGTGGCGGCTGGTCCAGCCGGCCCTCGCCGCGGCCGGCTACCGCGCCGTGGCGGTCGACCAGCGGGGCTACTCGCCGAACGCTCGGCCCGAGGGCGTCGAGGCGTACGCCATCCCCCGACTGTGCGACGACGCCCTCGCCTTCGCCGACCAGCTCGGCGCCGAGCGGTTCCACCTCGTCGGCCACGACTACGGCGCCGTGCTCACCTGGCAGCTCGCCGCCCGCCGCCCCGACCGGCTGCTCACCGCCACCTCGTTGTCGGTGCCGCACCCGGTCGCCTACCTCGAGGCCTACGAGCTCGGCGACCAGGAGGCCCGCTCCGGCTACTTCGCCGCCTTCCGCGACGGCACCATGGAGCAGGCGTGGGGCGCCGACGGCGGCGCCGGCCTGCGGGCCACCTACGAGGCGCTCGGCTTCGGCCCGGAGGACACCGAGGCGTACGTGGCCCGGCTCGGCAGCGTCGAGGCCCTGCGCTGCGTGTTCCACTGGTACCGCGCCGCCGGCGTCGGCCTCATCACCGACCTGCCGCCGGTCACCGTGCCGATGCTGTTCGTCTACGGCACCGGCGACCCTGCCCTCAGCATCGAGGGTGCCTGGCGCACCGGCGCCCACGTGCAGGGCCCGTACACCTACGTGCAGCTCCCCGGCGCCGACCACTGGCTCCCCGAGGAGGCCCCCGACGCGGTCCTCCGGGCGCTGCTGCCCCACCTCGCCGCCGTCTAGAGGGCGTGCCCCTCAGGACAGCGCGGCGACCACGTGGTCGATGCAGCGGGTGAGCGCTTCGACGTCGGCGGGGTCGACGGCCGGGAACATGGCGATGCGCAGCTGGTTGCGGCCGAGCTTCCGGTACGACTCGGTGTCGACGATGCCGTTCTTCCGGAGCACCTTCGAGACGGTGACCGCGTCGACCCCGTCGGCGAGGTCGATGGTGCCGACCACGTCGCTGCGCATGGCCGGGTCGGTGACGAACGGGGTGGCGTAGTCGCTCGCCTCGGCCCAGCCGTAGAGGGTGCGGGCGGAGGTGGCGCAGCGGCCGGCCGCCCAGTGCAGGCCGCCGTGCTCGTTGATCCAGCGCACCTGCTCGTTGGCGAGGAACACCGTGGCGAGCGCCGGCGTGTTGTACGTCTGGTCCTTGCGGGAGTTCTCGAGTGCGATGTGCAGGTCGAGCGAGGCGGGGCACCAGCGGCCCGAGGCGTGGATCCGCTCGATGCGCTCGACGGCGGCCGGCGACACCGCCGCCAGCCAGAGCCCGCCGTCGGAGGCCAGGCACTTCTGGGGGGCGAAGTAGTAGACGTCGGTCTGGGACGCGTCGAAGCGGAGGCCGCCCGCGGCGGAGGTGGCGTCGACGAGCACGAGGCCGTCGGCGTCGGGCCGCACGAGCGGCATGGCCACACCCGTGGACGTCTCGTTGTGGGTGAGGCAGTAGGTGTCGACCGACGCGTCCGGCGCGGCGGTGGGGTGCGAGCCGACCGGCGACTCGACCACGACCGGGTCCTCGAGGTGCGGCGCCTGCGTGGACGCCTCGGCGAACTTCGAGGAGAACTCGCCGAACACCAGGTGCTGGCTGCGCCGCTCGATGAGCCCGAAGGTGGCGATGTCCCAGAAGACCGTGGACCCGCCGTTGCCGAGCAGGATCTCGTAGCCGTCCGGGAGGGCGAACAGCTCGGCGAGCCCGTTGCGGAGCTCGGCGACCATGTACTGCACGGTGGGCTGGCGGTGGCTCGTGCCGAGGTAGGTGGGCGCGGCCTCGGCCAGCGCGGCCACGGCCTCGGGCCGGACCCGGGACGGTCCGCACCCGAAGCGGCCGTCGCCGGGCAGGAGGTCGGCGGGGATGCGGATGTCCGGGATGCTCACGTCGGCCATGGTACGGGCCGCCCACCAGGCCCGATGCCCGCCCTGCCGTGGCGCCCGTCTCGCCCGGGCGTCAGAGCACCCAGGGCACGGGGACGGCGTCGGCGCGGAACAGGGCGTCGGTGCCGCCGTCGATGTAGAGCACCGTGCCGCACAGGAACCGGCGGGCGTCCGAGAGCAGGAGGAACTCGATGCCGGCGGCGATCTGGTCGGGGCTGCCGAAGCCGCCGGTGGGCACGGTGAAGCCCTTGATGAGCGGCCCGAAGGTCTCGTCGTCCAGACCGGCCTGCAGCAGCGGGGTGAGGGTGGCGCCCGGGGCGATCACGTTCATGCGCACGCCGGCGCCCGCCCACTCGGCGGTGGGGGCGAGGCGGCGGGCCCAGCGGGCCAGGGCGAGCTTGGAGGGGGCGTAGGCGTCCTGGTAGGTCTCGGCGAGCTGCCGGGCCTTGGCCTCGTCACCGTCGAGGAAGGCCTCGACGAGGTCCATGTGCAGGTTCGGCTGGGTGGAGCTGGAGTTGGAGCCGACCACCACGACCTGGGCATCGCCCGACGCGACGAGGGCGCCGTGCAGCCCCTCGAGCAGGGCCACCGAGCCGAAGTAGTTGATGGACGCCATGGGTACGGCGGGGAAGGGCGGGCCGACGCCGGCGGCGGTGACGAGCCCGTCGAGGGTGCCGCCGCAGCGCTCGAGCACGCCGTCGACGGCGGCCTGGCGGCCCTCGGGCGTGCCGAGGTCGGCATCGATCTCGGCGTTGCGCAGGTCGACGCCGATGACGGTGTGGCCGGCGGCCTCGACCCGGGCACGGGTGGCTGCGCCGATGCCCGACGCCGAACCGGTGATCGCGAACGTGCCCATCGGTGCCTCCCTGGCGATGTGTGGACCGCAGAGGTTGTAGCAGACCCGGGGTCCGGAGCCCTCCCTGCGCCAGACTGTGGGGATGGACGCGCCCATGGACAAGCACCAGCTCCTCGCCGCCCTGCACCGGGAGGGCCTGCTCGTCGGCGAGGCCGGCCGCCGCGGGCTCGACGCCCCCGTGCCCTCCTGCCCCGGCTGGGTCGTCGCCGACGTCCTCGGGCACCTGGGCCGGGTGTACCGCTCGATCTCCGAGCACGTCGAGCAGCGGTCGATCGAGATGATCCCCGGCAAGCACATCCCGAACCCGCCCGAGGGTGAGGCCGTGATCGCCTTCCACGACGAGGGCCTCGAGCGGCTCGAGCGGGCGCTCGCCGGCATCGACGCCGAGGAACCGGTGTGGAGCTGGTCCGGCTACAACTGCGGCGACTTCTACCACCACCGGGCCCCGATCGAGGTCCTCGTCCACCGCTGGGACGCCCAGCTCGCCCACGGCACCCCGGACCCGCTCGATCCCGAGCTGTCGGCCGTCGGCGTCACCGAGTTCTACGAGCGGGTGCTGCCCTTCTCCGTCCGTCGCTGGGAGCGGCCCCTGCCCACCGGCTCCATCCACCTCCACCGAACCGACGGCCCGGGCGAGTGGATGGTCCGCATCAACGACGGCGTCGTGTCGCTCACCCACGAGCACGGCAAGGGCGACGCCGCGGTGCGCGGCCCGGCCGAGGACCTGCTCCTGCTCGCCTGGCACCGGCGGGGGCTCGACGGGCTCGAGGTGTTCGGCGACGCCGCCGTGGCCGAGGCGTGGGCGAGCCTCGCGCCGTGAGCCCCTCCAGCGGGACCCGCCCGTTGCCGATGGTCGGTGCGTGACCGACGTGAGCTCCGACCCCGCGCCCCCTGTCGAGGAACCCGAGGACGACGCCGCCCCGACGGCCGCCGGCCTCGCGGGCACGAGCGTGATCGACTCGGTCATGCCGGTCGTCCTGTTCGTGGGGCTCTACCGATTGGCCGGTCTGCCCTACGCGATCATCGGGGCCACCGCCTGGTCGGTGAAGACGGCGGTGATGCGCCGGCGCCGGGGGCTCAAGGTCGGCTGGCTGGTGCCGCTCGTGGTCGCCGCCCTCGTGGTGCGGGGGATCATCGGGATCGTCACCGACTCCGAGGCCGTCTACGTGGGCACCGGCATCGCCGGGAAGTTCCTGATCGCCCTCGGCCTGGTGGGGTCGGTGGTGATCGGCAAGGCGGCGGTGGCGCAGCTCGCACCCGCGGTCTTCCCCTTCCCGCGCTCGGTGCAGCGGCACGAGCTCTACCGCTCGACCATGGCCCACCTGACCCTCGGCGCCGCCGTCTACTACGTGATCAGCGGCCTGGTGGACATCTGGATCTACAACAACTCCTCGATCGAGGGGTACTTCGTGATCCGCCTCGTCGTGGGCTGGCCGCTCGGCATGGTCGGCTTCGCCGCCGGCTTCTTCTACGCCCAGCGCCGCCTCAACCGCATCCCCGGTTTCGTCGGCATGCAGTCCCTCCTCGAGGACATGACCGAGCGCAAGCGAGGGCAGGGGTGACCGCCGAGCGCAAGCGAGGCCAGGGGTGACCGCCGAGCCGCTGGTGCACATCGTCGCTGCTGCGGCCTGGGCGGAGGCGCAGCGGTGCGGTGAGCTGCGGCCCGGGAGCCTGGCGACCGAGGGGTTCGTGCACCTGTCCTGGCCGCGGCAGCTGGCGGGGACGGCGGCCCGCTTCTACGCCGGAGCGCCGGACCACCTGGTCCTGGTCGTCGACCCGGCACGCCTCACCGACCCGGTGGTGGAGGAGCAGGCGACCGACGTCGACGACCGCTTCCCGCACCTCTACGGTCCACTGCCCGTCGACGCCGTGGTGGCCGTCCACCGGCTCGACGACGCCCTCGCCGACCCGGGCCTCACGCCCCTCGAGGCCGGCTAGGCCAACGGGGGCAGGTCGCCGAAGTCGAGGTCGAAGGGCTGGTCGTCCGGATCGCCCGGGGCCAGGATCTCGATCTGGACCTCGGTCTTGTCGGGCTCGAGGACCCGGCCGACGCCGAGCATGGCCGCACCGAGCACCGTCGAGCCGGCCGAGCGCGGACGAGGCCGCGGCTCGGTCTCGTCCGGATCAGGGGTCTCGTCCTCGTCCTCGTCCTCGTGCACGGCACCAGTGTGCCGGACCGACCGGTCCATCATGGGGGTGTGGGAACCACGCTCCAGCTGACGCTCGTGGCGGTGGTGGCCGCGCTCGCCGGCATCGCCGTGGGCTGGCGCATGCTCGGCGCGGGGCCGCTCCGGTCGGGTGCGGCGGCGGCCGGGACCGCGGCGGTGGTGGGCCTGGTCGGCGGCGTGCCCGCGGTCGTCGTCGCCGTGAACCCGATCCTCGCCGCGACCCACCTGCTCTACCTCGCGCTCGTGGTCACGTTGCCGATGCTGGCCGCCGCAGGGGTGGTCCTCCCGTCGGTGCGGCGGTCGCCGCGCCCGCCGCGCGTGCTCACGGTGGTGCTGGTGCTCGTTTCCGCCGTGGTGCCCGCCGTCGGCTTCTACGCCACCCACGTCGAGCCGTACCGGTTGCGGGTGGACCGGGTCACGATCGTGACCCCGCTCGTGGACGAGCCCGTGCGCATCGGCGTCCTCGCGGACGTGCAGACCCGCAGGATCACCGGCCACGAACGCCGGGCCGTCGAGCTCCTGCTCGCCGAACGGCCGGACGTGATCCTGGTCCCGGGCGACCTCCACCAGGGGACCGAGGCCGAGTTCGAGGCCGCGCTCGACGACTTCCGCGCCCTGCTGTCCGAGCTCACCGCCGCGCCCGCGGGCGCCTTCGCGGTGAGCGGCGACAGCGAGCGACGGGGCGAGCTCGTGGAGCTGACCGAGGGCACCGGCGTGACCGTGCTCGACGACCGGGTCGTGGCGATCGAGGTCCGGGGGCAACGGCTGCTGATCGCCGGGGTCGCGGACTACCCGTTGAGCGGCGGCGGCAGGACGTCGCTCGCGAAGCTCGACCTGCTGGGCGGCGACGGGTTCCGGATCCTCCTTAGCCACCTGCCCGACATCGCCCTCGACCTCGGGGAGGGCGACGTGGACCTCGTGGTGTCCGGCCACACCCACGGCGGGCAGGTGGCGATCCCTGGCTTCGGGCCGATCGTCACCCGGACCGCGGTGCCCCGTGACGTCGCCGCCGGAGGGCTGGGCGACGTCGACGGGACCCCGGTCTACGTCTCGACGGGCGTGGGGATGGCCCGCACGACGGCGCCGCAGGTGCGGCTGTTCGTGCGACCCTCGGTGGGGATCATCGACCTCGTGCCGGAGTGATCCCTGCGCCCTGGACCTGGATCACCACACCATGGTCTGGCCGCCGTTCGCCCGGAGGATCGCCCCGGTGACGAACTTGGCGGCGTCGGAGGCCAGGTACAGCACGAGGTGCGCCTGGTCCTCCGGGTCGCCCACGGCGCCGAGCGGCGACATGGCCTTCATGGAGTCGACGAAGGCGTCCATGTTGGCCTGGTCGATGGTGCCGTCCTCGCCCCGCAGCCGCCACGTGGTGAACGGGGTGATGGTGGCGCCCGGGGCGATGGCGTTGACCCGCAGCCCGAGCGGGCCGATCTCGGTGGCCATCGTCATGGTGGCCATCGCCACCGCCGCCTTGGTGAAGGCGTAGAGGCCGATGTTCGGCACGGCCTTGTCGATGGCGCCGGAGGACACGTTGATGATGGAGCCGGTGCGGCGCGGCGCCATGGCGGCGACGGCGGCCTGGCAGCCGTAGAGGGTGCCCTTGAGGTTGAGGTCCACCGCGGCGTCGATCTGGGCGTCGGTGACCTCGTGCAGCTGGCCCGGGAACATGGTGCCGGCGACGTTGCACATGACGTCGAGCTGCCCGTACTCGTCGAGCGCCCGCTGCACGAGGGCGTCGACCTCGGCCTTGACGGTCACGTTCGCGGTCTGGCCGCACGCCCGGCCCCCCGCGGCGGTGATGGAGTCGACGACCTCGGCGATGCCGGCCTCGTTGAGGTCGCCGCAGACCACGGCCGCGCCCGCTGCGGCCAGGAACTCGGCGGACTTCCTCCCGATGCCGCTGGCGGCGCCGGTCACGACGGCGACGCGGCCCGAGAGGTCGTAGGCGGCGAGGGGGTTGCTCATCAGGTTCCTCCTGCACGGCGCAGGGGCCACCGGTTGCCCCCGCGAACGCCCGCAAGTAGAACACATTCCCTACCGCGACGAGCAGGGGAGCGAACATGGCCGACGGTGCACTGCAGGGGTACGGCGTCCTGGTGACCGGGGGCGGCACGGGCATCGGCCGGGCGTGCGCCGCCGCGCTCGCCGCCGACGGCGCCGCCGTCACGATCACCGGCCGGACCGAGTCGTCGCTGCAGGCGAGCGTCGACACCATCACCCCGGGCCACGGCGGCAGCGTCCGCTACGTGGTGGGCGACGTCACGGACGAGGCGTCGGTCGTGGCCATGATGGCGGCGGCCGCCGAGCCCACCGGCACGCTCAACGGTGTGGTCGCCAACGCCGGTGGCGGCGGCGGGATGGGCCCCTACCACCTGCAGTACACCAACGAGTTCCTCCGGGTCCTGCACCTGAACGTGCTGGGCACGATGCTCTGCGTGAAGCACTCGGTGCCGCGCATGGTGGCGGCGGGCGGCGGCTCGTTCGTGGGCATGTCGTCCATCGCCGGCCACGTCACCCACCCGTACTTCGGCGCCTACACGGTCTCGAAGGCCGGCATCGAGCAGATGATGCGCAACGCCGCCGACGAGTTCGGCCGCTCGAACCTGCGCTTCAACGCCATCCGCCCGGGCTTCATCGCCACGGAGATCATGGAGGGCATCCCGAGGGAGAGCCCGGTGTACGAGAGCTACATCGTCAACACGCCGCTCGGCGACGTCGGCCAGCCCGAGGACGTGGGCTCGCTCGCCCGCTTCCTGATCGGTCCGGAGAGCCGCTGGATCACCGGCCAGCTCATCAACGTCGACGGCGGCCACAGCCTGCGCGCCGGTCCCGACTTCAGCGCCTTCATCCTCCCCGCCCTCGGCGAGGACGTCATCGCCGGCAAGCTCCCGGGCTGAGGCGGCGGTCGTGGGGGGACTCGCAACCTTCGAGGGTGCCGTCGCGGTGGTGACCGGCGGCGCCTCCGGGATCGGGCGCGCCTGCGCGCTCGCCTTCGCCCGTGAGGGTGCCGACGTCGTCATCGCCGACCTGCACGAGCAGCGGACCGCCGAGGTGGTCGCCGAGGTCGAGGCGATGGGCCGTCAGGCGCTCGGCGTCCGTTGCGACGTCACGTCCGACGCCGACGTCACCGCGCTCGCCGCAGCCACGTTCGAGGGCTTCGGCCGGGTCGACCTGCTGATGCTCAACGCCGGCGCCGCCGTGATGGGCCCGCCGGACCTCATCCCGATCGAGGACTGGCACCGGCAGTTCGAGGTCAACTTCTTCGGGGTCGTGCGCGGGGTGAACGCCTTCGTGCCCTCGATGCGGGCCCAGGGCAGCGGGCACGTGGTGATCGTGTCGTCGATCGCCGGCCGGTACGCGTACAGCTTCGACACCGGGCCCTACATCGCCTCGAAGCACGCGGCGTACGGGTACACCGAGAACCTGGCGCTGTACCTGAAGCCGCAGGGCGTCGAGGTCACCGCCGTGTGCCCCGGTCTCGTGATCACCAACCTCGGCGAGCACGCCTCGGTGCGCGGCGTCGACCCGACGGCCGGGTGGATGCACTTCCCGGAGCACATGCAGCGGGCCATCACGCCCGAGGACGTGGCCCCGATGGTCGTCGACGCGGTGAAGGCCCGTCGGTTCATCGTGTACACGCACCCGGAGGACGCGGACCTGATCCGTGAGCGGGCGGCCGACGTCGACGCGTCGATCGCCTGGCAGGTCGAGCGCTACCCCGACCCGACGCCACCGGAGGGCTGAGCCCTGGAGCACCACCTCGCGGTGATGATGGAGGGCACCGACGACCTGCTCGCGCTCGCTCGTCACGCCGAGCAGGTGGGGTTCGCCGGGATCGCGCTGGCCGACCACGTCGCCATCCCGAAGGGCTACGCCTCCCACCACCCGAGCGGCCCGAGCCCCTTCCCCGAGACCGCACCGTTCCCCGACGTGATGACCACGGCGGCGGCGATGCTGGCGGTGACCGAGCGCCTCCGGGTGATGAGCTACGTCTACGTCCTGCCGATGCGGGAGCCGTTCAGCGTGGCGAAGCAGGCGGGCACGCTCGGCGGGCTCTCCCAGGGGCGGTTCGTGCTCGGCACGGGCGCCGGCTGGCTCACCGAGGAGATCGAGCTGCTCGGCTTCGATCCCCGCACGCGTGGCCGGCGGTTCGACGAGATGCTCGCGGTCATCCGGGGCTTCTGGGACCAGGGCACCTTCGAGTTCCACGGCGAGCACTTCGCCTTCGGCCCCGCCGGCATGGAGCCGAGACCGTCGCACCCGGTCCCGATCTGGGTCGGGGGCGCGTCGCGTGCCGCGCTGCGCCATGCGGCCGGGCAGGACGGCTGGGTCGGCATGGACTACCCGCTCGAGGACGTGTGGCGCCTGCTCGACGAGCTCGACGCCGAGCGTCGGCGCGCCGTGGACGAGGGTCGGGCCCGGCCCGGACCGTTCGAGGTGCTGGTCATCCCGCAGGCCGAACCCTCGCCCGCGCTCCACGACGACCTCGCCGCACGCGGCGTCACCTCCACGGTCGCCGTGGCCTGGGCGCTCGGCACCGCCACCTTCGACGAGAAGATCGCCGGCATGGAGGCCTACGCAGAGCACTTCCTGCGCTGACCACAGCCTGCGCTGACCGGCCGCGATCGGTAGGTTGCGGCCGTGCCGCTCGATCCGCAGCTCAAGTTCGTCGTCGACCAGATCGCCAAGGCCGACAACCGCCTGGTGGACCAGTCGCCCGAGGAGGCCCGGCGCGTCGCCGAGGACGGCATGGCCGCCCTGTGCCGAATGGGCCACGAGGAGGTGGGGTTCGTCCAGGACCGGGTGATCCCCGGCCCCGGTGGCGACCTCCCGATCCGCATCTACCGACCCGACGGCTACGGCCCGTTCGGCGTGCTGGTGTGGTTCCACGGCGGCGGCTTCGTGATCGGCAGCATCGACTCGTCGGACCAGATCTGCCGGGTGCTGTGCAACCGGGGACGGGTGGCGGTCGTGTCCGTGGGTTACCGCCTCGCCCCCGAGCACCCCTTCCCCGCTGCCGTCGAGGACGCGCTGACCGCCACCCTGTGGGTCCAGGGCAACAGCGCGGTCGTGCACGCCGACCCGACGCGCACGGCCGTCGGCGGTGACAGCGCCGGCGGGAACCTCGCCGCGGTCACGGCCCTGGCCCACCGGGACCTCGCACGGCGGATCCCGCTGACGTACCAGGCGCTGGTGTATCCGGGCACCGATCATGCGGGCCACCACCCGTCGCAGGACATCGGCCCCGGCTACCTGTACGACTCGGAGATGCGGGACTGGTTCCGTGGCCACTACCTGCCGCCAGGCGTCGACCGTTCCGACTGGCGGATCTCGCCGTTGCGTGCGTCGTCGCTCGAAGGCCTGCCCCCGGCGCTCGTCGTCACCGCCGAGTACGACCCGCTGCGGGACGAGGGTGACGCCTACGCGGCGGCGCTGACGGCTGCCGGGGTCCCGGTGGAGCACGTCCGGGTGGAGGGCATGACCCACGGTTTCGTGCAGTACAACCCGATCGTCAGCCGGGCGCGTGAGGTGCTCGACGGGATCGGTCGGTCGGTCGGGAAGGCGCTGGCGTGAGCGGTGGGGCGCCCCTCGCCGTGGGGTCGGTGTCGCTGCGGCTCTACCCGCACGACCTGCCCGCCGCCGAGCAGCTCGCGGTGCTGCGGGCGCAGGCCCGGCTCGGGGTGGAGGCCGGGTACGACGGCGTGATGGTCAGCGAGCACCACGGCGACTTCCCCGGCTACCTGCCGAACCCGGTGCAGATGGCGGGCTACTGCCTCGACGCGATGCCGACCGGCTGGGCCGCGGCCTGCCCGCTCCTGTTGCCCATGAAGCCCGATGCGCTCGTGGCGGAGGAGATCGCCTGGACCGCGGCGGCGTACCCGGGGCGGTTCGGTGCCGGGTTCGCCGCAGGTGCGGTGCCCGTGGACTTCGAGCTGGCCGAGGTGCCCTTCGACGAGATCGTCGAGCGGTTCAAGGCCGCGCTGCCGAAGGTGGTCGCTGCGCTGCGGGGCGCCGACCCCGGGCCGCTCGGTCGTGACCGGGCCGTCGCCCGCTGCGCCGAGCACCCCGTGCCGATGGTGGTGGCGGCCCAGAGCCTCCCGGCGGTTCGGCGGGCGGCCCGACTCGGCGTGGGCATCCTCTACGACTCGCTCCAGACCGCGGCCGTGGGTCGACGGTTGTCGGACGCCTTCGACGACGCGGGCGGTGGCGGCGCCAAGGTCCTCATCCGCCGGGTCTGGATCGGCGACGCGCCCACCGACGCCATGGCCGCCCAGCTCGCCCACTACCACCGCTACGCCAACGAGCACGCGGTGGCCGGATGGGGGAACGAGGACCAGCTCGTCCACGGCCGCACCGTCGAGGAGGCCGCCGAGCGCCTCGTCGCCGAGGTGCGGGCCCAGGGTGCCGACACCGTCAACGTGCGCATCCACCTCGCCGGGTTGTCCGACCACGAGATCCGTGCCCAGCTCGCCGTCCACGCCGAGGGTGCCTTCGCCGAACAGGTCCGTGCCGCGCTCGGCTGAGGTCGGTCTCGCCTGAGGTCGGTCTCGCCTGAGGAGACGCTGCGATGCAGACGCGGTCGGCGAGGGCCCTGGGCTCGCAGGCGTCGGAGGGCGTCGAGGACGCGGACCGGGGTTCGGCCGACGGGTTGAGGGCGGAGCTCGACCGGCGGCACCTACCGGTGCGTCTTGCTCCGCAGATCCCTTGGACGGGCGTGGCGAGGAGTGGCGTGACCGGTCGTCGACAAGGGCCGTGACGACGATCGGGCATGGACGGCTGTGGCGAACTGTGGCGCTCGACCTGCTCGGAGGGCGGGGGCCGGCAGCGGTGGCGGCGAGTGGTGCGGGCCGGGCCCACCTGCCTGCAACGTGCGGTTCCCGGACCGGGCCTCGTCAGGGAGCGGAGCCGTCCACCGGGAGCGGAGCCGTCCACCGGGTGCGGAGCCGTCCACCGGGTGCGGAGCGGCGGTGCCACAGCACGCCACGCACGTCCATGGGAGCTGCGCCGTCCACCTGGTGCTGTGCCACTCCTCGCCACGTCCGTCCAAAGGACCGGGAGGAGGAACGACAACGGAGCGCCCCGTCCGCCCGGGCCGGTGCCGCCCCGGCTCAGGTCTCGTCGAGGTCGAGGAACTTCGGCGTGGGTTCGGCGCGGTACGCGGTGAGGGCGGGGAGCAGCTCCTCCACCGACGCCACGGGCACGATCAGGCCACGGTGCTTCTCACGGATCAGGCCCATCGCCATGGCGCGGTCGATCCAGTCGAGCAGGGGCCGCCAGAACCCGAGGAGGTCGAGCACGGCGATGGGCTTGGCGTGGATGCCGAGCTGGGCCCACGTGGTGACCTCGGCGAGCTCCTCCAGGGTGCCGAGCCCGCCGGGGAGGGCGACGAAGGCGTCGGCGAAGTCGAACATGAGCTGCTTGCGCTCGTGCATCGACGTGACCTCGATGAGCTCGGTGATGCCCCGGTGCTCCACCTCGCGCTCGAACAGGCCGCGGGGGATCACCCCGACCACCTCGCCACCGGCAGCCATGGCCGCGTTCGCCACCCGGCCCATCAGCCCGACGGTGCCGCCCCCGTAGACGAGCCGGATGCCGGAGCGCGCCAGCAGGGTCCCGACGGCGTCGGCCGCCTCGCCGTACCGCGGGTCGGTGCCCATGGAGGAGGCGCAGTACACGCAGACGGAGGCGATGGGGCTCATGGACGGCCACTGTAGGTTGAGGGCGCAACGATCGGTCAGGAGTTCCGATGCACGTCCGCTTCTACTTCGACCCCGCCTGCCCGTGGTGCTGGGTCACGTCGCGCTGGGTCGCTCGCGTCGCCCCCGCCCGGGACCTCACCGTCGACTGGCGGCCGATCAGCCTGATGGTCCGCAACGAGGGCAGGGACATCCCCGAGCAGTTCCGTCGGCCCGCGGAGCGGAGCTTCGAGCTCCTCCGGGTGGTGGAGGCGATGCGCGCGGCGGGCGAGGCGGCCGGCGTCGGCGCCTTCTACACCGAGGTCGGACGCCGTATCCACCACGAAGGATCCTGGGAGTTCAGCGCCCATGAGGCACTGACCGCCGCCGGCCTGGATCCCGCCTTCGGCGACGCGGCGAAGGACCCGGTCTGGGACGACGCCGTGCGCGCCTCCACCGCCGAGGCCGTCGGGGTCGCGGGCGAGGACGTGGGCACGCCGATCATCGCGCTCGAGGTCGAGCCCGGTCGGTGGGAGGGGTTCTTCGGTCCCGTGCTCACCCGTGCGCCCGAGGGCGAGGAGGCGCTGCGGCTGTGGGACGGCTACGTCGCCGTCGTGTCCGTCCCCGGACTGTGGGAGCTCAAGCGCACCCGCACCGAGGACCCGGTCCTCCCGCGGCTGGACTGACCGTGCGCTGGCTGTTCGACCACGTCGAGGCGAAGGAGCGTCGGCGCGACGCTTCCCTCGCGTCCCTGCTGCCCCAGGGTGCGGCCGCGGCCCGGGACCAGCGCATCGCCGCGTGGGGACGGGCGGCCACCGCGCTCGGCGCCTTCGGGATGCTGCTGCTGCTCGCCCTCGGACCGGCGCCCGACACGGCGCCGCTCGCCGTCCTGTTCGCGGTGAGCGTGCCCCTCGTGCTCGGCGGGATGGTGCTGTGGGCGGTGGGCGTGGTCCGGCTCGGCCGGCGTGAACTGGAGGTCCGCAACCGGCCGGAGCCGGAGGGGTTCAGCGCAGATCCAGGTTGACGTGCGCCTCGAGGAGGCCGTTCACGAAGGCGTTGCCGAGCCGACGGAACGGGGCCCCCTCGACCCGCTCGATCCGGTCCACGCGACGCACGAGCTCCTCGAAGAACAGCCGGATCTCGAGGCGGGCGAGCGACGCCCCCAGGCAGAAGTGGGTGCCGAACCCGAACGCGATGGGGTTGTTCGGGGTGCGGGTCACGTCGAGCACGTCGGGCCGGTCGAAGTGGAGCGGGTCCCGGTTGGCCGACGGGTAGAAGAGCACCAGCTGGTCGCCGGCCGTGATCTCCTTGCCGTGCAGCACC
>JBEIGA010000023.1:0-22834 GCA_040382135.1 Acidimicrobiales bacterium
GCCCCTGTCCCCGAGCCCGCCCCTGTCCCCGAGCCCACCGCGCCGGTCGACACTGCGGCCCCCGAGCCGGCCACCCCCGCCCGGGAGGAGCGCGAGGAGCGCGAGGAGCGCGAGGCGCGGGAGGAGCGCAACGGGAACGGCAACGGCGTTCGGGCGGAGGCGCGGTGGACGCCGCCTGCCGATCGCGGCGACGTCGACGACGATCCCGAGTGGGCCCGTGACCTGCGCGGCGAGTCCGGTGAGGGCGCCGAGCCCGGCAACCGACGGCGTCGCCGCCGTGGTCGGGACCGCGACCGTGAGGGCGTGCCGGTGGGCCAGGGCCCGGGCCAGGGACAGCCGCAGGGCGGCGACGACCAGCGGCACTTCGACGGTGAGCCGGTGGAGGTCTCGGGCATCCTCGATCTGCGCGAGGACGGCTACGGCTTCCTCCGCATCAACGGTGCGCTGCCCTCGAAGGCCGACGCCTACGTGTCGGTCAAGCAGGTCCGACAGTTCGGCCTGCGCAAGGGCGACCACCTCGTCGGGGCCTCCCGGCCGGCCGGCCGGAACGAGAAGAACCCGGCGCTGCTGCGCATCGACCAGGTCAACGGCCGCGACCCGGAGCACGCCCGCAACCGTCCCCGGTTCGAGGACCTCACCCCGCTGTTCCCGGACGAGCGGCTCCGGCTCGAGGTCCCGGGCGATCCGTTCAACATGACCACCCGGATCGTCGACCTGCTCGCGCCCATCGGGAAGGGGCAGCGCGGCCTCATCGTGTCGCCGCCCAAGGCCGGCAAGACCACGATCATGAAGCAGATCGCCCGGGCGATCGAGACCAACAACCCCGAGGTGCACCTCGTGGTGCTGCTCGTCGACGAGCGCCCCGAGGAGGTCACCGACATGCGCCGCTGGCTCCAGCGGGGCGAGGTCGTGGCGTCCACCTTCGACCGGCCGGCCGACGAGCACACCCAGGTCGCCGAGCTCGCCATCGAGCGGGCGAAGCGGCTCGTCGAGTACGGCGAGGACGTCTGCATCATCCTCGACGGCATCACGCGCCTGGCCCGGGCCTACAACCTCTCGGCCCCGCCCACCGGTCGGGTGATGTCCGGCGGCGTCGACAGCGGCGCCCTGTACCCGCCGAAGAAGTTCTTCGGCGCCGCCCGCAACGTCGAGGAGGGCGGCTCGCTCACCATCCTCGCCACCGCCCTCGTGGAGACGGGCTCGAAGATGGACGAGGTCATCTTCGAGGAGTTCAAGGGCACCGGGAACATGGAGCTCCGCCTCGACCGGCGCATCGCCGAGCGGCGGATCTTCCCGGCCATCGACGTCGACGGCTCGTCCACCCGCCACGAGGAGCTGCTCTTCGAGCGGCGCCAGGTGCAGCAGGTGCACAAGCTCCGCCGGGTGCTCCACGGGCTCGCCTCCGACGGCGATCACAGCGGCGCCGCCGGCCTCGAACTGCTCATCGACCGCCTGAAGTCGTTCCGCACGAACGACGAGTTCCTGACCGAGATCGCGAAGGGCCCGGTGGGCTGACCGCCCGCGAGTTGTCCCCGGCCCGATCACTCAGCAGACTGGACCCCGCCATGAAGCCGGACATCCACCCCACCTATCGGTTCGTCGTGTTCCAGGACCAGTCCTCGGGCACCTCGTTCATCACCCGCTCCACCATCGAGACCTCCGACTCGGTCACCTGGGAGGACGGGAACACCTACCCGCTCGCCAAGGTGGAGATCTCGGCGGCGAGCCACCCGTTCTTCACCGGTCAGATGAAGATCGTCGACACCGCCGGACGCGTCGAGCGGTTCGAGCGGCGCTACGGCCGTCGCCGCAAGGGCGACGAGGGCTGAGCACCGACCAGGAACGCCTCCGGGCGCTGCGGCTCGCCAAGCTGCGGACGCTCGTCCGGGAGCACACCGACGCGGCAGAGCCCCCGACGGCCGAGACCGTCGGGGACGACGCCGCGCTCGTGGTCGACCACGGGGGCGCGCGGACGGCCTGGGTGTACGTGCACGAGGAGGCCGACCGGCGCCTCGGGCGTGCCCTCGCCTGGGCGGCCCGGCGTCACGTCACCGGGCTCCGCCTGGTGGTGGAGGGCGACGCAGGGATCGCCGCCCGTCGCCTGACCGGGTTCGCCGTCGACGGTGTCGTGCTCCGGTCCGTCGGCCGGGACCTGGTCCCCGTCGAGCCGGCGCCGCTCCCGCCGGAGGAGCCGTTGCCGTCCGGGACCGACGCCTACGAGGGCCTCTTCCGTTCCCTGGGGCTCGACGTCGTCGCCGAGCACGGGGTGGTGCTCGCCGAGGAGCGGGGCCTCGAGGTCGCCCGTCTCGTGCACGGTCCGGGTGGCGAGGCGTGGCTCGAGGTGGGCGTCGGCCGGTTCGACCGGGAGGCCGCCGCCGTGCTGCACGCCGACCGCCCCGATGCCGAGGCCCTCGCGCACGTGGTGGACCGGGTCCGCCCCCATCGTCTGCCCGGTGCAGCCCCCCACGCCGTGAACCGCTTGGGCCGGGAGCGGTGGCTGCGCCACCAGGTGCTCGCCGACCCGTCGCTCGTCGGGCTCACCGACCTCGCCGCGGTCCCCTCGGCGCTCCCGCGCCGCAACCTGCGCGACCCTGCCCCGGCCCCGGCGGTGGGGAACGATGCCGAGGGTCGCCGCGTCCTCGTGGTCTGCACTGCGGGCGTGGATCTCGAGGCCCTGCCGGCCGCCGCCGACCTCGTCGCCCGGGAGGCCCCCGACCGGGTCCTGCTGGTCCTCCCGCCCCACGACGCGATCGCGTCGGTCCGGGCGGTCGCGGCCATGTTGCGCCCGTCCGCCGAGGTCGTCACCGTCGCCCCCGAGTGGGCTGCCTGACGCACCTCTAGCCTCGACAGGGTGCTGGACCGGGTCGAGGCGTTGGAGCGGGAGTTGGGCGAGGTCGAGGCGCGCCTCGGCGACCCTGCGGTCCACGCCGACCAGAAGCGGCTCGAGGCGCTCGGCCGCCGTCACCGGGAGCTCGAGGCGGTGGTGTCCGTGGGACGGCGCCTGCGCGCCGCCACCGAGGACCTCCTCACCGCACGGGAGATGTACGCCGACGCTCCCCAGGACGAGCGGGAGCTCCTCCGGGGTGAGATCGCCGAGCTCGAGGACCGGGTGGAGACGCTCACCCAGGAGCTGCGGCTGGCGCTGCTGCCCAAGGACCCGAACGACGACAAGAACGTGATCGTCGAGATCCGTGGGGCCGAGGGGGGCGAGGAGGCGAACCTCTTCGCCCGGGACCTGTTCCAGATGTACCAGGGGTTCGCCGGCCGCATGGGCTGGGGCTTCGAGGTCATGGAGGCCCAGGTCTCCGACATGGGCGGCTACACCGACGTCACCTTCCTGCTGAAGGGCGACGGCGTCTGGACCCGCATGAAGCACGAGGGCGGACCGCACCGGGTGCAGCGGGTCCCGGTCACCGAGTCGCAGGGCCGCATCCACACGTCGTCGGCCACCGTCACGGTGCTGCCCGAGGCGGAGGAGGTCGACGTCCACATCGACGACAACGACCTGCAGGTCGACGTCTACCGGTCGAGCGGGCCGGGTGGGCAGTCGGTCAACACCACGGACTCCGCCGTCCGGATCACCCACAAGCCCACCGGGATCGTGGTGGCGATGCAGGACGAGAAGAGCCAGCTGCAGAACAAGGCCAAGGCGCTGCGGGTGCTGCGGTCCCGGCTGCTGCAGGCCGAGCAGGAGAAGCAGGCGGCCGAGGCGTCCGACGCCCGTCGCAGCCAGATGAAGAGCGGTGGCCGCTCCGAGAAGATCCGGACCTACAACTTCAAGGAGAACCGGATCACCGACCACCGCATCGGCCTCACGATCTACAAGCTCGACAAGGTGCTCGACGGTGAGCTCGACGAGGTGAGCGACGCCCTCGTCCACGAGGAGCGCACCGCCCAGCTGCAGACGGCCGATGGCCGAGGTTGAGTCCACGATCCCCTGGCGGGCGTTGCTCGCCGAGGCGGTGGAACGGCTGACCGGTCGGGTGCCGTCCCCTGCGGTGGACGCCCGTCGCATCGTCGAGCAGGCGTCGGGCCACGAGGGCGCGGCGTTCCACGACGGCCTCGACGAGCCCGCCACGGAACGGGGCGTCGCCTTCTTCGACCGGATGCTCGAGCGGCGGGCTGCGGGGGAGCCGCTGCAGTACGTGCTCGGACGCTGGGCGTTCCGGCACCTGGACCTCTTCGTCGACGCCCGGGTGCTGATCCCGCGCCCGGAGACCGAGGTCGTGGCCGGCCTCGCGCTCGCCGAGCTCGACCGCATCCGCGCCGCGCGCAGCACCGCGGAAGACGCAGGGGCGGAGCGGCTCGTCGCCGTGGACCTCGGCACCGGTTCCGGCGCGATCGGCCTGTCGCTCGCGTTCGAGCGGCCGTGGACCGAGGTCTGGCTCACCGACCGCTCGCCCGACGCGCTGGCGGTCGCCCGGGCGAACTGCAGCGGCATCGGCCGGCACGGCACGCGGGTCACGATCGCCGAGGGCTCGTGGTTCGCCGCCCTCCCGGCCGACCTGCGCGGCGGGATCGACGTGCTCGTGTCGAACCCGCCCTACGTCGCCGCCTCGGACCCGCTCCCCGCAGAGGTGGCCGACTGGGAGCCGGCGGACGCGCTGGTCCCGGGCGACACCGGGCTCGAGGCCGTCGAGGAGATCGTGGCCACGGCCCCGGCGTGGCTGCGGCCCGACGGTGCGCTCGTGGTGGAGCACGGCGACACCCAGGGGCCTGCCGCGGTGGCCCTCGCGCTCGCCGCCGGGTTCACCGATGCGGTCACCGCCCGGGACCTCACCGGCCGGGACCGGGCGCTCGTGGCCCGCCGGATAGGGTGACCGCGTGCGCATCGCAGCCGGATCCGACCATGCGGGCTACCACCTGAAGCAGCAGCTCGCCGACCACCTGCGGGAGCTCGGCCACGAGGTCCTCGACCTCGGTGCCCACTCCACCGACCGGGTCGACTACCCGGACTACGGAGCAGCGGTCGGCCGGGCGGTGGCGGGCGGCGAGGCCGACCTCGGCCTGTGCATCTGCGGCAGCGGCATCGGCATCTCGATCGCGGCGAACAAGATCCCGGGCGTGCGCGCCGCGGTGGTCCACGACGTCACCTCCGGCCGGCTCGCCCGCCAGCACAACGACGCCAACGTGGTGTGCATCGGCGAGCGGCTCACCGGCCCCGAGGTCGCGAAGGACACCCTCGAGGCCTTCCTGGCCGCCGAGTTCGAGGGCGGGCGCCACACCGGCCGGGTGCAGAAGCTCGACGACCTCCTCCCGCCGGCGAGCTGACCGGAGCCCCGGATCACAGGATCCCTGGAGTTGGGGCGGGCGGGGCCGATGGGTACCAGGACACGAGTGAGCGAGGGACGGGCATGAGCGAGCTCCGGCCGGCGGACATCCCGGTGGTGATCCTGTGCGGCGGCATGGGCACACGGATCCGCGAGGCATCCGAGAACCTGCCGAAGCCGATGATCGACATCGGCGGCAAGCCTGTGGTGTGGCACATCATGAAGCTGTACGGCAGCTTCGGCTTCCGGCGCTTCGTGCTCCTGCTCGGCTACAAGGCCTGGACGATCAAGGAGTACTTCCTCAGCTACCGCGAGCAGGTCTCGGACTTCACGGTCCGGCTCGACAACAGCGACCAGCCGATCTTCCACTCCGACGACTACGACGAGGACTTCGAGGTCAGCCTCGTCTACACCGGCCTCGAGACCCTCACGGGCGGCCGGCTCTCCCGTGCCCGGCGCTTCCTCGACACCGACACGTTCATGCTCACCTATGGCGACGGCGTGGCCGACGTGCAGCTCGACGAGTTGCTCGCCCACCACCAGCGCACCGGGCTGCTGGGCACCGTCACGGCGGTGCACCCCACGTCCCGCTTCGGCGAGCTCAGCATCGACGGCGACCGGGTCACCGCGCTCGCCGAGAAGCCCGAGCTGAACGCGGGCCTGGTCAACGGCGGCTTCTTCGTGTTCCAGCGCGACGTGCTCGACCTCGTCGACGACCACGCGCAGATGCTCGAGACCGGTCTCATCCAGCAGCTCGCCCGCTCCGGGCAGCTCACGTACTTCGTCCACCGGGGTTTCTGGCGCGGGATGGACACCTATCGGGAGTACGTGGAGCTCAACAAGCTCTGGGACACCGGCGAGGCGGCCTGGCGCCGCTGGTAGCGGGCGCCCCCTCGAATCCTGAGTTGGCTGGTCGGGAATCGGCCGGTATCGTCTGGCTCGTGGTTGCACCGTCCGGCATCTTCAGCTTCCCGAACCCCGTGAACGAGACCTCCGCACGGCTCGTCGCCGCCGGCGCGGTCCTCATGTGCCTGTCGGCGGCCGTGTTCGACCAGCACTGGCTGTTCCCGGTCATCGCCTACGGCTTCGTGGCCCGGGTGCTCGCCGGGCCGCGGTTCAGCCCGCTGGGCCAGCTCGTCACCCGGGTGATCACGCCCCGGCTGCCGGTCCGCCACCGGTTCGTGCCCGGTCCGCCCAAGCGCTTCGCCCAGGGCATCGGCGCCACGCTGTCGGTGGCGGCGCTGGTGGCCCACCACGGCTTCGGTGCCACCGGTCTCGCCGAGGTGCTCGTCGGGGCCATCGCCGCGGCGGCCTTCCTCGAGGCGGCCTTCGCCTTCTGCCTCGGCTGCACCATCTTCGGATGGCTCATGCGGGCGGGCGTCGTGCCGGAGTCGGTGTGCCTCGAGTGCGCCGACATCTCCGAGCGCCTCGGCAGACTGTCGGCATGACCGACACCTCCACCGTCACCGAGCAGGTCCACGACACCCGGCTCGACGAGGGTGACCACGACCGCTTCTCGCACTACGTCCGCAAGTCGGACATCGTGGAGAGCGCCGTCACGGGGAAGCCGGTGATCGCCCTGTGCGGCAAGGTCTGGGTGCCGAACCGCAACCCGGACAAGTACCCCGTGTGCCCGATGTGCAAGGACATCTACGAGAAGAAGCGGGCGCTCGAAGGCCGGTGAACCCGGCCCGGCCGGGGTGGTGGTGCGCCGTCGCCGCCGTGCTCGGGCCGCCCGACCCTGCACGGCAGCGACGGGGTGGCCATCGCCTTCGGTGAGACCCTAGGAGTTGCCCGGACGCACGGGCAACGGGCCGTTCGGCCCCCCTGTCGGCCCGGCTAGCGCCAGGAGGCGGGGCGACCGTCCCGCATGGGACCGATCAGGCCCTCGCGGGCGGCGTCGTAGTGGCCGACCTCGTTGTACGAGATCAGCTTGTGGGTGCCGGCGGCGGTGAGCTCGATGCGGGTGATGGATGCGTACTCCACCGAGGTGATGGCGTCGCCCAGCCCGGGGAAGCAGCTGCTCAGGATGTTGCGGATGGTGCCGCCGTGGCAGGCGACCACGACATGGTCGCCGGGGCGCTGCTCGCAGAGCGCGGTGAAGGCGTTCCAGACCCGCTCACGGAACACGTCGGGGTGGTCCCAGCCGATCGCCTCGTAGTCGCCCTTCCTGATGGCCGCCATGTAGTCGGCCCCTTCGGGCTCCAGCAGGAGCTCGGTGGGGATGTACGTGGTGGCGAGGCGGTCGATCTCGTCGAGGTCGGAGACGACCTCGTGGGGCAGGCCCGAGTCGATGAGCGGCTGCACGGTCTGGATCGCCCGCCGCTTCGGGCTCGTGATCACCGTGTCGATCGGTTCGTGGCCGAGCCAGTCCATCAACCGCTGGGCCTGCCAGACACCGAGCTCGGACAGCCCGGGATCGGCGATGCGGTCGGTGTTGCGCTCGATGACGGGGTGGCCGTGGCGGACGAGGACGAGGTGCACGACCGCCGAGCGTACCGTCAGGCGGTGCCCCAGCCCGCCGCGTCCCGGCCCGTTGCCGCGGCACCGGACGCGAGGAGCCCGTCGATCCCGGCGTCGTCGTAGCCCACCTCGGCGAGCACGGTGCGCGTGTCGGCCCCGGGGATCGCCGCCGCCCGCGTCACGGTGGTGGGGGTGTCCGAGAGGGTCACGGCGTGGCGGAGGAGGTCGAGGTCGCCGTCGACGGGGTGGTGGACGGTGCGGGTGAGGTCGAGGTGGCGCACCTGGGGGTCGGCGAAGACCTGGTCGACCGACAGGACGGGCCCGGCGGGGATGCCGGCGGCGTTGAGGCGCTCCACCCACTCGGCCACGGTGCCGTGGGTGAGCACGGCGTCGACCGCCTCGGCCAGCGCGACCCGGTGGGCGGCCCGGCCGGCGTGGTCGGCGAAGCGCGGGTCGTCGGTGAGCGAGGGGGGCGACCCGAGGGCGGTGAGGAAGCGGTCCCAGCCCATCGCCGCCGCGATGTTGAGGTGGCCGTCGGCGGCCCGGAAGGTGCCCATCGGGAACACCGTGGGGTGGTCGTTGCCGGCCTGGCCGGGCACCTCGCCGTCGACGAGCCAGCGCACCGCCTGGAAGTCGAGGAAGTAGACCATCGCCTCGAGCAGGCTGGTGTGGACCCACTGGCCCCGTCCGCTGCGCTCCCGGGCGAGGAGGGCGGCGAGGACGCCCTGGGTGAGCAGGGTGCCCGACGCGGTGTCCGAGATGGCGATGCCGGTGCGCCACGGTCCCGAACCCGGCGGCCCCGTGAGCGACATGAGGCCGCCGAGCCCCTGGGCGATCTGGTCGACGCCCGGCCGTTCGGCGTAGGGGCCGGTCTGACCGAAGCCGGAGATCGAGGCGTAGACGAGGCGGGGGTTGCGGGCGAGCAGGGTCTCGTGGTCGATCCCGAGCCGCTCGGTCACCCCGGGGCGGAAGTTCTCCACGAGCACGTCGGCCCGGTCGGCGAGGCGCAGCAGGGCCTCGCGGCCGCCGTCGGTCTTGAGGTCGAGCACCACGGACCGCTTGTCGCGCAGGAGGTTGTGGGCGTCGGAGCCGCGCAGGTCGCCCTTGCGGGGATGGGCGACCCAGACCACGTCGGCGCCCAGGTCGGCGAGCTGGCGGGTGCAGGTGGGGCCGGAGCGGGCGGTGGTGAGGTCGACGACGCGGACCCCCGCGAGGGGCCGGGGGCCTCCCGCCGGCGGTAGGGGTCCGGCTCGTCGGTCGGAGTGGGCGGCGCCATGGGCCGAGTCTCGCAGGGCAGGACGGTTCGGTGCCGGGTACGGTCGGCGGCCGTGACGCGCACGATCGAGCTCCCCTCCGACCGCCTCCTCGCCTCCGTCGACGACGACGGCATCGCCTGGATCGTCTTCAACGACCCGGAGCGCCACAACCCGCTGTCGGCCGACGTGCTCGCCGCCCTGCCGGTGGCCTGCGAGGCGATCGCCGCCGACCCCGCCGCCCGCGTGGTCGTGCTGCGGGGCGCCGGCGAGCGCGCCTTCGTGTCCGGCGGCGACCTGTCGGCCATGCACGCCCGGGCCGAGGCGGGGGAGCGGCCGCCGTCCAAGGCCGACCGGCTCTTCGCCGGGGTCGGCGCGCCCCACCTCCTCGCGCTCGACAAGCCGGTCGTCGCCATGCTGCGCGGCTGGTGCATCGGCGGCGGGCTGCTCGTGGCCCTGTGCGCCGACCTGCGGATCGCCGCCGACGACGTGCAGGTGGGGATCCCGGCCGCCCGGCTCGGGGTGGGCTACCCGCACGAGGCCGTGGAGATGCTCGCCCGCATCGCCGGACCCGCAGTGGCTGCCGAGGTGCTGTTCACCGGCGACCGGTTCCCGGCGGCCGAGGCCCGGGCGATGGGGCTCGTCAACCGGGTGGTGCCCGCCGCCTCGCTCGAGGACGACGTGCGCGCGCTGGCCCGGACGATCGCGGCCAACGCGCCCCTTTCGCTGCTCGCCGCGAAGGCGTCGCTGCGGGCGATCGCCGGCACGGGTTCGGTGGTGGACGCGTCCCGTCGGATCGAGGCGGCGTGGGACAGCGCCGACGCGGCCGAAGGGCCGCGCGCGTTCGCCGAGAAGCGCCAACCCCGGTTCGAGGGCCGCTGATGGACGCATCCGGCCCGCCCGTCCCCCGGCCGTGGAGCGAGCACCTCCCGCCGGGGGTGCCCGCCGACCCCGCCCTGCTCACCGCCCGCGGTTCGCTGCCGGCGGCGTGGGCGGCGCTCGCTGCGGCCGACCCCGACCGACCGTCGGTCCACGACGTTCGTTGGTACACCAGGGGGGAACTGGCCGAACGCAGCGCAGCGGTGGCCGGTCGGCTCGCCGCGGCGGGGCTGCGGCCCGGCGACCGGGTGCTGCTCTCCGGGCTGAATCGGGTGTCGCTGGTGGCCGCCCACCTCGCGTGTCTGCGCAGCGGGCTCGTCGTGGTGCCGGCCAACGGCGCCTACCAGCGGCCCGAGATCGAGCACCTGCTCACCGACGCCGAGCCCGCCGCCGCGCTGGTCGACGACCCCGCCTGGCAGGGCTGGGTACGGGAGCTGGCGCCGGGCACGGTGGTGTGCGGCACCGACGTCGCCCTGCCCGACGGACCGACGCCGGCGCTCGACGCCGTGGCGCCGGGCGACCCGGCGATCATCGGCTACACGTCCGGCACCACGGGGCGGCCGAAGGGCGCGGTGCTCTCCCACGCGAACCTGCTCGCCGGGGCCGAGGCGGTGCGCCTCGCCTGGCGCTGGGACGACGCCGACCGCCTGGTGCTGTGCCTCCCGCTGTTCCACATGCACGGCCTCGGCGTGGGGTTGCACGGGACCCTGCTGGTGGGCGGCTCGGCGGTGCTGCAGGACGGCTTCCGCCCCGACGACGTGCTCGACGCGGTCACCGCCCACGACGCCACCCTGTTCTTCGGGGTGCCCACCATGTACCACCGGCTCGCCGCATCGGAGCGGGTGGGCGAGCTGGCCCGACTGCGGCTGTGCGTCGCCGGCTCCGCGCCCCTCGCCGCCGACCTCCACGGGCGGCTGCAGGCGGCGGCGGACGTGCGGGTGCTGGAGCGCTACGGCATGACCGAGACCGTGATGCTGGTCTCGAACCCCTACGACGGCGAGCGCCGGCCGGGCGCCGTGGGCATCCCGCTGCCGGGGGTGGAGCTGCGCCTCGCGGGCGGTGCGGCGGGGGAAGTGGCGGGCGGGGTGGCGGGGGAAGTGCCGGGCGGGGTGGCGGGGGAAGTGCAGGTCCGGGGGCCGAACGTGTTCGCCGGGTACTGGCGGCGGCCGGACGCCACGGCGGAGGCCTTCACCGCCGACGGGTGGTTCCGCACCGGCGACCTCGGCGAGCTCGACCCCGACGGCTACGTGCGGCTCGTCGGCCGGGCCAAGGAACTGATCATCTCCGGCGGGTTCAACGTGTACCCCCGCGAGGTGGAGGACGTCCTCGCCCGGCACCCGGCGGTGGCCGAGGTGGCGGCGATCGGCCTGCCGTCGGCCGAGTGGGGCGAGGAGGTCACCGCCTGCCTGGTGCTGCGGCCGGGCGCGGTCGCCCCCACGGTGGAGGAGCTTCGGGCGTTCGCCCGCACCGACCTGTCGCCCTTCAAGCTGCCCCGGAGGGTGGCGGTGGTGGAGGCCCTGCCCCGCAACGCCCTCGGCAAGGTCGTCCGGCACGAGCTGGCGGCTACGGTCGCGCCATGAGCGCAGCGGCGGAACCGGTCCCGGCGGTCGACGTCCACATCGACCTCATGTGCCCCTACGCGTTCCAGACCTCCCGGTGGCTGCGGAACGTACGGGCCGAGACGGGCCTCGAGCTGCGGTGGCGGTTCTTCTCGCTCGAGGAGGTCAACCGGGCCGAGGGGCGGAAGCACCCCTGGGAGCGGGCCTGGTCCTACGGCTGGTCGATGATGCGGATCGGCGCCCTGCTGCGACGGCGGGACATGGACCTGCTCGATCGCTGGTACGTCACCGCCGGCGCCGCCCTGCACGTGCACGGGCGGAAGCCGCACCGGCCCGAGGTCGCCCGGGCGCTGCTGGTCGAGATGGGCGAGGACCCGACGCTCGTCGACGCCGCGCTCGACGATCCCACCACCCACGACGAGGTCCGGGCGGACCACGAGCGCGTGCTCGCCCTCGGCGGCTGGGGCGTGCCCACCCTCGTGCTCCCCGCCGATGCGGCACACCCCGCCGAGCACGCCCTCTTCGGGCCCGTCCTCATCGACCCGCCCGAGGGCGCCGCCGCGGTGCGGCTCTGGGAGCTCGTCGTCGGCTGGCGGGCGTTCCCCCACGTGTTCGAGCTCCAACAGCCCAAGCGCCGGGAGCACATCGAGGCGATCGCCGAGGCGTTCCGCCCGTACTTCGAGGCGCGCGACTGGGAGACCGTCCAGAACCCCACACCCTAGGAGGAGCCGTGAGCACGCCAGGCCCGAACAACCAGGACAAGCAACGGATCGTCGATGCGCTCGCCGAGGAGTGGACGGCCATCGCCGAGCTCTGCGCCGGGCTCACCGACGAGCAGTGGCACACGGCCACCGACTGCCCCGGCTGGACGGTCAAGGACAACGTCTCGCACATGATCGGCACCGAGCTGGCGCTCGCGGGCGAGAAGCTGCCCGACGTCGAGCTCACGGACCGATCGCACCTGAAGAACCCGATCGGCGAGGCGAACGAGCACTGGATCGAGGCCCGACGGGGGACCCCACCCGCCGACGTGCTCGCCGAGTTCCGGGCCGTCGCCGAGCGCCGGCTGGCGACGCTGCGGGCCATGTCCCAGGCCGACTTCGACGCCGAGTCCTGGACGCCGGCCGGGCAGGCCACCTACGGCCGGTTCATGCAGATCCGCGTGTTCGACTGCTGGATGCACGAGCAGGACGTCCGCGAGGCGCTCGGCCTCCCCGGGCACGAGGCCGGGGCGCCCGCCGAGGTGTCGCTCGACGAGATCACGACCGCGGTCGGCTTCCTGGTGGGCAAGCGGGCGGGTGCGCCCGACGGTGCCCGGGTGCGGATCGCCCTCGAGGGCGGCGTCACCCGGGAACTGCTGGTCGAGGTGACCGGCCGGGCGGCCGTCGTGCCGGCGCTGTCCGGTCCGCCCACCGCCGAGGTGACGATGCCGTTCACCCTGTTCATGCGCCTGTGCGGCGGGCGGACCACCGCCGACGCCGCGCTCGCCGACGGCACGGTCCGTCTCGGCGGCCCCGACACCGAACTGGCCCGCCGGGTCGCGACGAGCCTCGCCTTCACGATCTGACCGTCAGGACCGGACCGGGTCGAGCACCTTCAGGGTGGCGGCGTCGGCGTCGAGCTCGACGCGGCTGCCGGACAGCACGTCGAGCAGCGCCTCGCCCACGTTGGTGATGGCGGGCAGGCCGAGCTCGCGCACGATGATCGACCCGTGCGACAGGTCGCCGCCGATGGCGACAGCGACGCCTGCCACCCTGCCGAGCACCGGCACCCAACCGGGGTCGATGGCACGGGCCAGCAGGACGATGGGCTCGTCGCCCGGGGGGAGCTCGCGTGGCGGTTCGTCGGCCACGAGGGCCCTCCCGCGGACCCGGCCCCGGGTGAGGGCGGTGCCGCGGAGCTCGCCCACGACCCCGTGCCGGGTCTCGACGAGGGGGTCGAAGCGGCGGCGGAGGTCGGGGAGGCGCAGGGCGGCGAGGCGTTCCCGTTCGGCCCGGATCACGGCGAGCCCCTCCGCGTCGAGGCCGTGACCCCGGTCGATGGCGGCGAGCCGGTCGATCTCGAGGTCCCAGATCGCCTCGTCCTCGGGGAGGAGCCCGTCGAAGGTGGCCTCGGCGGCGAGCTCGAGCAGCTGCTCCCGGAGCATCTGGAACGCGCGCATGGCCTCGGAGCGGAAACGCTCGCGGGCGGCGATGTTCGGCGCCGCCCACCACCACACCGGCCGGGTGGCGACGGCGAGCGGGCGGCTGCGCCACCGGGATGGCGCTGGGGTGCGGTGGTGGTGCACCAGGTCGGCGGCGGCCCGCAGGATGGGCGCCGGGTCCTCGACGTACCGGGGTCGGGCCAGGTCGCTCTCGTAGACGCCGCGGTGCCCGTGCCGGTCGAGCCAGGTGGAGAACGCGGTGGCGGCCTCCGAGTGGTCGGGCACGCGGCCCGCCTTCAGGGCGGCGAGGGCGATCGGGTCGTGGCGGGCGGTGGCGGCCAGGCTCTCGAGATCGTCGAGCACGCGGGTGCTGGCCGTGCGGTGCCCGGCGGCGTGATCGGCCAGCACGCCGAGCCGGCGCAGGACGGCGACCGGCACCGTGGCGCCGGTGGCGAGCGCCGACATCTCGTGGACGATCCGGACGTGGGCCTGCCGGGCACGCTCCACGACGTCGGCGAACGTGGGCTCCTCGGCCTGGTCGGCGGCGAGCGTCTGGAGGTCGGCGGCGGTGCGCCGGGCGCGGCGACCGGCGCCCACCTGGGTGGCGCCCATCGCGGCGAGCATCGGGGCGTGGCGCACGAGGCGCAGCGGTCGGAACCCGACCTCGGTGGGGACCCGCCCGCCCATGGCGTCGGCGACAAGACCGGTGGGCAGTCCCAGCACCCGCAGCAGGTCGGTGAGCTGCGAGAGGTTCAGGTAGGGCCGACCGGCGAACACCTCGATGTAGGGCCGGGACGCGATGGCCGGGTCGACCTTGGCGTAGAAGCCGAGCAGCTCGTGGGACGACGCCGCGATGAGGCTCGTCATCAGCGCCGAGGGCAGCGGCGGGAGGATCTCCCGGTGGTTGGCAAGGGTGAAGACCTCGTCACGACGCGGCGGCACGGTGACCGGGCGGACCTGCAGGAGCCAGCAGGTGCGGCCGTCGTCGGCCCACTCCACGTCGAGGTCGGCGTCACCGAATACCCGGCGAACCCGGCGGAGCAGCTTCTGCAGCCGGCGGGCCCAGGGGGCGATGTCGCGGGAGGTGCGCTCACCGAGGCGGAGCTTCGGCAGCTCGAGCCGATCGCCGGGGACCTCGCCCGCCACCAGGCGGTCCGCCAGGCCCTCCACCACGTTGACGAGGTCGTCCTCGTAGGCGCGTTCGGTGAACGCGACACCGGCGTGCAGGGCGGGGACCATGGCGAGGAGCAGGACGTCGAGCCGTTCGGCGTGGGCCTCCTCGCCGGAGCGCCGGACCTCGGCCACCGCGGCCTCGATCGCCTCGGGGTCGCCCATCGGGACGTCGAGCACCGTCCGGAACCGGCCGGCGTTGGCGAACCGGGCGCCGTCCTCGGTGGGGAACGCCGACCGCACGGCGATGCGTCGCACCGGCCAACCGGCGAGCTCGGCGCGCACCGCGGGCACGATCCCGTGCGGCTCGACCCCGTGGGGGAGCAGGAGGCCGGGCGGCACGGCGATCCGGGCGGCGCGGGCCCGGTCGAGCAGGGCGGCCTTCGGGCCCACACCCTCGAGCGCGAGGCGGCCCTCGCCGAGTCGGGTCAGCACGGCACCAGCTCCTTCGCGAGACGGGCGACGGTCGCTCCGTAGCCCTCGGGGTCGTACAGCATCGGGAAGTGACCCCATCCCGCCACGACCTCGGACCGGGCGCCCGGGACGAGCCGGCGGAACCCGTCGAGGTGGTCCGCCCGCAGGACCCGGTCCTTCGCCCCCCACAGCAGGGCGGCAGGCACCGCGACCGGCTCCAGGGCGTCGAACCAGTCGGCGGTGAGGACGTCGAACATGACCTCGAACGCCTCGCAGCGGGCGTACCCGGCGAAAAGGTCCTCCACCGCCTCGCGGGGCGCGCCCCGGGCGAGCAGGCGCCCGCCGACCACCTGGGTGGGGCGGGAGCCGAGCACGGTCCGCACCGCCCGCCGCACCGGCATCGGACGCATGATCCGGGGGAAGAGGCGGGTGTCGAGGTCGGGGCCGACGGGGGCGTGGAGGACGAGTGCCTCCGCCGGGGGTGCGTCGCCCTGCAGTGCGCTGAGGGCGATCGACCCGCCGATCCCGTGGCCGAGCACCACGCGCGGGGCGGGGACCTTCGCGAGCTCGTCGCGCAGGGCGGCGGCGAAGTCGTCGGCGGTCCGGCAGGAGCCGAGCGGCCTGCCGTCGAAGCCGGGGAGGCTCACGGCCACCAGGCGCACGTCCGGACCGAGGTCGCGCGGTACCCGGGCGAATCGGGACGCGCCGCCGCCGTTGCCGTGGACGGCCACGATCGTGCGAACGGCGCTCATGCCGTCAGCACCCGTGCCGTGACGACCACCAGCAGCGCCAGGCGGATCGTCCACGCGGCCGTGCGGATCCAGTTGGTCGTGACCAGTTCGGCCGCCACCGTCTCGTCGTGCGCCTCGGCGAGACGGGCGTGCCGGGGGACCTGGAGGAACAGGGTGGAGGCGAGCGCGATGCCGAGGAGCGCCGCAGCGACCCAGAGCAGCGCCACGTCGGCCGTCGTGGCGGCGTCGGGCTGGACGGCGAGCAGCCCGAGGGCGACGAAGCCCTCGACGGCGAGCGGCAGGCCGACGACCCAGCCGGTCCGGCGCTGGTGCTCCACCTGCGAGGTGACGGGGACGGCCTCGGAGAACTCGGCCAGCATCGGGTAGTGGACGACCTGGACGAACCAGATCACGCCGACCATCACGCCGGCACTCGTCAGGTTCGTGACCAGCAACCAGTCCGCCACCCCATCAGTTTCCGCCACGGGGTGCCCGGGCGGCCGGTCCAACCCGGACTTCCGCGGCGGCGGCCGCCGCCGCCGGGGGCTCGAGCCGTCGTGCCAGCAGCGCGCCGACCACGCCGACGATGAACATCGTGGTCACGACACGCCGGATCCCGTCGAGGGTGTCGCCGGCGCCCGCCTGCAGGGCGATGGCGATCGCGACCCACACGGCGTTGCCGATGTCGACGAAGATCCGTGCCATCGCACCGCCGATGCCGAGGCGGTCGACCGGGACCGCGGACATGGCCGCGGAGGCCGTGGCCGCGTGGGCGAGCCCGACCCCGACGGCGTAGACGGTCGCTCCCGGCAACCAGACCGTCAGGAGCTCCCGCTCGGGGCCGAGGGTCAGGAGGAAGAAGGCCCCGGCGACGATGAACAGGAGCGACCCGGGCACGATCACCCTGGCGTGGCCGCGACGGTCCGCGATGCGGCCGGCGAAGAACGTGAGGGTGCCGGCGATGAGCGTGATGTACCCCACGGCCATGCCGCCGCGGAAGCGGCTCAGGTCCCAGACCTCGGTCATGAGGATGATGAAGCTCAGGTAGACGGCGCCGAAGTGGCCGGCGATCACCATGCCGAGCACGCTGCCGATGCGGAAGTTGCGGTTCCGGTAGAGCTCGAGCGCGAGGACCGGGCTCGGGTGGACCCGTGACCGGTGCACGATGCCGGGGATGGCCACGGCGGCGACCGTGAGCACGGCGACCGTGCGGACGTCCAGCCAGCCCCAGCTGTCGGACTGGACGATGCCGAGCACCAGAGAGGCGACGCCGACGACCAGCATCGCCAGACCGACGACGTCCGGCGCGCCCCGGTCCGGGTCGCCGCGGTGGTCGGGCAGCATGCGCAGCCCGAGCAGGACGGTCAGGATGCTGATGGGGACGCTCGCAGCGAACGTCCACCGCCAACCGACGGTGTCGATGAGCGCGCCGCCCACCGCCGGGCCGATGGCCGAGAAGATGCCGCCGATCGCACCGATGGTGCCGACGATCGTGGACCGCTTCGCGACAGGGAAGACCTGCAGCACGATGGCCTGGGCGGCCGGCCCCTCGAGCGCGACCCCGGCCGCCTGGACCACCCGGGCGAGGATCAGCAGCCAGACGGTGGGGGCGAGCGCCACCAGCAACGAGCCGAGCGCGAAGAGGGTGGCCCCGAGCAGGAACAGCCGCTTGCGCCCGAAGCGATCGGCCAGCCACCCGCCGGGGATCGTCAGCGCGGCGACCGTGATCGAGAACGCGGTGAGGGTCCACGAGACCGTGGTGCTGTCGGCGCCGAAGGTCTCCTCGATCTCCGGGAACGCCACGAACACGATGGAGAAGTTCAGGGTGCCGACCACGAGCTGCCCGGCGACGAGCGCGAAGACGGCCCACGGCGAGCGCTCGCGCATCGGACCTCCCTCCCCCTGCCGGGCCCGTCGTGGCGGCGGGCGGAACCGGTTCTACCAGCCGGCCGTCCCGGCCTTCGGATCGCGGGTGGGGAGTACGATCCGCCGATCCGATCCCTCCGCGTCCGCCGTCCTGCGTGCCTCGCCCTGCTGGCCGGGCTCCTCCTCGCCGGTCCCGTCCTCGGCGCCGCCCCCGCAGGCGCCCAGTCGACGCCGGACCCGGCGCAGGAGCTCGCCGAGCGCCACGCCCCGATCGTGTCGCTCGTCGACCAGACCGCGGCGTGCGATCCCGACGGCGAGGCCTACCGGCCGGTCCCGGTGGAGGCGGTGCTCGACCAACCCGGCGTGGTGCTCCGGGACCGCTCGGGTGCGGTCCTCGCCGAGGCGCCGTCGGCTGCGGCCCTCGCCGGGGCGCCGGCCACCGCCCACCTCGACCTCCCGGGGCGCGCCCTGAAGCCGGGGTGCACCTACGAGCGCTGGACCCGCGAGGTCACCGCGGACATGCCGACCACGGTCTACGCACGGGTCGTCGCCGCGCCCGAGCACGAACGGGTGCTCGTGCAGTACTGGCTGTACTACGTCTTCAACGACTGGAACAACCGCCACGAGAGCGACTGGGAGATGCTCCAGGTGGTCTTCGACGCGTCGTCGGTGGAGGAGGCGCTCGCGTCCGATCCGGTCGAGGTCGGCTACTCCCAGCACGAGGGCGCGGAGCGGGCCGACTGGGACGCGGACAAGCTCACGGTCGAGTCGGGCCACCCGGTCGTCCGTCCCGGCGCCGGCTCGCACGCCAACTACTTCACCGAGGACCTCGTCCTCGGGCACAGCGCGCAGGAGGGCTTCGGGTGCGACGACACCCGCGGTCCGTCGAGCGCCACCTCGCCCGACGTGGTCCTGCTCCCCGAGGTGGTGCCCACCGACCCGGCCGACCCCTTCGCCTGGCTCGCGTACGAGGGGCACTGGGGGGAGTTCAACCGCGGCCCGAACAACGGTCCCACCGGCCCGGTGACGAAGGAGGCGTGGGTCGACCCGGTCGCCTGGATGGACGACGAGTGGCGCGGCTCGAGCACGGTCGTCCCCGCGGGCGGGCGACTCGGCTCGGGCGCCACGGACTTCTTCTGCGGCGCGGTGGCTGCCGGCTCCGAGGTCTACATGGCGGTGCTGGACCGGCCCCTCCTGGTGCTGGGCGGCCTCGTGGCCATCGTCGTGTTCGCCGTCTGGCTCAGCCGACGCACCACCTGGTCGCCGGCACCCGCGTTCCCGGTCGACGCACCGCGGAGCACCGGTGAGATCATCCGCTCCAGCGTCCGGATCTACCGCCGCCTGTTCCCGCTGATGGCCGGCATCGGGCTGATCCTGATCCCGGTCGGCGCCGTCGCCGCCGCGGTCCAGCAGGCCGTCTTCGGGCTCACCCCGCTCGGTTCGCTCGTCTCGGTGGCGGCGGAGGACGAGCTCTTCGGGGTCACCGTCGCGCTGCTGCTCGGTTCGGTCGCCGCCGTCTTCGCCGTGGCGATCGTGCAGGCGGCGGTCACCGCCGCCCTGCTGCGGGTGGAGGCGGGCGGGCGGCCGGACGCCGCCGACAGCTACGCGGCCATCGCGCCGCACACCGTCGCCGTGCTCTGGGGCAGCCTCCGGACCCTGGTGCTCACTGCGCTCCTCGCCGTGACGATCCTCGGGCTGCCGGTGGCCCTGTACCTCGCGGTGCGCCGGGTCCTCCTGCCGCAGGCCGTGGTGGTGGAGGGGTTGGGCGCGACGTCGGCGCTCCGGCGCAGCTGGTCGCTCACCCGTGGTCACGCGCCTCGGATCGCCGTCGTGGCGGTGCTCACCAACGTCGCCGTCGCCGGGATCGGTCCCGTGGTCGCCACGCTGCTGATGCTGCTGCTCTCGCCGCCGCTCTGGTTCGTCAACCTGCTCGCCGGTCTGGTGGGCGCGCTGGTGGTGCCCTACTCGGGGATCGTGCTGGCCCTGCTCTACTTCGACGTGCGCAGCGAGGCGGTCGCCGACGCCGACGCCGTGCCGGCGTAGGCGTCGACCCGGGCGGCGAGCGCCGCGATCACCGCGAACAGGGCGCCGCCGATCACGAGCGCGAGCAGCAGCGTCCGAAGGCTCGGGTGCTCGGCGGTCATGGCGAGGAAGGCGAGGACCACGGCGACGCCGGTGCGGGCGCCCCGACGGTGGTCGGCGACCCAGGTGGCGAACCCGCCGGGTGCCTCCCCGTCGGCCATGGCGGTGCCGGCCTTGCCGGTGACCCCGCCGAGCAGTGTGCGGACCTTGACCGCGGACGGGCTCGTGCCCGTGACCCAGACGCCGAGGGCGATCAGCAGGCCGACGCCGAAGATGAACCGGATCGCTGTCCGCAGGAACCGGGTGAGGATGTCGAACGCGGACCGCGCCGCGTCGGCGTCGATCGTCCCGCTGAGGGCGTCGAGGTAGAAGCGGCGACCGAGGGCGATGCCGACCATCAGGACGCCCATCGAGACGGCGACGGCGATGCCCACCCTCCAGAGGCCGCGGCGACGATCGGCGGCGAGGAACACGGCGCCGGCGAAGGCGGCGAGCATCAGGACGGGCAGCACGAAGGCGGCCTTCTGGAGCAGGTCCACGGCGCCCTGCGCCTTGGCGATGTTGTCGGACTGCACGAGCTCGAGCTTGGCGCCGAGCTGGGTGATGGGCACCGGATCGAAGATCGTGAGCCCCCGGCTGCCGAGGCGGAGCCGGACCTCGGCGGCGACCGCCTGGAGGTCCACGGTGACCCGGCCGTTCTCGGTGCCGACGATGTCGCCGCCGCCGGTGAGCAGGGCGCCGATCTGGGTGTGGGCCGTGCGGTTCGCCGTGTCCCAGAGGGTCTGGAACTGGTCCGAGGCGAAGAACTGCAGGGTGGTCCGCAGGACGAGCTGCTCGACGGCGGCGTCGATGGCCGGCGCGAGCGGGGCCGCCCGCTCGGGCAGGAGGTCGCTGGTGATCCCCTCCACGTCGATCGCTCCCATGAGCGCATCGGTGACCTGCTGGGCGGCGACGGCCTGGAGCGCCTCGTCCTCCGCGAGCGGAGCGACCGTCTCCACGTACCGGTCGGTGTCGAGCAGGACGTTGCGCACCCAGATGGACGCCACCGAGAGGATCGCGAGCAGAGCACCCAGCACCAGCAGGACCCACGAGCCGGCGCGCCGAGAGCGGCCGGGGCGAGGGTCGTCGGGGGTCGGTTCATCGTTCACGCCGCGCAACCTAACCGTTCGGGACCGGCGGTGGATCCGCCCGATCAGGGTGATGCGTGCGGATGGGGCAGACTCACCCGATGGCAGCTGATGACGGTGAGGCGCGGATCGCGCTGTTCCTCGACTACGAGAACCTGGCGATCGGGGCGCGGGACCACCTCCGCC
The DNA here is from genome assembly GCA_040382135.1 of Acidimicrobiales bacterium. Classification (GTDB taxonomy): domain Bacteria; phylum Actinomycetota; class Acidimicrobiia; order Acidimicrobiales; family JBEIGA01; genus JBEIGA01. The sequence continues at coordinate 21,144 of JBEIGA010000023.1, forward strand.
TGAAGCGCTTCGACTTCGGCCCGATCGCCCGGGCGATGGCCGAGCGTGGCCGGGTGATCGTCCGTCGGGCCTACGCCGACTGGTCGTACTTCGACGAGGACCGCCGGTCGCTCACCCGGCACCACGTCGAGCTGATCGAGATCCCCCAGAAGATGGGGGCGAGCCGCAAGAACGCGGCCGACATCAAGCTCGCCGTCGACGCGATGGAGCTGGCGTTCGAACGGGACTACGTCACCACGTTCGTGATCTGCACCGGCGACTCGGACCTCACGCCGCTGGTGCACAAGCTCCGCGAGCTCGACAAGCGGGTGATCGGCATCGGCGTGAAGGACTCCACCTCCAAGCTGCTGCCGCCGGCGTGCGACGAGTTCCTCTTCTACGACCGGCTCGAGGGCGTGGGCGCGGCCGAGGAGGCCGAGGCCGAGGCGGCGGCCACCCCGGGCGTCGCCGCGTCGGAGGAGGTCGGCCTGACGCTCGACGTCGTGGAGCTGGCGCTGTCCACCGTGTCGGGCATGCACTCGGCCGGCGAGGCGGTGCGCGGCTCCACGCTGAAGCGGGCGATGCTGCGGATCGACCCGACCTTCAGCGAGACCGACCACGGGTTCCGCAGCTTCACCGAGTTCCTGAAGCACCTCGAGGCGCAGGGCCTCGTCGAGCTCACCGGGCCGTCCCGGGACCCCGAGGTCGACCTGCTGAGCGACGAGGGGCCGGTGGCGGCGGCCTTCGACCTGCTGGTGGCCACGGTGCGCGAGGAGGACGAGGGCAAGGGGGTCCCGATGTCGGGGCTCAAGACCGAGCTGCGCCGCCGGCAGGCGGAGTTCTCCGAGCGCAAGATCGGCTTCAGCAGCTTCCGGCAGTTCTGCAAGGCCGCCGCGGCCAAGGAGCTCGTGGACTTCCGGTGGGAGGACGAGCGGGGCGACTACGTCCTGCGCGTCAGCGCACGCCGATGAGGTCGACCACGAAGACCAGGTGCTCGTTCGGGCCGATGACCCCGCCTGCGCCCCGGGCGCCGTAGCCGAGCGCCGGCGGGATCACGAGCATGCGGCGGCCGCCGACCTTCATCCCGGCGACGCCCTGGTCCCAGCCGGTGATGACCTGGCCGGCACCGAGCTTGAAGCGGAAGGTCTCGCGGCGGTTCCAGGAGGCGTCGAACTCGCGCCCGGTGTTCCACGACACGCCGACGTAGTGGACCTCGACGGCGTGGCCCGGGCGGGCCTCCTCGCCGTCGCCGACGATCAGGTCCTCGACGCGCAGCGCCTTCCCGCTCGGCTCGCCTTCGGGCAGGGTCACGTCTGGCTTGGTTCGCTCCATGGCGGGCACCCTACCGTTCGGGGTGCAAGGGGGGTCCACATGATCGAGCTCGCAGGTAGGACGGCGGTCGTGGTGGGGGGCGGGAGCGGCATCGGCCGCGGCACCGCGCTCGGCCTGGCCGGCGAGGGGATGCACGTCGTCGTCGCCGACATCGAGACGGCGTCGGCCGAGGCGGTCGTGGCCGAGATCGAGGCGGCGGGCGGCAGCGCCGTGGCCGAGTCGGTGGACGGCACGAGCCGGGAGTCGTTGGCGGCGCTGGCCGAGCGGACCGTCGTTGCACGGGGTGCGGTGCACGTGCTGTCGAACAACGTCGGCGTGGTCACCAACCGCGCCCTCGACGCCGCCACCGAGGCCGACTGGGGCTGGGTGATCGAGTTCAA
>JBEIGA010000024.1:0-22683 GCA_040382135.1 Acidimicrobiales bacterium
GGGCCCGGGGGCCGCCCCCTCCGCCCCGCCCACCCCCCGCCCCCGCGGCGGCCCGCGGGGCGGGCGGCCCCCCCCCGCGCCCCCCGCCGGTTTCCCGTTGCCGGGCGGGGCCCAACCCCCCCCCCCCACGCTTCAAAGAACGGGAGAGGCGGTGCCGGTGCCGGTGCCGGTGGCGGCCCGGGCGAGGAGGAGGGCGGCGAGGGCGTCGGCGACGCGGGCGGCGTCGGCGGGGTCGGGCATCCACGTGGTGGGCGCAGGGTTGGCCTCGAAGACGACCGGCCCGTCGGGGCCGACGGCGAGGTCCACGCCGGCGACGTCGAGCCCGAGGGCCGCCACCGCTGCCACCGCGATCGCCGTGAGCTCGGGCGACGGGCAGGGGCACGACTCGGCCGACGCGCCGAGCCGGAGGTTGGTCCGGAAGTCGCCGGCTGCGGGGGTGCGGCGCATCCACGCGACGGCCTCACCGCCGACGACGGCCACCCGGTAGTCCTCGAGCACCGTCACGAACTCCTGCACCAGCCAGGCCTCGACGTCCTCCGGCAGGCTCGCCCCGGGCTCCAGCAGGGACACGCCCTGCCCGCCCGCCCCCCGCCGGGACTTCAGGACCCGTCGCCGCTCCACCGCATCCGGGCCGACGGCTGCCGCCGGCACGGTGGGCGGGTGGGGCACGCCGGCGGCGACGAGGCGCTGCGCCGTCAGCCACTTGTCGCCGGCATCGGCGTGGGCCCGAGGATCGTTCACCACCGGCACCCCGCGGGCGACGAGATCACGGGCTCGGCGCTGGTTCTCCGGCGACCCGGCCCGGAGACAGGCGACGGCGAGGTCGTCGGTGAGCGCCGGGCCGGCGGGCTCGTCCCACCAGAGCAGCACCTCCGCGCCGCGGGCGCGCAGTGCGTCCGCGAGCCGGTTGCCCGGCCCGCGGTACCAGCCGGACGGCGCCGGCCGGGGGGTGCCACCGCGTGGCGTGGTGAGCAGGGCGACGATCACGCCGTCGGCGAGGTCACCGGGCCACCAGCAGCGCGGGGAGCTCCTTCGGACCGTTGGCCCAGAACACCGGGGTCTTGGTCCACGAGTAGCCCTCGGCGAAGCGGGCCTCGGCGACCAGGTCGAGGAACACCTCGAGCGCGACCCGGGCCTCCAGCCGGGCGAGGCTCGAACCCGGGCACACGTGGGGCCCGCCGCCAAAGGACATGTGGTCCCGGACGTTGGGCCGGTCGAGCACGAAGCGGTCGGCGTCGGCGAAGAGGTCCTCGTCCCGGTTCGCCGATGCGATCCCGAACACCACCTTGTCGCCCTCGGCCATCGGCTCCCCGAACATGTCGGTGGCGTGGACGCAGTCGCGGAGCAACAGGTGGATCGGAGGATCGACCCGCAGCGACTCCTCGACGGCCGCCTCGATGCGCGCCGGGTCGGCGGCCAGGGCGGCGAACAGCTCGGCGTCGCCGATCACCCGGCCCAGCAGGTTGCCGATCAGGTGCCGCGTGGTCTCGTTGCCCGAGATGATCAGGAACACCAGCTGGGTGCGGATCTCCACGTCGGTGAGCCGGTGCCCGTCGATCTCGGTCTCCACCAGCCGGGTCACGAGGTCGTCCGGCCGGTCCGGGTCGGTGCGGCGCCGGGCGACGAGGGTGTCGACGTAGGCCGTGAACTCCGGGTGGGCGCCGGCGAGGCCCTCGCCGCGCTCGTTGCGGTTCTTCGTGGGGTAGGTGCCCTCGACGACCTCGTCGGACCACACCTTGAACTGCTCCCAGTCCTCCCGGGGCACGCCGATCAGATGGGCGATCACGTTGATCGGGACCGGTGCGACGAACTCGGCGACCAACTCGCCGTGTCCCCGTTCGAGCACCGGGGTCAGGTACTCGCGGCACAGGTCGCGGACGAAGGGCTCCGCCCGCATCGACTTGTGGTGGGCGACCGTGGCGTTGATGATCCGCCGGACCTTGCCGTGCCGCGGCTCGGCGATCTCCGAGACGAGCTTCTCCTCCTCCGGGACCACGACACCCGGCTCCCGGAAGCTCGAGACGAAGGTCTCGACGGACTTGGTGGCCGCCAGGACGTCGTCCCGCTTCGAGAGGTACCAGCCGGTGGGCGTCCGGGCGACGGGGCAGGTCCGCCGGATCTCGGCGAACTGCTCGTAGGGGATGTCGTCCCGGGCAGCGAAGGGATCGAAGTCCGTGATCGTCATGGCGACGGTCTAGCACCGCGGTGCCGCCGGCGACCGGGGGACCTACGGTGGGCCCATGGGGAGACCGTCCTGGTTGCGGAGCGCGTTGGAGGCGGCCGTCGTGGCGGCGGCAGGCGGCGCCCTCGGCCGCGCTGCGGGCCGTCGCATCGACCCCGACCTCGGGACGGCGCTCGGCCTCGTCGCCGCGGCCAACGGTGCAGTGTCGGGATGGCGTGGGATCTACGCCTGGCGCCGGCCGTCGGGCGTGGCGGCCTTCGTCCTCGACGCCACGTGGGGCGCTCCCGCCGTCGCCGGATCGCTGGTGTCCCATGTCGTCGCCGCCGTCCGGCCGGGGTCGGGGTACGAGGCCTCGCTCAGCCAGCGGCAGAACCGCCACGTGTACCGGGGCGGCGCCCGACTCAAGCCCGGCTTCGCCCTCACGCTGGGGAACGTCGTGTCCGGCGCGGGCGACGTCGACACGCCGCGGCGTCGCCGCCTGGTCACCGAGCACGAGGACGTGCACGTCTGGCAGGCGCGTTGGCTCGGGCCGTTCTACGTGCTCACCTACGCCGTCTGGTACCCGCTGGGCTCGCTCGCCGGCTACGTCGTCTGGCGCCGCCGCGGTCGACAAGGGCCGGCGGCCCGCACCGTGGAGACCTGCTCGTACTACCTGAACCCGCTGGAGTGGTGGGCCTACAGCCGCGACGGCCGCTGGCCCGCGCCGGGCATGGTGTCCGAGCTCGCCTACCGGCGCGCCGCGGCGCGACCTCTCGCCGAGGTGCGCGCCGGGCGCAGCCGGTCCCCCCTGACCTAGACGGCCACCACCTGGTTGCGCGGGTTCATGCCCGGGCAGCCCTTGGCCTGCTCGGGGATGAGGGCGTAGTCGATGCCGCCGAACACCTCGGCCTTGGTGGGGCAGTGCTGCTCGGCCAGCGGCGCGAGCTTCTCGAGGTCGAACTTGTAGACGCGGGCGGCGTTCGTGGTGAGGACCTTCGTGACCCGGTCCGGGTCCATCCCGCCGAAGGTGAGCTTGAGGTGCTCCCGGGTGAACGGCTGCGAACCCTCGATGTGGGGGTAATCGGAGCCCCACATGATCTTGTCGTCGCCGAGCTGCTCCACGAGGTGGACCTCGTTCGGGCGCAGGAAGCTGGCGCCGACGTAGCACTGGCGCTGCCAGTACTCGCTCGGACGCAGCGACATGCCCGCGACCGCCATGCCGCCGAAGATCGACTCCGAACCGTACTGGGAGTACTTCATCCGCTCGTAGAAGTCGTCGAGCTTCTCGAGGGTCTCGGGCACCCAGGCCGTTCCGGTCTCGGTGTTGACCCAGCGCAGGTCCGGGTGCCGCTCGAAGACACCCGAGAACATCAGATGCCACAGGGCCCGGTGCGACCACCAGGACACCTCGAGCATGAACATGGCGAGCGAGGAGGGGAAGTGGTTGCCGAAGCTCGGCGTGGCCCCACCGGCGTGGTGGTTGAGCGTCATGTCGTTCGCCGCGGCGGCCGCCCAGATGGGCTCGTAGGCGGCCGAGTACAGCGGGTCGAACGGCGAGTCCGGCGGCGCCCCCGGGACGAGGATCCCGCCGCGCAGGCCGTTGGCGGCCGCCCACTCGATCTCGGCGACCGAACCCTCGACGTCGCCGAGGAAGATCTGGGCGATCCCGGCCCGGCGCCCGGGCGCCTCGTTCACGAAGTCGAGGAGCCAGCGGTTGTGGGCCCGCAGGCCCGCCCAGCGGTGCTCGAAGTTGTCGCCGTAGGGCGGGGCCTCGAACTGGGTGGCGGCGGCAGGCGCGAACGGCGGCTGGGTGTTGGGGAAGCACACCTCGGCGATCACGCCGTCGGCCTCCTGTTCGCGGAGACGGCGCTCGGTGTTCCAGTTCCGGTCGGCGTCGAGGACGGGGTCGCCGTCGATGCCGACGTTGCGGGTCGACCTGCCCTGACCGGCGAACAGGGCGTCGGCCCGCTCCTGTTCCCGCTCGATGTGGGCCGCCCACTCCTCGAAGGCGTCGTGGTACTTCCGCTCGAGGTACGGCTTGTAGTCCCGCAGCGCGGCACCGCAGTGGGTGTCGGCCGAGATGACGATGTGGTGGGCGGCGGGCTGGTTGCTGGTCACTGGCTCGATCCTCGGCTGGAGTGTCAGAGTGTCCCTCGACACATGGAAGTCGCCCCGTTGGGGGCGCGCAACCCGTGCGACGAGGAGCCTGCCATGACCGACACCCCGATGACCCGGCCCGGCGAGATCGCCGGTTGGCCGAAGCTCCAGCTCGTCTACCGCACCGACCCGGAGCGCATCGCAGCGCTGCTGCCGCCGGGACTGACCCCGACCGGCTCCCCGAACGTCCACGTCAACATCTACTGCGCGCCGGTCCTCGGCGAGCCCGAGTACGGGGTCAGCACGAAGGTGGAGGCGGAGTTCCAGGGGGTCCGCGGGCTGTACTGCCTGGGCATGGGGATCGACCAGGAGGCGGCGGTCTTCATCAGCCAGGAGCTGAACGGCCAGCCGAAGTTCCCGTGCACGATCCGCTTCTTCCGCTACGGCCAGAAGGTCGAGGTGGTCTGCACCCACCAGGGCTACACGTTCCTCGAGTTCCGCGGGACCGTCGGCGACGCCCTCCCCGCCGAGCCGGCCTACGAGGAGAACGAGTGGTGGATCAAGTCGTCCCGGGCCGTCGGCGGTGTCGAGAAGGAGTACGACTTCCCGCCCCACGTCGTCCGGGTGCGCACCATGAACCGGATCACCCACGCCGAGGCGGTCGACGGTGAGCTCGTCCTGCGCGACAGCCCGTGGGACCCGTACACCGAGCTGCTGCCCATGCGGGAACAGGTGTCGGCCGTGCTCGGCACGCTCGACCAGTTCGAGCGCTCGATCACCCTCTTCGGCCCGCTCGACCCCATCGCCTTCTGGCCCTACGCCGACACGATCGGCGGCTCCCGCTGGCCGGGTGAGCGCGGCGGTCCCCGCCGGAGCTGAGCAGGTGGGGCCGCGTACCCCCAGGGCCTCGCGCTCGCCACACTGGACGGCGGAGGTGCGCGGTCGGTGAGCACACAGGGGCGGGGGTTGACCCCGGACGAGGTGGCGAGGGTGCTCCGGCGGGCAGCGGAGCTCGACGCCTCCGCCGGACCTGGGGCCACCGAGCTCGTCGACGCCGCCCTGGTCGAGGAGGCCGCCGCCGAGGCCGGCCTGTCCCGGGACGCGGTCCGCCGTGCCATCGACGAGCTCGCGCTCGAACCGGGCGCGGGGCACGGGTCCGTCCTCGGATCGGCCCATGTGGTGGTGGAGCGCCGGCTCGTCGGGTCCGCCGACGAGGTCACGGCACACCTCCACCACTACCTCCGGTCGCAGCTGCTCCAACCACGGCGGGTCAGTCCCACCCGCAGCCGCTGGGTGCCCCGTCAGGGGCTCGGGGTGGTGCTGCGTCGTGCCACCGACCTGGGCGGCCGACTGCTGTTGGAGGACGTCGGCTCCCTCGACCTCGTGGTGACGCCCATCGGCGGCGCCGCCGTCCACGTCCGGATCGAGGCCGATCTCGCGGGGGTCCGGAGGGGCCGGAACGTCCGCCTCGCCGGCGGGGCGGGGGCGGGCGCTCTGAGCGCGGGCACGATCGTGCTGCTGGTCGGGTTCGCGCCGGCCGCCGCGCTGGCGGTCCCGGTGGGCGCCGGTCTGGCGGCGAGCGGCCAACTTGCCGCCCGCTCCTACGCGCAACACCGGGTGGGGCGGGTGCACGACGCGCTCGCGGGTGAGCTCGACCGCATCGAGCACCCCACCGCGCTACCGCCCGCGGGTCGTCAGCCCACGGCGCGGAGCCGGGCGCGGGTGGGCCAGGTGGGACCGTTGACCAGCCAGTCCCGCAGGACCTCGCCGGGCACTGCGGGCGACCACAGGTAGCCCTGCGCGTACCTGATCCCCATGGAGCGGAGCGCCGCGGCCTGGGCCTCGGTCTCGACCCCTTCGGCGATCACCTCGTGTCCGAGACGGTTCGCGAGCTCGACGGTGGCGGCGACCACCGCCCGGGCGGACGCCGAGGTGTCGAGCTGTTCCACGAAGCTCCGGTCGATCTTGAGTCCGTCGACGGGGAGCCGGGTCACGAGCGTCAGCGACGAGTGACCCGTCCCGAAGTCGTCGAGCTCGACCATGAGCCCAGCGGCACGGATGACGCCGAGGATCCTCGTGGTCTCGTCGAGGTCCCCGATGACGGCCCGCTCGGTCACCTCGACCGCGATGCCGTCCGCCGGACAGCCGGAACGCGCGAGCGCGTCGAGCGCCAGGTCGAGCTGGTCGTCGGAGATCTCGCGTGGGTCGACGTTGATCCGCACCCGGAAGCCGTCGGCGACCAGACCGGTGAGCCCCGCCCGGAAGCGGAGTGCCTTGCTCCAGATCACCTGTGAGAGGTCCGAGTGCAGACCGCAGGCCTCGACCGCAGGGACGAAGGTCGCCGCCGGCCGGACGCCGAGCTCCGGGTCGATCCACCTGGCCAGGGCCTCGGCGCCGACGATGTTGCCCGAGCGGAGCTCGATGGTCGGCTGGTACCAGGCGGTGATCCGACGCTCGGCCAGCGCCTCCCGGATCCGACGCTCGTCGTCGATCCTGCGCTCGAGCTCCGCCCGGAGGCCGGCGTCGAAGACCTCGACCCGGCGGCGGCCCAGCTCCTTGGCCCGGTAGAGCGCGGCGTCGGCGTTGCGGAGCAGTTCGTCGGGTTCCGTGGTCCCGTCGGCGTCGTGGGCGATCCCCACGCTGGCCCCGACGACGGTCTCCCTTCCGCCGAGGTCGAACGGGGCACCGACTGCGTCGACGATGCGGTGTGCGATGCCGACCGCGTCCTCGGCCCGCTCCAGCGAGGGGAGCAGGACGGTGAACTCGTCGCCGCCCATCCGTGCGAACACGTCGCCCTGCCGTAGGAGGGGCTGGACACGACCGACCAGCTGGCGGAGCAGTTCGTCGCCGCCGGCGTGGCCGAGGGAATCGTTGACGGCCTTGAAACGGTCGAGGTCGAACGAGAGGATCGCGCAGACCTGACCCTGCCGGCGGGCGTTCGCCACGGCGAGCGTCGTCTGCTCGGTCAGCAGGGACCGGTTCGCGATCCCGGTGAGCGGATCGTGGGTGGCCCGGTGGGCGTACTCGTCCTTCAGGAGCGCGAGCGCTGCGTTCGCCTCCTCGAGCCTCGCCCGCTCCCGCTCCACCGCAGCCACGAGCAGGTCACTGCGGATCGCCTCGGTGGCGGTGCGGATGGAGGCGCCGTGGGCCATCCGATGGATGAACGCCGTCGCGACCCCGCCGAGGAGCAGGACCCCGGCGAACAGCGCCGAGTGCGCCTGCCCCACCCGGACGAAGCCCACCGTGATCACGGCGATGGCGCACAGGTGGAACGCGAGGAACGACGCGAGATGCGGTGCGGTGAAGACGGCGTTCCCCACCACGAAGAGAAAGGCGAACAACCCGATGAGGGCCTGTCGGCCCGGGTCCTCGGGCATGGCCACGACTGCGAGGCCGCCCCAGACGATGCCGGTGGCCACCATCCCGGTCACGAGACGGCGTTCGTCCCCCGGCACGACCGTCCGTGCGCGCAGCGTCCGCCGTGTCGCCGTCAGGTTCACGGCGAGCGTGCCGAGGGCGAGGACCCCCCAGATCAGCAGTGACGACCGGTCCGCCGACGACCACAGCACGGCGACGGCGAGGAGCGCGGCAGGCGCCCCGATCGCCGCCGCCATCCGGCACTGGTCGACCGCGCTGACGAAGAGCTGGGTGCGGACCTGCTCGTCCAGGACGTCGTCAGGACACGGTCCCCCTCGGTGCATGCACATGTCATCGGAATCGCAGCGCAGGGGTTTGAGCGGAAATCCGAGGTTGTCGCCCCGGTCCCGCGCCCATACAGTCGGCACCGAAGGGGAGTATCCCCGGCGCCACCAGCGCTGCGCCCCTCTCGTCATCACGGCCGGCGTCGGCCCGGGTGGGCGGTCCGCCGAGCGGATGGGAGAGACCTTCGGGAAGACCGTGCCCGTCGACCGAAGGATCCGCGTCCCTTGCTGCCCACCACCAACGATCGCGCCGCTTCCGGAGGCTCTGCCGCCTACCACCGTGTGGATCCGGCGACGGCGCTCGCATGGATGGACGTCGACGACGGCCAGGGGCTCAGCAGCATCGAGGTCGAGCGTCGCCGTGCCGAGCACGGGCCGAACGAGCTCGCGGAGGCGGAGCGGACGCCGGCGTGGAAGCGGTTCCTCGGGCAGTTCACGGACACCCTGATCCTGATCCTGCTCGGCGCCGCGGTCGTGAGCTTCGTGGTGTCGGGTGAGCTGAAGACACCCGTGGTGGTGCTCATCGTCGTGTTCCTGAACGCGATCATCGGGTTCGTCCAGGAGAACCGGGCCGAGGCGTCACTCGAGGCCCTGAAGAAGATGCTGGTCACCCAGACCAGGGTCCGTCGGAACGGTGAGCTGCTCTCGGTGCCTGCAGGCGATCTCGTGCCCGGCGACATCGTGCTCGTCGAGGCGGGTGATCGCGTCCCTGCCGACGGTCGGCTGATCACCGCGGTGAACCTGGAGGTCGAGGAGGCCGCCCTCACCGGCGAGAGCGTGCCCTCGGTGAAGGCCCTCGAGGCGATCGACCGGGACGAGGTCCCCCTCGGCGATCGCAAGAACATGGTGTACATGAACACCACGGTCACCCGGGGCAGGGGTGATCTGGTCATCACCGGCACGGGGATGACCACGGAGATCGGTCGCATCGCCGGGCTGCTGCGCAGCGCCGACGACGAGAAGACCCCGCTGCAGAAGCAGCTCGACGTGCTCGCCCACAGCCTCGCCCGCCTCGCCGGCGTCATCGTCGCCCTCGTCTTCGTGATCGGGCTGATCCGGGGCGACAGCTTCAGCGAGCTGTTCCTCACCGCCGTCGCCCTGGCGGTCGCCTCCATCCCCGAGGGCCTGCCGGCGGTCACGGCCGTGACGCTCGCCATCGGGGTGTCGAAGATGGCCAAGCAGAACGCCATCGTGAAGCGCCTCGCAGGCGTCGAGACGCTCGGCTGCACCAGCGTCATCTGCAGCGACAAGACGGGCACGCTGACCCTCAACCAGATGACGGCGCGGGAGCTGTTCATCCAGGGGCGGAACCACCGGGTCACGGGCGAGGGCTACTCCCCGGCCGGCGAGATCCAGCGGGCCGCCGGCGACGAGCTGTTCACCTTCCCGGCCGCGCTCGCACCGCTCGCACTGTGCAACGACGCCGTGCTCCGCGAGGAGGACGGCATGTGGCAGCTGGTCGGCGACCCCACCGAGGGGGCGCTGGTCGTGCTGGCCGCGAAGGGCGGCATCGACGTTGCCGACATCCGTGCCCGGCATCCCCGGGTCGCCGAGGCACCGTTCGACTCGGCCGTGAAGTTCATGGCGACCGCCCACGAGATGACCACCTCCAGCGGCGGTCGGGTCGTCCGCCTGTTCGCCAAGGGCGCCCCCGACGTCCTGCTCGCCCGGTCCGCCTCCGCCCTGGGTCCGGACGGCACGTTGGTCCCCATGGACACCGTCCGTTCGCTCTTCGAGGCGGAGAACGAGCGGCTCGCCGGTCAGGGTCTGCGGGTGCTCGCGGTCGCCTCCCGCGAGTTCGCCGTCGACGACTGGTCGGAGATCCACGACTCGGGGGTCGAGTGCGGCACCCTGGTGCACGACCTCGTCCTCCTGGCGCTGATCGGCATCGTCGACCCGCCCCGTCCCGAGGCCAAGGCCGCGATCGCCGAAGCCCGTCAGGCCGGCATCCGCGTGAAGATGATCACCGGCGACCACGCCGCCACCGCGTCGGCCATCGGCCGCGAGCTCGGGCTCGGCGGCGACGGGCGGGACGTCGTGGCGGTCACGGGCGCCGACCTCGACCGCATGAGCGACGACGAGCTCGACCGGCGGATCGACGAGATCTCGGTGTTCGCCCGCGTGGCCCCCGAGCACAAGATGCGCCTCGTCGCTGCGCTCCAACGGCGCGACAACGTCGTGGCGATGACCGGCGACGGCGTCAACGACGCACCGGCGCTCAAGCAGGCCGACATGGGCGTCGCCATGGGCATCACCGGCACGGAGGTGACCAAGGAAGCGGCCACCATGGTGCTGACCGACGACAACTTCGCCACCATCGTCGGGGCCGTCCGCCGCGGCCGGATCATCTACGACAACATCGTCAAGTTCGTCCGGTTCCAGCTGAGCACCACGCTCGGCTTCGCCGCCCTGTTCCTCATCTCGGCGATCCTCGACATCGCGAGCGGCAAGCCGTTCACCGCGATCGCCATCCTCTGGGTCAACATCATCATGGACGGTCCGCCGGCCATGGCCCTCGGCGTCGACGAGGGCGCCGAGGACATCATGCGGCGGACGCCGCGTCCCACCAACGAGAAGATCCTGACCCGTGAGCGGTGGAGCGCCATCGCCTTCTCGGCCGTGATCATGGCGGCGGGGACGCTGGCCGTCCTCGCCTGGGCACCCGGCCCGGAGGCCGAGGCGGGCACGGCGACCGTGGCCGGAACCATGGCGTTCAACACGTTCGTGCTGTTCCAGTTCTTCAACATCCTCAACGCCCGCAGCGACCGCCTGTCGGTGTTCAGCCGATCGACGTTCTCCAACCGCAGCCTGTGGATCGCCCTCGTTGCGGTGCTGCTGCTCCAGGTCGGCGTGACCCACCTCGGGTTCATGCAGGACCTGTTCGACACCATGTCGATCTCCGGCTCGCAGTGGCTGGTCTGCGTCGCCGTCGCCTCCTCCGTGCTCTGGCTCGAGGAGTTGCGGAAGTCGGTGGTCCGCCGCCGGATCCAGGCCCGGGCCTGAGAGCGATTGGAGCGAGAGGAGTGACCGGATGTTCGCCAACACCCTGAAGACCACTGCGCTGCTAGCAGCGCTCGGCGGCCTCATCGTCGTGGTCGCCGGCGTGCTCGGCGGCGGCAGTAGCACGTCGCTGGTGATCGGCCTCGTGCTGGCCCTCGTGATGGTGGGCAGCAGCTACTGGTTCAGCGACAAGCTGGCCCTGAAGTCGGCCGGTGCCCAGGTGATCACCGAGGCCGACAACCCCGCCTTCTACGGGATGGTCCGCGACCTCGCGGCAAAGGCCAACCTGCCTATGCCAACCGTGGCGGTCTCGCCGAGCATGCAACCCAACGCCTTTGCCACCGGCCGAGGCCCCCGCAAGGCCGTGGTCTGCGCCACGCAGGGCCTGCTGCAGACGATGCCCCGAGGACGAGCTGCGCGGCGTGATGGCGCACGAGCTCATGCACGTGAAGCACCGCGACATCCTGATCGGATCGGTGGCCGCCGCCATCGCCACCGCCATCTCCTTCATCGCCAACATCGCCATGTATGCGTCGATGTTCGGCGGCGGCCGAGACGACGAGGACCGCCCGAACCCGATCGCCCTGCTGGCGGTCTCCCTGCTCGCCCCGATCGCGGCCTCGCTGATCCAGATGGCGGTCAGCCGTTCCCGCGAGTTCGAGGCTGACCGTGGCGCCGCCGAGCTCATCGGGTCCGGGGCGCCCCTCGCCCGGGCCCTGGAGCGGATCGAGAGCTACGCAGCGCGGATCCCCATGCAGGTCCCGCCGGCGCAGGCGCAGGCGTACATCCACAACCCGCTCGCCGAGTTCCAGGGCAAGCCCAAGGGCGGCGGCGTGAACCTCGCCAAGCTGTTCTCGACCCACCCGCCCACCGAGGAGCGCATCCGCCGCCTGCGTGCGATGTAGCGGGCAGATGTGAGCCGCGCCCCTGACCGGGGCGTAGCGTCTGCGTCCGTGACCACCGCGGACCCCACCGAACGGCGCCACGGCGGCGCCTACATCCTCGGCCTCTTCGCGATCCAGGTCCTCGTCGAGACGCTCACCCTCATGATCGCCGCCTGGATCCTCCGAGGGTTCGCGATCGACGATCTCGGAGCAGCGCTCGCCGCCGCCATCGTGCTGTCGATCGCCGGGACGGTGATCTGGCCGTTGATCTCCCGACTTCTGGTGCCGCTGTCTGTGCTCACCTTGGGTCTCGGCAGCCTCTTCGCCGAAGCCCTGCTCGTCCTCCTCGTCCTCGACGCCATCCCCGGCATCCGCCTCGACGGGTTCTGGGCCGCGGTCGCGGTCACGATCGTCACCGCAGCGATGTCGACGCTCCTCACCTCCGTCTTCGCCGTGGACGACGACCTCTGGTGGGACCGCCGACAGGCCCGGCGGATCGGTCGGACGCAGCGACGCCGAAGGGGCTCGGCCGTCGAGACGCCCGGGGTGGTGTTCATCCAGATCGACGGGCTCGCCCACGCGGTCGCCCGGCGTGCGCTCCGTAGCGGCGATCTGCCCACGCTGCACCGTTGGTTGGACGACGGCAGCCACGCCCTTCGCACCTGGGACACGGCCTGGTCGTGCCAGACGGGCGTGAGCCAGATCGGGATCCTTCACGGGAACGCGTCGGACATGCCCGCCTTCCGGTGGGTCGAGAAGGACACGGGCACGACCCTCGTGTCGAACCTCCCGAAGTCGGCCGCCGAGATCGAGCGTCGGCACAGCGACGGATGTGGGCTGCTCGCCGTCGACGGGTCCAGCTACAACAACCTCTTCACCGGCGACGCCGAGCGGGCCGTCCTCACGATGAGCGCCGCTGCACGGACCAAGGAGGGGCGGATCGGTGCCGGGTACGGGCCGTACTTCTCCCGCCCCGACAACGTGTCGCGGACCGCGGTCGAGTTCGTCGCCGAGCTCATCCGCGAGCGACGCGCCAACGCCGACCAGCGACGCCGTGACGTCCGGCCCCGTGTCGAACGCAATCGGACGTATGCGCTGCTGCGGGCCTTCACCACGATCATCACCCGGGACGTGTCGGTGGACGGGGTGATCGGCGACATCGCCGAGGGTCGGTCCGTCATCTACGTCAACCTCATCGGCTACGACGAGGTCGCGCACCACTCGGGGCCTGAGCGGGCCGACGCCCTGGCGGTGCTCCGCGACATCGATCGTTCGATCCACCGCATCGAGCGCATGGCGAGGCTGGTCGAGCGGCAGTACCGGATCGTTGTGCTCTCCGACCACGGTCAGACGCAGGGCGCGACGTTCCACGACCGCTTCGGCGAGGAGTTCGACGCCTTCGTGCACCGGGCGGCGGCGCTGCCCCCACCGCCGCCCGTCGAGCAGGACGCGGCCAGCCGCACCGAAGGGTGGTCCCACCTCACCGCCGCCGTGCAGGCCGGTGCGGGTCCCGTCGCCGGCACCGTGCGCGCCCTCGTCCGAGGCAGACGTGACGAACAGGGGGTGATCGGCCCGCAGGAGGAACCGGATCTCGGCCGCGTCGACGGTTCGACGATCAAGGTGCTCGCATCCGGCAACCTCGGTCTGGTGTACCTGCTGCACTCGTCCGAACGCTGCACCGCCGAGGAGATCGCCGACCGGTACCCGGAGCTGATCCCGACCCTCGTCGACCACCCCGGCATCGGCTTCGTCCTCGTGCGGACCGCGGAGCGGGGGTCCGTCGTCATGGGACGTGACGGGGTCCGCTGGCTCGACACGGACGAGGTGGAGGGGGCGGATCCGCTCGGGTCGTTCGGGCCCGACGCGCTGCGGAAGGTCCGTGACGCGGACCGCTTCCCCCACGTGGCCGACCTCATGGTGAACAGCTCGATCGATCCGGCGACAGCCGAGATCGTCGCCTTCGAGCACCAGGTGTCCGTGCACGGCGGCCTCGGCGGGGACCAGACGCTGCCCTTCGTGCTCCACCCGGTTGACCTGCCCTGGCCCGAGGAGACGCCGTACACCTCCGCCGGTCTCCACCAGGTGCTCCGCGGGTGGCTGGCCCACCTCGGCCAGCCCGTCCCACCGAAGCCGGCGACCCGGTGACCGACTCGCCCGGCCGCAGCCGCTGGGTCCTGATCCGGAAGTCGGTCCTCCGGATCGGGATCTCCCTCGCCGCGTTGGCGCTGTCCTTCTGGCTGCTCGCCTCCGTGTTCGAGGACCTCGACCTCGAGGCGGTGGGCGACTCGCTGCGCGGCATCTCCGACGCCGAGCGTCTCGCCCTCCTGTCGGGTCTGGTCATCGACCTCGCCGCCCAGGGCCTGATGACTGCGGCCCTCGTGCCCGGGCTCCCGGTGCGGCGCGGGGTGCTGGCCTTCGTGGGTCCGGCGGCGGTGGCGGCGGTCATCCCTGGTCCCAGCGACCTGCCCGTGCGGCTCCGGATGTTCCAGTCGTGGGGGCGCACGACCTCGGAGTCGGCCCTCGCGCTGACCGCGAACGGCATCTTCAGCATCGGCTCGAAGCTGCTGCTGCCGGTCATCGCCGGCGCGGTGATCCTCCTCATCGACTTCCCGCAGCGGGGGCTCGGCCGGACCATCGCGTTCGCTGCCGTCGTGCTCGCCTCCGTCGTCTCCGTGATCGCCGTGGTCGCTTCCTCGGACCGTCGGGTCCAGTGGTTCGGCCGGATCCTCGAGGGGCCGTGGCGGTTCACGCTCCGTCTGCTCAAGCGACAGGACGGGGCGCCGCTCGCCGACCAGCTGTCGGCGCTCCGCCTCCGGGCCGCCGACCTGCTCCGCACCCAGTGGCGTGTCGCCACGTGGGCGGCGGTGCTCACCTCGCTCACGCGCTTCGGACTGCTCGTGATGTGCGTGCGCTTCGCCGGCGTGCCCGAGGACGAGCTGCCCTGGCCCGCGATGTTCGTTGCGTACGCCGTCCTCCAGGGACTGACGGCGGTCCCGATCACCGCAGGCAACGTCGGGGTCAGCGAGACGACCCTCATCGCCATGATGACTGCGGTGTCCGGCTCCGAGTGGGTCAACGAGGTGACGGCCGGCGTCCTGATCTTCCGGGTGCTGACCTGGATCATCCTGATCCCGATCGGGCTGGGCGCGCTCGGGATCTGGCGGTACGGCACTCAGCGGGAGCTGGCCCGTCAGGCGACCGTGGCCCCCGACGTGCACGACGACCGCTGACCGGCCGATCATGGCCCCCGAGCCGCTCATGGGGAGGTCCGGGATGGCTGACGACGGCATGCTTCGGCCGAGCTCGTTCGGGGCGTTCATCGCGCCCTACCACACGCCGGCGGGCAACCACACCCTGCAGCTGCGGCGTGACTTCGAGCTCGTCCGGCTCATGGACGACCTCGGGTTCGACGAGGCGTGGATCGGCGAACACCACAGCGGCGGCTACGAGACCATCGCGTCCCCGGAGGTGTTCATCGCGGCCGCGGCGGAGCAGACCCGTCGGATCCGGCTCGGCAGCGGGGTGAACTCCCTGGCCTTCCACCACCCGTTCATCCTCGCCGACCGGTTCCTCCAGCTCGACCACCAGACCCGCGGTCGGGTCATGCTCGGCGCCGGACCGGGGCAGCTCCCGTCCGACGCCTACATGATGGGCATCGACCCCTACGACCAGCGGCGCATGATGATCGAGGCGCTCGACGCCGTCGTGCCCCTGCTGCGGGGCGAGGTCGTCTCGATGCAGACCGACTGGTTCACGTTGCGCGACGCCCGACTCCAGCTCGCGCCGTTCACGCCTGGCGGACCCGAGGTGGCGGTCGCCTCCGCGGTCTCGCCGGCGGGCGCCACCGTGGCCGGCCGGCACGGCCTCGGGATGCTGTCGGTCGCCGCAGGTGCCCAGGCGGGCTACGACGCGCTGGACGCCAACTGGGGCGTCTACGAACAGCACGCAGCTGCTGCCGGCGCCGAGGCCGATCGCCGACGCTGGCGCGTCGTGGTCCCGATGCACCTCGCCGAGACCCGGGAGCAGGCCTGGGCCGAGGCCCGCCACGGCGTGCTCGACATCGCCGGGTACATGGAGGGGATGGCGGGCGGACGGAAGCTCCCCTGGTCCGACACGCCCGACACCGCCCTCGAGTTCTGGACGACCACCGGGTTCCCTTCGTTCGGCATCGCCACGATCGGCACCCCCGACGACGCGATCGCCCGGATCGACGGGCTCGTCGAGCGATCGGGCGGCTTCGGCACCTTCCTGCTGCTCGCCACCGACACGGCCGACTGGGATGCCACGCAGCGCAGCTACCGGCTGTTCGCCGAACACGTGATCCCCCACTACCAGGGCTCCGCCGCCACCCGAACCGGCAGCCTCCACTGGGTCGGTCGGAACGGCGGCGAGTTCTTCCCGGCGATGATCGGCGCCACCAAGGCCGCCATCGAGCAGTACGGAAACCCGAAGGCAGGCTGATCGGCCCTCCTCGCTCAACCCGGGGCGCCGCGCCGCCGAAGACGGTGGGGAGCGGCAGGCGTGGAGGGCCCGGTGCGCAAGGACAGGATCAGGAATCGACTGCGGCGGATCGTCGCCGTGGGCGCGGTGCTGGTCGCCGTCGCCGTGGCGGCGCCGGCCACGGCCGCACCCGCGGGAGCGGGCACCGACACCGCCGTCGACTGCACGGCAGGGCGGATCACCGGCCAGGTCTGTCGTCTGTACCAGGCCTATTTCCTCCGACTCCCCGATGCCGACGGCATCGACCACTGGCGTCGCTCGCTCGCAGCCGGTCTCTCCCTGGCCGCCGTCTCGGACGGCTTCGCCGGATCCCCGGAGTTCATCGCCCGGTACGGGGCGCTCGACGACCGCGGCTTCGTGTCCCTCGTGTACCGCAACGTGCTGGGGCGCGAGCCGGACGCGGGCGGTCTCGACCACTGGGCCCGCCAGCTCGCCGCCGGTGCCTCCCGGGGCACGGTGATGACCGGCTTCTCCGAGTCCGCGGAGTTCGTCGGCCGCACCGGGACCCCGGCGCCGACCACCGATGCGGTCGGCGCAGTTGCCCGGCTGTACCTCGCCTACTTCGGCCGGCAGCCGGACACCTCCGGGCTGATCTCCTGGGTCGGCCGTCTGGGGGCCGGAACCCGGCTCGCCGATGTCTCGCAGGCGTTCGCCGGGTCCCCGGAGTTCGTCGGTAGGTACGGCACCCTGGGTGACGACGCGTTCGTGGACCTCGTCTACCGCAACGTCCTCGGCCGGTCTGCGGACCCGTCGGGCCTTGCGCACTGGGTCGGACGGCTGCAGTCCGGTGCGTCACGGGGTGCGGTGATGCTCGGGTTCTCGGAGTCGGTCGAGTTCCGCCTCGCCACCGAGAGCCGGCTGCCCGACCCGATCGCCGACGACCGGCTGGTGGCCGGTGCGCTGACCGTGTTCGACGTCGCCCCCGTGGCGTGCAGGACAAGCGGGGGCACGGTCACCGTCTACTGGGCCATCGCCGTCCTGGCCCCGACGCGGCCGAGCGCGGACGGGATGATCGTGCACAACGACGCCGGTTGGGCGGCGCTGGTCGGTTCCGCCTCGGTCCCTGTGGCCACCGGCGGCTGGAGCTCCCCCGCGACCGTCGTCCGCGCCGGCACCGATCGGCTCACGGTGCCCGCCGGCCAGACCACCCTGGCGTGGGACGGTTCGGGCTGCAGCCGGCAGCTGCGCTGACGGGAGCCGACGGGGCGATGCCTCGTCAGTCGTCGCCGAGGTCCGGCGCCCAGGACGAGCCGTTGATGTGCGTCCCGCCACCGACGAAGAGGGTGTTGCCGGTCATGTACCGGCACTCCTCGCTGGCGAGGAACACCGCCACAGGGGCGATGTCCTCCTCGGGGTCGCCGAGGCGACCCATGGGGATCGAGCGCTCCGCCTGCGCACGGAGCTCGGGGTGGCGTTCGAACATGGCCCGAGAGGCCGCGGTGAGGGCGCCCGGGCAGATGACGTTCACGACGACACCCGTGGCCGCCCACTCCCGAGCCGCGGTGCGGCTGAGCGTCCGCAACGCCTCCTTCGCCGTGTTGTACTCCGCCGTCCCCATGTGCGCGTTCACGCCGTTGAGGGAGCAGATGTTGATCATCCGGCCGTACCCCTTGGCCTTCATGGCGGGGAACGCGGCCTGCATCGCCCAGAACGGTCCGTAGAAGCCGATCTGCAAGCCGAAGGCCATCACCTCGTCGGTCTTCCTCTCGACGCGGCCGACGGTGCCCCCACCCCAGGCGTTGTTCACGAGGATGTCGACCGTGCCCCAGGCGGCGATGGCGTCCTCGATCATGGCGACGTTGTCGGCCTTGACGCCGACGTCGGTCCGGAGGAAGCGGGCGTCGGCGCCGAACTCGTTCCGCAGTTCCTCGACCACGGCCGGGCCGTTGGTCTCGTTCAGTTCCGCGACGAGGACCTTCGCCCCCTCGGCGGCGAACCGACGCGCCATCCCCCTGCCGATGCCGTCACCGGCGCCGGTGATCACCGCGACCCGGTCCTGCAGTCGTCCCATGCCCCGTCCTCTCATGCCCCTGCCTCCTGCCGCTCCTCGCGTCCCGCCGGGGTCGGACCCTACCGGCGGGTGTCGGTCGGGTGCCCCGACGGGCAAGCCCCGGCGTGCGCCCGCCCGACCCGCCCGATGGCTGGTCGTTCGAGGTCTAGTGGGACGGGGTGCGCGTGCTCGCGACCGTTGCGGACGGGGCCGTCCGCTTGCGGAGCCGGAACGGCAACGACATCACCGGGCGGTATCCCGAGTTGGGGGGCCTCGGTGCCGCCCTGGAAGGTCACGCCGTCCTCCTCGACGGCGAGGTGGTGACGTTCGACCCGGCGGGTCGTCCCGACTTCCAGCTGTTGCAGCGCCGGATGCACGTCCGGTCGCCGAGCGCGCAGCGGCGGTTCGCCCAGGAGGTGCCGGTCACCTACCTGGTGTTCGATCTGCTCTGGCTCGACGGCTCCCCGAAGCTCGAGGTCCCCTACGAAGGGCGACGGGCGTCGTCCGTCACCCCTCCTACCTCGGACTGCGGGACGACCGACATCCGGGCACGACCGCCGTCCCACGTGCGCCGCAATCCGGACATGCGAGCGCGAGGACGGCCTGCATGTCGTCGGGATCCGAGGCCCCTTCGAGGCGTCGCAGCGAGGTCAGGTCGAGCCCTTCCGGATCGGTGGCCCGGTTTCGCAGGGGTCGGTGCGGGGAAACCCGACTCCATGGCTTTCATCCTGTGGCTCATCGCCGTGGTACTCGTCGTCGGCGGCATCGTGGCGCTCGTCCGTGGTCAGGTCGTGTACGGCCTGGCGCTCATCGTCGTGGGTCTCCTCGTGGGGCCGGGAGGAGTCAGCGTCTTCACCTGAGACGCCCACCCCGTGCCCCACCGCAAGGGCCCGCACGCCGGTGCCCCCAGCCCTGTGCTGCGGGCACCGACGCGTCCGGGCTCCGGTCGCCCCGGCGACGTGCTGCCGGCGTTCTCCACCTCCGGACGCAGTCCGAACGTGCCGGCCGCCGTCGAAGCCGCCCACGAGGTCGGGATGGTGTCGTGGGCGGCGACGGGGGCAGCGCCGAACCCGCTCGTCGGCGCCGCGCACGACGGCATCGCCGTGCCCGCCACCTCCATCGAGACCGTCCAGGAGGTGCACCAGGTGGCGATCCACCTGCTGTGCGAGAGCATCGACGCGAGGGTCCGGGAGGTGTCGCGATGACGCGTCCGGCCGTGCTCGGGGACGTCCCGCGCGACCAGGACGCCGCACGGGCTACTCCCGTTCGTGCAGCTCCCGCATCAGCAGCAGCGACTTCCGCAGCAACCGGGACACGTGCATCTGGCTGATGCCGACCCGATCCGCGATCTCGCTCTGGGTGAGGTTCTCGTAGAAGCGGAGGCGGACGATCGCCTGCTCCCGCTCCGGCAGCGCGGTGATGAGGTCGTCGAGCACGACCCGGTGCTCGGTGTCCACGAACGCAGGGTCCACCGCGCCCACCGCGCCGTTGCGGTCGACGTTCTGCTCCTGCTCCTCGGGTCGGGGTGCCTGGAGGCTCGCCGGCGAGTAGGCGCTCCCGGCGGCGAGCGCCTCGAGGACCTGGTCCGTCGAGACGCCGAGGTGCTCCGCCACGTCGGGCACCGTCGGCGACCGCCCGAGCTGCTGGCCGAGCTCGTCCGTCGCCCGGCGGACGGCGAGGTGCAGCTCCTTGGTCGACCGGGGGACCCGCATCCCCCAGGTGGCGTCACGGAAGTGACGCTTGATCTCCCCTTCGATGGTGCGGCCGGCGAACGTCGAGAAGGCGATGCCTCGACCGGGATCGAACCGCTCGACCGCCTTGACGAGCCCCAGGAGGGCGATCTGGCGGAGATCGTCGAGTGGGACCCCTCGGCTGGCGTAGCGGCGGGCGAGGTGGGACGCGAGCCCGATGTGCTCCTCGACCAACTGGTTGCGCAGCACCCGCTCGCGGGATGCCGCGTAGGTCCGGAAGCGCTCCTCGACCCTCCTGGGCTCCGTCCCACCTGACGAGCTCACGGCCGGCTCTTCCGGAAGCGGAAGGTGCCAGGACCGAACTGGTAGCTGTCGACGATCACCTCCAGGATCGACCGGCTCAGCTCGTCGAGCGAGGCGACCTCCCGCGGTTCGTCCGAGGCGGCACGGTCGATCATGCCCTCGACGAGGAGGGAGCTGCCGTCGAGCACTGCCCGGAGGTGGACCCGGCAGGAGTCGCCCACCGCCTCGGAGAGCAGCGCGACGCAGAGCTCGTCCACGGCGATCCGGAGGTCGTCGATCGTCTCGAGATCGAACTCCAGCTCGGCGGCGAGGGCCGCGACGGTCACCCGTGCCATCACCAGGAAGCGTGCGTCGGCCGGGAAGTCGACGTTGACGTGCGGCGTCTCGTCCAGCGGCCGGTTCACCGCTGCTCCTCGGCGTTCTCCTCCACGACGAGCACGTCCGACAGACCGGTGATGTCCAGGAGCCGGCGGGTCGTCGCGGTCGCGTTGCGAAGGCGAAGTGCGCCGTCGCGTGCGGCGAGCGCACTGTGCGTCTCCACGAGGACGCGCAACCCGGTCGAGTCGAGGAAGTCCAGCTCGCCGAGGTCGAGCACGAGTGTCGGGAGTGCATCGGCAGCCAACGATGCGTCGAGCTCGGCCCGGAGGTCGGGGGCGGTGTAGGCGTCGAGCGCTCCGGCGACGTGGAGGACGAGCTCCTCGTCGCGCTCGCTCCGGGTGATCTGCATCTTGGACACGGACTCCATGGTCGGCGGCGGTCTCCTCGGTCGGCGGGTGCTGCTGGCGGAACCTGCGCGGTCGACCGTAGCGGCGACCGTCGTGCGCCCATTCCCCGATCGGTCGCACGCCAAACCGTTCCGCGGATGCGGAGGCGTTTCACCGCGGCCGCAGTCGGGTAGCCGCGTACCGGCGGAAGGGGTGAAGGCAGTGGACGACGGTCCTGAGCTGACGCAACGGGAGCGGGCGGTGCTCATCGGCTTGGAGCAGTCACTCGCACGCGGTGAGTTGGTCCCCGAGCGCGGGTTGCCCGTCCCTGCTCGGTGGCGGAGCGCCCGGTGGGCGCGGTGGTGCGCTCTGATCGCCGCGCTGGGTGCGATCGTCGTGGGGGTGATCGGGCTCGTCCACGTGGAGCCCGGCGCCCGTGAGCTGCTCGTGGCCGGCCTGGTCCTGTCGATCGTCGCCGCAGGTGCCCTTCTCGTGCTCGTGGTGACACCGATGTCGGACGAGGTGCTCGTCCGAAGACGGCTCAGGCGGCTCCAGGGTCGCGCCAGGACATGACCACGGTCGTGCCCGTGGCAGAGGACCGCACCTCCACCTCGTCGGCGAGCGAACGGATCAGGGCGAGGCCACGGCCGCGATCGCCCGGTGCGCTCGGGGCTCGCCAGCCACCGCGGTCGACCACGCTGCAGGAGAGCGAGCCGTCCTCCCAGCGGCAGGTCACGACCACACCATCGGAGGGAGCCGTCCGGCTGCGGTAGGCGTGCTCCGCGGCGTTGGCGGCCGCCTCGTGGACGGCGAGGATCACGTCCTCGGGCGCGAGGTGGTCGAGCGGATGCGCCGACAGCCACGCGGACAGGTCCCGCCGCATGCCGGCGAGCGCCCGGGCCTCGGCGGGTAGGCGGATGGCGAAGCGCTGGTGCGCCTCCGTCCCCCTCGCCTGCTCTCCGCTCACGACGGCAGTGTACGCATCGGCGTCCCTCCGGTCCCGGTGATCGGGCGGGCCGTCGTCACCGGCTCCCACCAGGCGCTCTGTCCGGTGCAACGTCGCCGTTGTCGATGGGCGAGAGCTCCCTCCACCAGGTGGACCTCGGGATCGGCCTGCTGCCTGCGCACGTGTTCCCACACCGACCGCAGCGCGGCGGCGTTTCCTTCCGGTGCCGCCGGTGACGGCGAAGCGCTGTCCGCTGCCGGGTCGATGATGCGGCCCACGAGCAGGGCCGGAGCGCGGGTCCCCGCCACCGGGCTCCCCGCCGCCTCGTAGGACGCCACCAGCCCACGGCACGGGACGAGGTCCGCGTCGAGGAACACCAGGAGCTCGCCGACCGCGATGGACGCACCCTCCGCCCACGCAGCCGCCGCCGCGCCGGGCCGATAGCCGGCCGGCGGGTCGTGGAGGATGGTGACCGGGGTGGACGCGAGCTCGGCCTCGGCCTGCACGCCCACTCGGCCGAGGGCCACGATCACCAGCTCGTCGACCGGACGGGACTGCGCGTCCACACCCCGGATCAGTTGGCGGAGCTGGGCCACCTCGTGCTTGACGACCGTGATCACCGAGATCAGCACGAGGTCAGCGCCGACAGCGGCGCGCTACCCTCGGCGGGGTGGAGGCCCCCAGACTGCAGATCGAGGGGCTCGAC
>JBEIGA010000025.1:0-22584 GCA_040382135.1 Acidimicrobiales bacterium
CCGTTGGTGCCGCCGGGGGGGGGGGGTGGGTGGCGCCGTTCGAGGCCCTGCAGCCGGTCAGGACCCGGCGACGGGGACGTGGCGACGGCCCCAGAGGATGAAGGGGACGATCCGCTCGGTGGGGCCGGTGAGGCGCAGGTCGGGCATGCGCTCGAGGAGGAGGCGAAGGGACACCTTGGCCTCGAGGCGGGCCAGGTGGGCGCCGGGGCAGTAGTGGACGCCGAACCCGAACGACAGGTGTTGGCGGACCTCGTCGAGGGGGCGGTCGAGGCGGAAGGTCTCCGGGTCCTGGATGCCTGCGCCTTCGGCGACGTCGCGGTTGGCGGAGGCGAAGCAGAGCATGACCTTCGCCTTCTCCGGGATGGTCACCCCGTGGAGCTCCACGTCGCGGGTGGGAGTGCGGAACAGCCCCAGGACGGGCGGGTCGTGGCGGAGGCTCTCCTCGACGGCGACGTCGATCAGGTCCGGGTCGGCCCGCACGGCCTCCCAGCGGCTGCGGTCCTCGAGGAGACGCCAGACGATGTTGCCGAGCAGCGCCGTGCTGGTCTCGAGCCCGCCGAGCAGGAGCAGCACCAGCATGAGGTGCATCTCTCGGTCGGTGAGCCGCCGCCCGTCCTGCTCGGCCACGACGAAGCCGCTGAGCAGGTCGTTCGGGATGACCGTGCCGAGGTGCTCGGGTCCGGGTTCGGTGACGCCGGCGGCCGCCAGCGTCGCCCGGCGCTCGTCGACGTGACCCTGGAAGTAGGCGTCGAGCCGGGCGCGTGCGGGCGCACCGGCCGCGGGGTCGGGGACGTTGTACGTCGCCACGAGGTCGGTGCACATCTCCTCGAACAGCGGGAGGTCGTCGGTGGGGATGCCGAGCAGCCGGGAGATGATCGTGATCGGGAGCGGCGACGCGTAGAAGTCGTGGAAGTCGCCGGCGCCGTCGTCGATGACCGCGTCGAGCAGCTCCCGGCCGAGCGCGTCGATCTCCTCCTCGAGGCGGCCGATGGTGCGCGGGGTGAAGCCCCGGTTGAACAGCTTCCGGAAGCCGGTGTGCTCGGGCGGGTCGGTGAACAGCCCGGCGGACCGCATGTACTGCGGGTTCGAGCCGTAGCGGATGGACCAGAGCTCCCAGTCGCGCAGGCCGGCGAGCACGTCCTCCCGGCGGGTGAGCGTGAAGAACGGCGGCTGGAAGTCGGCGTGGTGGTGGACGGGGCACTCGGCCCGCAGCCCGGCGTACGCCGGGAACGGATCGGCCAGCGTCTCCGGGCTCAGCGGGTCGTAGGCCTCCACGGCTCCTCCGATGCGTTTGTGCAGTTCGTCGCGGTTCCGGTATCCAACTGCACAAACGTCAGCCGAGGGGGTTGGCCATGCCGGCGGAGGGGCCGTCGGGGCCGTTCGGGTAGCGGGTCTCGTAGAGGCGGCGCATGCCGTCGGGGAACCGGACCGTGCACGGGCCGGTGATGGAGAGCCGCTTGGTGGTGTCGAGGATGTTGCCGATCTGGCTGCCCGGCAGCGGGTTGTGGGTGACCTTCGCCGTCCGACCGGTGAGCTCCTCGAACAGCGGCAGCCAGTCCCGCGGGCCGATGGCGTCGTCGCCGCCCCAGTTCACGACGGTGGCCGGCACCGAGGCGGCGTCGAGCATCGCTTCGACCTGCCCGTTGATGTCGTCCTGGTGGATGGGGCTGTACCGCAGCATCGGGTGGCGGACGTTGATCGTGTCGCCGTTGACGAGGGCGTCGAGGTGGTAGGCGGGGACGCCGCCGAAGGAGCTGTACGCCACGTTCATGCGGGCGATCGTGACCGGCAGGTCGAAGGCACGGGCGCAGTACCGGGCCACGGCCTCCTCGGCGATCTTGCTGATGGCGTAGGTGGGGGAGCCGGGCACCACCGGGTCGCCGAGCGGGTCCGTCTCGACGAAGGCGTGGGCCGGGTCCTCGTGGGGCTTGTAGGTGCTCGACGTGGACATCACGAGCGCCGATCGGGCGTTGCGGCAGTGGGTGAGCAGCAGGCCCGTGGCCTCGGCGTTGACCCGCAGCGCCCAGTCGTAGTCGTCGACGCCCACGATTGCGGCGGCCAGGTGCAGGACGTGGTCGAAGTCGTCGGGGAGGTCGCTGAAGTCGGGGTCGGCGAGGTCGATCGCCTGGGTGCGGACGCCCATCGCCTCGACCTCCTGGCGGGAGCCGGGCTGGCTGAACCGGGCGATGCCCCAGACCTCGTTGTCCTTGGCGAGGAACTCGCACAGGGGCCGGGCGATCTGCCCCGCCGGGCCGGTCACGAGGATCTTCCTACCGCTGAGCATCGTTGGTCCCCCGGGGTCTGGACGTTCGGGGCGAACCTAGCGGGGCCGGGGGTCAGCCCGCCGCAGCGGCGATGGGGTGGCCCATGCGGGCGAAGACGTCGGCCATGTTCCCGCCCAGGAACCAGGCGAGCTGTTCCTCCGACAGCTCCGGGAGCACCGTCCGGTACCACGCGACCGGGCTCGGGTTGCCCTCGTTGTGGGCGTAGTCGGAGGAGAAGACGATGCATTCGGGGAGCTCGGCGATCACCCGGGTGGGGATCTGGTCCGGCTGGGGGAGCGGGCTGACCCGCACCTGCCGGCGCACGAACTCCGACGGCGACAGCGACCAGGGGTACTCGCCGAAGAACACGTTCGGGGCGACGTACCGCTTCCCGTTGCGGTTCTCCATGTGCTCGACGGTGCTGCCGAGCCAGTGGGTGCCGCACTCGGTGACGAGGATCGACAGCCCGGGGTGGCGCTCGAACACCCCGCCGAAGACCATGCCGTTGAGGAACACCTGCACCGACTGGTGGCCCTGGCAGACACCGAGCTGCCGGAGCAGGGTCATGTCCCCCTCGACGTTGCCCCAGCCCGGGGCGAAGGTGGCCGGGTTCGCCCCGACGTGGAGGATCGGCAGCATGCCGAGGTCGACGGCCGCCGACCACACCTTGTCGTACTCGGAGTGGAAGTGCGGGATGCCGTTCGTGGGCACGGCCGAGAACAGGAACGAGCGGCTGCCCGCCTCCCGCATGCGGGTCATCTCGGCCACGACCCAGTCGAGGTCCTCGAAGGTGAGCGACGTGGTGGGCCAGAGCCGGTCGGTGTAGCCGGCGTGGATCTCGGCCATGGCCGTGTTGCAGGCCGAGATGAGGTCCTGCGCCGCGGCTCGGTCGTCGAGGAACCGGGTGGAGGTGAGGCCGCGGAGCGCGATGACGTTCTGCGCGGCGATGCCGTTGGCGTCGAGCCAGGCGAGACGGGTCGCAGGGTCGGCGAGGCCGCTCTGCTGGGCCCCCTCGTAGGCGAAGCCCTCGATGCGCTCGAACCCGGCGATGGCCGCGGCGCCCGGCGGCAACAGGTCGCCGAGCGACGGCCACTGGTCGCGGGGCATCGTCTCGAGCAGGTCGCCGGCGACGAACCTGAGGGTGCTCTCGCCGACGTCGTAGGGCGGCAGCCCGGTGCGCTGCCAGGCCTCGTCGATGACCTCCTGGGGCGGCTCGCCGTGGGCGTCGACGTCGATGATCATCGGGTGGCTCCCGACGGTCGGACGACCCGTCCCGGACGGGCGCCGGTGTCGGCGCCGTCGCGCTGCACGATCTCCCCGGCGACCACGGTGGCGACGTAGCCGTCCGCCCGCTGCAGGACCCGCTTGGCGTTGCCGGGCAGGTCACGGACGACCTCGTGCCGGTGGAGCCGCACCGCCGCGGGATCGATGACGTTCAGGTCGGCCCGCAGCCCCGGAGCGATCGTGCCGCGGTCACGCAGGCCGAGCATGGCCGCGGGTCGGGAGGTGAGCTGCTCCACCGCCCGGGCGAGCGGCAGGGTGGCGGACCGGCGGTCCCGGGCCCAGTGCGAGAGCAGGTGGCTCGGGTAGCTGGCGTCGCAGATGAGCCCGACGTGGGCCCCGCCGTCGCCGAGGCCGAGCACCGTCTCGGGGTGCGTCAGCAGCTCCAAGGTGCCGTCGAGCGAGCCCGGGTACCCGTTGAGCATGTAGCAGACGAGCGCTCGGCCGTCGTCGGCGATGGTCCAGTCGTAGAGGATCTCGACCGGGTCGCGGCCGGTCCGGACCGCCACGCCGGCGAGGCTCGTGGCCGGGTCGGGCTCGTGGTTCCACGGCGTCGTCATGGGGAACACGGCCTCGGCCTCGCGCAGCATCAGCTGCAACAGCCCGAGCGTCTGGCCCGCGTGGGCCTCGGCGACGATCGCAGCACGCACCTCGGGTTCGGCCATCCGGGCCGCCCGCTCCTGCGGGGTCAGCCGGCCGAGCGAGCGTTCCGTGGGCGAGCCCATGAACGGGTGGCGCGTCGTCAGGCCGCACAGCAGGGCCTGGAGGTGGGCGCCGATCTGGGGCCGCAGGTGGGCGCCGGCGCGGTTGAGCGCCTCGATGTGGGCGAGCGTCTCGCGCCAGTCCTCGGAGCCGTCGGTGGACGCCCCGAACGGGAACGTGGCCCGCAGGCCGGTCTCCCTGGTGAGCCGGGCCACCCAGTCGACCTCGGCCCGGTAGGCGGCCTCGTCGTGGAAGGTGGCGTCCGGGAAGATCACCGCGAACAGGGCGTCGCGGTCTCCGGCGCCCTCGCGGACGGCGTGGCCGAGGGCGAAGACCTCGTCGAGCTCGGCGAAGGTGCCGGGCACCGGACGGCCGTCCGAGGCCATGTGGCGCTCGAGGCGGTTCACCGACACCCCGACCGCACCGGCGGCGACCGCCTCCCGCACCACGGCGGCCATCCGCTCGATGTCCTCGGCGGTGGCCGGTTCGTTGGCGGCGCCTCGCTCGCCCATCACGAAGGCCCGCACCGCGCCGTGCGCCACCTGCACCACGACGTCGATCGCCAGCGGCAGCCGATCGAGGGCGTCGAGGTACTCGGGCACCGACTCCCAGTCCCAGCGCAGCGCCTCGCGCAGTGCGGCGCCGGGGATGTCCTCGACGCCCTCCATGAGGCCGATCAGCCAGTCGCGCCGATCCGGCGGCGCCGGGGCGAACCCCACGCCGCAGTTGCCGACGACGACGGTGGTGACGCCGTGCCAGATGGACGGGGTGGCGAGCGGGTCCCAGGTGAGCTGGGCGTCGTAGTGGGTGTGGACGTCGACGAAGCCGGGTGTGACCACCAGGCCCGTGGCGTCGAGCTCGGTGCGGCCCGGCCCGGTGATGTCCCCGACCGCCACGATGCGACCGTCCTGCACGGCCACCGACGCGGCGTAGGGGTCGACGCCCGTGCCGTCGACGACCGTCCCCCCGCGGACGACCAGGTCGTACATGCGCGCGACCTCCCCGGTCAGTACGGGTAGAGCGGGAAGTCGTGCCCGGTCAGCCAGTGACGGCCGACCTCCTTGACCGGCGCCCAGCGGGCGATCAGGTCGGCCTCGGTCTGCGTGGGCGTGAGCTGCCCCAGGTCCTCCGGGGTCGGGCCGATCTTGTCGGCGATCTGCTGGAGCTTCTCCACGTCGAACGAGAACACCTCGGCGGCCGAGAGGCCGAGCATGCGCCGGGTCTCGTGGACCGGGATGTCGAAGAACGTGGTCTCGAGCGCCCGACGGGTGGCCGGCCAGGTGCCCTCGGGATGCGGGAAGTCCGTGCCCCAGAGCATGTTGTCGATGCCGATCTCGTAGCGCATACCGAGCTCGCGCCGCTTGATGTTGGCGAGGCCGGTGAACACGTTGCGGTCCACGTACTCGCTCGGGAGCATCTCGATCTTGCCGGCGAACTGGCTGTGGTCGAGCTTCGACGAACCGACCTGCGCCTTGTAGAGGCGGTCCCAGTTCCACAGCAGCTGGGGCAGCCACCAGCAGCCGCCCTCGGTGGCGCAGAACTTCAGGCCGGGGAACCGGTGGAAGACGCCGGACCAGAGCATGAACCACATGGGCCGGGCCGGGAACCAGGTGACCTCGGTGACGTAGATGCCGAGGTGGTCGCCGTACTGGTCACGCTCGGCGGACCCGGAGTGGGTCACGACCGGCATCGAGTACTCCTCGCAGCGCGCCCACACGGGGTCGTACTTGCGATCGTGGTACGGGGTCTGGTTGCACCAGCGGGCCGGGATCATGACGGCCCCGAGGCCGTGCTCCTTCGCCCAGTCGATCTCGGCGAGGACCTGGTCGAGCTCGCCGGTGATGGGCACGAGCGCCACGCCGACGCGGCGCTCCGGGCTGTGGGAGCAGAGCTCGGCGAGCCACCGGTTGTGCGCCTTGGCGCCGGCGAGGCCGAGCTCGGGGTCGAGGTCGCCCGACAGGCCGAGGCCGGCGCCGAAGGGCACCGCGGTGCGGCTCTCCACGGCGTCGGCGTCGGGGTAGACGACCTCGCCCGCCACACCGTCGTTGTCGAGCGCCTGGTCGCGCTTGATGGCGTCCCAGCCGCCGGCGAGACCCTCGTCGTTCTCCTCGAACCACGGCTGGGCGAACTGCGAGTTGCGCACACCGATCGCGTTGGCCGCCTCGATCGCCGCGCCGCGCTCGGCGAGGAACTCGTCGAACTGGGGCCAGTACTTCTTCTCGAGGTACGGCCGGTACTCCTCGGTGGGCAGACCGGCGTGCGAGTCGGCCGCGATGATCAGGTACGGGTCGTTGTCGTGCGTCGTCGTCATGGTTCCCCCTGGGCGACCGGTTCGCGTGCCGCGACCCTAACCGAGGGGTGACCCGCGGCACCGCCCGAGCGGGGGCTCAGGAGCAGGCGTCGCGGTCGTCCACCCGGCAGACCAGGTCCTGCGAGAACGAGCGGTCGATGCGGCGGCTCGTCCACCAGCCGTGCGGGCCGTCGTTGCTCATGACGAACGCGTTGGCCCGGTTCGGGTCGCCGGCCACGGCGATCAGGAACCGTCCCGGCTCGGTCACCACGGGCACCAGGCGCTCCGGGTCGGCGGACTCGGCGAACACCGGCGGCACGTGCCCGGCGGCGGCCAGCTCGACGAGGGTGCGGCGGCCGGCGGTGAGGTTCGACCACTCGCCGATCAGCTTCTCGAACCGCCACGCCGGGATGCGGGCCTGGGCGAACAGCGCCTCGCGCAACCGGTCCTTGGTCCAGCCGTGGCGGGCGAACGTGCGGGCGATGATCGGCGACAGGACGACCAGCGGCCGGTAGTGGCCCTGCCCGAGCCCGTACACGTGGGTCAGGTCCCACCCGGTCACGCGGGCCAGCCCGTCGGCGAGGTACGGGACGATCTCGTCCGGGGTGGACCCGTAGACGCTGCCGACGATGATCCCGCTGTTCATGCGGGCGAGGGTGACGACGTCGTCGCCCGGCCCGTGGCCGAACTCGGCCGACAGCGGCGGCCAGCCGATCTCCGCGAGCGCGGCCATGTCCTCGGCGAGGACGACCTTGGCGCTGTTGCCGAACGTCGCCTTGTCGTGCTCGCCGGCGGTGAAGCCGCAGACGTTGCGGAGGTACAGGCGCAACCACCGGCCGACGGTGGTGTTGGCAGGGGATCCGTCCCGGAGGGCGCCGGGTCCGTGGTTGAACCCGAGGTCGTCGACGACCGGACCGTCGAGGACGATCAGCGCATCGGCGCCGGTGGTGTTGCCCGAGTGCTCGACGCCGTAGCCGGGATCGAGCAGAACCTCGGCGATCGCGAGGAGCACGGGGAGTTCCTCCGGGCGGCATCCGGCCATCACCCCGTTCACCGCCACGGACCACACCGTGACGTCGCGGCCGGACGGCCGGGCGGTGCCGAGCACCCGCCAGGGGTCGTGCCCCGACGGCGCCACGAACGCCTCGACCCGCGCGCGGGTGGGCGGCACGACGGGCAGACCGTCGGACCAGCCCCGCTCGCGGAAGGCGCGTTGGACGTCGTCGATCGTGCCGCGCACCACGATGGCGAGCGCCGTCGGCTCGGGCTCGGCGGTCTGCGGCTCGGCGGCGACCCCGGCACCCGTCAGGCCGGCGACCACCTCGGCGACGGTGCGTCCGAGGAACGCATCGATCATCTCCTCGGAGGTCTGGGCGTCGACGTGGCCGAGGAGGACGGCGAGGGGGAGGTCGTCGAACCCGAGCCCGCGGGCGGTGGCGCGGGCCTGGCCGACGAAGCCCTCACAGACGAGCGAGACCGAGGGGACGCCGGCGGTCTCGGCGGCGACGGATGCCCGCAGCACGGCGGGCGTGCAGCTGCCTCAACAGCCGTTGCCGACGACGACCGCGTCGATGCGGTGTCGCCGGAGCGCGTCCGGGAGCGCCTCCACCACGGCGTGCTCGTCGGGGCCGTGGACGTTGCCGAACGCCTCCCACCCCACGACCTCGGCGCCGTGCCGTTGCAGCTCCGTGGCGAGCACCGGGAACAGCTCCTCGCCGCGGAACATGTGGTCCCAGACCAGCCCGATCCGGGCGCCCTCGAGGGTGGCGAGCCGATCGGCGGCACGCCGTGGCTGCACCCCGAGCGGCGACTTCGGCCAGACGACCTCGTAGACGGGCTCCATCACGACCTCCCGGTGTGCAGGGCGAGGAAGGGCAACACCGCGGCGCGGACGGCCTCGGGCTGTTCGGGCAGGAGGGCGTGGCCGGCGCCGTCGACCTCGACGAGGGTGGTGGGAGCGGTCCGGTCACGGGCGAGGAGTCGGCCGTTCTCCGGCGGCGCCGCCCGGTCCTGCAGCCCCTGCACCACGAGCATCGGCGCGTCGTCGGCGTGCCACCAGTCGCCGGTGGCCGCCCCGAGGAGCGCCTGCTGCTGCACGGCTTTGCCCTCGGGGTACCAGCCGTCGAGCCACACCGCCGGGTCGTTGCCGGGGGCGAAGAACGCGGTTGCGATCGCGGCCAGGCGCTCGTCCCGGGTGAGCGTCGTGTCGAAGCAGCGACCTACGGCGGTGCGGGCCTCCGGGTCACCGGGGACCTTGCCGCCTGCGCCGAGGAGGACGATCGCGGTGCTGCGCCCCGGATGGCGGGTGGCCGCCATGCGGACCACCCGGTTGCCGAAGGCGTGGCCGACCGCGGCGAAGCGGCCGATCCCGAGGGCGTCCGCGACCGCGACCAGGTCGTCGGCGATCCGCTCGAGCGTCAGCCCCTCGGGTGCCGGGGCGGACGCCCCGATCCCGCGGGGGTCGACGGCGACGACGCGGTGCCCTGCGTGGACGAGCGCGGCGAGGAGGTCGGCGAAGTCGTCGGCCCCGCGGCCGAGCGACGGGTGGAGGAGCACGGGAGGGCCGTCGCCGTCGTCGAGCACGCTCAGGGTGGTGCCGTCGAGGTCCACGGTTCGTCGTCGCACGAGCCGCATCCTGCCCGAACGGCGGGGCCCGGTCACGCGCCGGGGAGGCGCACGTCGACGACGAGCGGGGGATGGTCGGACGCGACCCGGGCGAGCTCGTCGCCGGCGACCTCGACGTGGCTGACCTCGAGGTCCCGGCTCACGAAGAGGTGGTCGATGCGCACCAGGGGGACGTGCCCGGCGAACGTGGCACGGGGACGGTGGTGCTCGTGGCCGGCCTGGGCGTCCCGGAGACGGCGACGCAGGGCCCGGCAGGTCGCGGACCAGGGGTGGGCGTTGAGGTCGCCGCACAGCACGAGGTCACCTGCTGCCCGCGGGTCGCCGAGCCACTCGGGTCCGAGCAGGGCCTCCACCTGCATCCGCTGCTCGCGGGGGTGGAGGCTCAGGTGGGTGGTCACGACCTGCAGGGGGCGCCCGTCGGCGGTCTCGACCTCCACCCACACCGCGCCCCGGGGCTCGAGGCCGCGCATGCCCAGCTCGGGCAGCATCCCGACCCGGACCTCGCGCATCGGCAGACGGCTGAGGATCGCGTCGCCGAAGCGCTCCTCCGCCAGGCTGATCGTGGGGTGGAAGGCCAGCTCCATCTCGAGGTGGCGGGCGATCTCGTGGGCCTGGTCGACCGCGCCCGTGCGGCTCCGGCGCACGTCGAGCTCCTGGAGCGCGACCACGTCGGGATCGTGGCGGGCGATCACCCGGGCGATCCGCTCGGGGGAGACCGCGTGGTCCATGCCGGTGCAGCTGTGCACGTTGTAGGTGAGGATCCGGACGGTGGTACCGGTGGTCGCGGGTCGGCGCCCGCGGGGCCGGCGGATCGAGGGGGTGCGTCCGAGGACGGCGAGCGCCGCGGCCCGCACGTCGAGGAACCGGTGGACCCCGTCGACGGGGTCCGGCAGCGGGGTGTCGACGGGTGCGACCAGGAAGGCGTCGGTCTCACGGGGCCCGGGCCCGGCATGGGCGCCGTGCTCGTGGGGGAAGCTGAGCGAGTCGCCGTCGCGCCAGCCGGAGATGACGAGGTCGCCCGCGTCGGGGTGGTGGCAGAGGGTCACCAGGTCGGCGGCGACCTGGG
The DNA here is from genome assembly GCA_040382135.1 of Acidimicrobiales bacterium. Lineage (GTDB taxonomy): Bacteria > Actinomycetota > Acidimicrobiia > Acidimicrobiales > JBEIGA01 > JBEIGA01. The sequence continues at coordinate 10,229 of JBEIGA010000025.1, forward strand.
TCAGGTAGGGGTGGTCGGCGCCGAGGACCGCGGCGGCGTCGTCGGGGAGCACGAAGGCGCCGTCCGGGGTCCAGGCCAGCGCCCGGCCCGTTCCGTCCGCCGCGCAGACGAGCGGCACGTGGGCGCGGGCCACGAGATCGGCGCCGATGGGTCCGTGCTCGTCCGGCTGGAGCGGCCGGGGGAGGTAGACGTGGCCGAGGGGCCCCTGCGCGGTGACCGTGAGCTGCCCGGGCCGGTGGTGGCGGGTGGTGACGTCGAGACCGGGGACGAGCACGCCCACGAGGCGCTCGCCGATCGCCCGCGCCCGGAAGCGCTGCTCGCCCTCGTGGGGCTCCTCGGTGCCATCGGCCGATGGGGAGGAGATGCCGTGATGGGCGAGGACCTCGGCGACCGCCTCGCGCACCGTCCGGCCGTGGCGCTCCACGTAGGAGGCGGTCGGTTCCTGCCCGTGGTCGGCCATGACCCACAGGTCGTAGTGGCGGCGGCGGGAACGGCGGGCGCGCCGCGCCATGCGCCGGATCGCGGCGTCGACGGGCCGCATCGACCGGAGCGCGAGCTCGCTGTCGGGACTGCGCCGGTGGGCCATCTCGTCGTACCCGAGCAGGTTGACGTGCACGACCGGGGCGCCCCTGGCGAGGTCGACGGCGGCTCCGAAGGCGCACAGCTCCCGGAGGACCACCCCGATCGTGATCCGCGACTGGACGAACTTCAGCTCGCTGCCCGGGTGCTCGCCGGCGCGGAGCGCGGCGAACAGCTCGAGCAGCCCGCGTCCCGCCTCGACCACGACCGCGCCGGTCGCCCGCGCCACGCCGGGAGCGTGGAGCAGCACCAGGCCCACGAGCGCGAGCGGGTGGGACGAGCCGACGTCACCCCAGCCGAGCGACGCCATGCAGAACCGGGGATGGGTGGCGCCGGCGTCGTAGATGTCGAGGTAGGCGCCACCACCCTGGAGCAGCGGCACGTCACCGACGACCCGCAGGCGGTCCTCGACCGCCCGGACCGCGTCGGCGTCGTACATCCTCGACACGCGGCCGCTGGCGTGGTCCACGAAGGAGAACGCCGGCACGGCGCCGGTGACGCCGTAGAAGGGCTCCGCCTGCACCGCCGGGGTCACCGACGGCATGCCCGTGTAGACCGGCGTGAGGGCGTAGGAGCCGCTCGCGAGGAGCGACCGGAGGAACGGGGCCTGGCCGGCGATGATGGCGGCGACGAGCCGCTCACGGGCGAGGCCGTCGATCTGCACGATCAGCAGGCCCGGATCGGCGGAGCGTTCGGGGTGGGCGGGGAGCCCGAGGAGCCGCGCGGTCAGGTCGTCCCGGTCCAGGGCGCGCCGGACCCGTCGGACCGCCAGCTCCGCCCGGTCGAACACCGTCAGCCCACCGGCGGCTGCTCGTCGGCCATCTCACGCAGCTTGTTCTTGAGGATCTTGTCGAGCGTGCCGAGCGGGAACGCGTCCACGAAGTAGACGGCGCGGGGCACCTTGAAGCCGGCGAGCTGGGTGCCGCACCGTTCGACGACCTCGGCTGCGACGGCGTCACGGTCGTGGTCGCCGGGGCGGAGGATCACGAACGCCACGGGCACCTCGGACAGGAAGTCGTGCTGCTTGGCCACGACCGCCACGGACTGCACTGCCGCGTGGGTCATCACCACGTCCTCGACCTGCTTGGCCGACACGTTCTCGCCGCCGACCTTGAGCAGGTCCTTGTCGCGCTCCTGGTAGAAGACGTTGCCGCCCGGTCCCATCTGCACCATGTCGCCGGTCTTGAACCAACCGTCCTGGAAGGCCTTCGCGTTGGCCTCGTCGTTGCGGTGGTACTCGAGGAAGAGCTGGATGCCTCGGGTGCCCCGGACCCACAGCTCACCGGTCTGCCCCTCGGCGCACAGCTCGCCGGTCTCCTTGTCGACCACGGCGATCTCGTACCCGGGGGTGATGTGGCCCATGGACCGCACGGGCAGTCGCTCGCTGGGCTTGCCGGTGATGGCGTGGGTGACCGTCTCGGTCATGCCGTAGGCGGCGTAGACGTCGATCCCGAACATGCGGTCGAGGTCCGGCATGATCAGCCCGAACACGCCGACCCGCAGGGTGTGCTCCTTCGGCTTGTCGGGGCTGCCCAGGGCGCCCATGGCGAAGGGCATGACCGACACGTGGGTGACGCCGTGCTCGACGATCACCGGCCAGAACCGGGACTGCGACCACTTCGGCATCAGCACCGCCGTGGCGCCGACGCCGAGGACGGAGAAGAAGCTCCAGCTCTGCGCGTTGACGTGGAAGAACGGCGGGTAGATCAGGTACACGTCGTCGGTGCCGAGATCGATGTTCCGGGGCCCGATGCGGCTCGCCCAGACGGCGTTGGCGTGGGTGTGGACCACCGCCTTCGGCCGGCTCGTGGTGCCCGAGGTGAACATGATCCCGAACGGCAGCAGGGGGTCCGGGTCCCGCGGGGTCCACGCCGCCTCGTCGGCGAACAGCTCGGCGAAGGGCACGTGGGGGAGGCCGGACAGGTCGGCGGTGGAGGCCTCGCCGCTGTCGTCGGGCGTGACCGCGATCCAGCGCAACGCCGGCGCCGCCTCGGCGAGCATCGCCGCGTACTGGGGCTGGGTGATGCCGGCGACCGCCTCGGTGTGCTCGGCGAAGTAGGTCATCTCCGCACCGACGGACTTGGTGTTGGTGGTGACCCCCACCGCGCCGAGGGTGGCGCAGGCGAGCCACGACAGCACCATCTCCGGCGAGTTCTCCGAGTGGATCACCACCTTGTCGCCCACGGCGATCCCCCGGGCGGCGAGCCCGGCGGCGAGCCGGTGGACGTCGCGCCGGAGCTCCGCCCAGCTCCAGCGGGCGCCGTCACCCTCCCGGGGCGCCCAGACGAGCGCGGGGTGATCGGGCTTGTGGGTGGCCCACTGGTCGAGGAGCCAGGGGATGTCCTGGCCGTGCATCTGGAACCGGTGGATCGCCGTGGTGTCCATGCCCGACATCCTGGCCCACCGCGTTCTGTGAGGTGGATTCCAGGATTACCACGCGTTCCACCTCACAGAACGCGGGCTGGTGGTGGTGGGCCGTCGGGGGCGGCGAGCAGCACGGCGCCGAGCAGCGGTCCCGTAGGGTGCGCATCCGAACGCCGAGAAGGGGGACGTATGCAGATCACCGGGCTCGAGGGCAAGGTCGCCGTGGTGACCGGGGCGGGTCGGATGCGCTCGATCGGACGACCGATCGCGGTCGAACTGGCCCGTGCCGGCTGCGACGTGGTGCTCACCGGGACCGGGCGGCCGCCGGAGCGGTACCCCGACGACGAGAAGGCCGCGGGCTGGCGGGACATCGAGTCGGTGGCCGACGAGGTGCGGGCGCTCGGCCGGCGGGCGGTCCCGCTGGTGAGCGACGTCGCCGACGCCTCTGCGGTCGACGGGCTCGTCGACCGGACCGTCGCCGAGCTCGGGCGCGTGGACATCGTGGTCAACAACGCCGGCGCGGCGCGGGGCGAGGATCGGGTCCCGGTCGTCGACCTCGACGTCGACGTGTGGCGCCACGTGATCGACGTGAACCTGCACGGCACGTTCCTGATGAGCCGGGCGTTCGGCCGGGCCATGATCGAGCGTGGCGAGGGCGGCAGCATCGTCAACATCTCGTCGATCGGTGGGAAGATGATGGCCGCCCGCACGGCCGCCTACGCCGCCTCGAAGGCGGGCATCCACGCCCTCACCTGCGCCATGGCGTCGGAGGTGGGGCCGCACGGCATCCGCGTCAACGCCGTCTGCCCCGGCATCATCGACACCTACCGGATGGACGACGTCGGCCGCGGCGATCGGTGGGACGCCATGATCGCCAGGCAGATCCCCCTCGGCCGGGCGGGTACCGGTGAGGACATCGCCAACATGGTCGTCTACCTGTGCAGCGATCAGGGATCCTGGATCACCGGGCAGCTGTACACGGTGGACGGCGGCACGGTCCCCGGCCGCTGACCGCCGCCTCCCGGGTGCCGGCCGGACCGGGCGTCAGGCCTTCATGCCGCCGTCGATCAGGTGGTCGGCGCCGCTGACGTAGGAGCTCTCGTCGGAGACCAGCCACAGCGACAGGCGGGCGACCTCCTCGGGCTGGGCGATGCGGCGCAGGGGGATGGCACCCGCCGCCGCGTCCTTGTTCATGTTCTCGATCATGCGGCTCTCGATCGTGCCCGGCAGCACGGCGTTGACCCTGATGCCGTGCGGCCCCAGTTCCTGGGCTGCGCCCCGGGTCATGCCCCGGAGCGCCCACTTCGTGGCGCCGTAGGCGAAGCACGGGCTCGAGCCACCCATGCCGCCCACCGACGAGATGTTGACGATCGAGCCGCTGCCCTGGGCCTTCATGATCGGGGCGACGGCCTGCATGCCGAGCAGCGGGCCGGTCTGGTTCACGGCCACCACGGACTGCCAGATCTCCGGCGTGGTGCCCTCCATGTTCGCCCAGACGATGATCCCCGCGTTGTTGACGAGGGCGTCGATCCGACCGTGGTCGGCCATGGCCTGCGCGACCACGGCGGCCCAGCTCGCCGGATCGGTCACGTCGTGGTGCACGAAGGTGGCGCCGGCCTCGGCCGCCGCGGCCTCGCCGACCTCGCGGTCGACCTCGGTGGCGTAGACGGCGGCGCCGGCCTCGGTGAACAACCGCGCTGTCGCGGCGCCCTGGCCGCGGCCCGCGCCGGTGACGATGGCGACCTTGCCGTCGATGCGGATCATCGAGCTCATGGGTGGGGACTCCTGGTTCGTGGGGCGGTCGGTGGGTGCACGGGTCAGTCGCCGCCGACCTCGAGCACGAGCTTGCCGGTGGTGGCGCGGCCCTCGAGCAGCTCGTGGGCGGTGGCGGCGTCGGCGAGGGGCCGGACGCTGTGCCGGTCCGGGTCCAGCCAGCCCTCGCGGAGGCCCTGCCAGAGCTCGTCGGCCTTGCGGAGGACCTCCTCCCGGGTGCGCAGGTAGCTGGTCATGGAACCACCGGACACGGTGAGGGACCGCGGGAACAGCTCCATGGGGTTGAACGGGTCCGAGAGCCCTGCGGCGCGGCCGAAGACGCAGACGTGGCCGTTGTCGGCGAGGCAGCGCAGGTCGCCGCGGAAGGTCGTGCCCACCACGCCGTCGACGATGTAGTCGACGCCGCGGCCGTCGGTGAGGCGGCGGGCCTCCTTGGCGAAGTCGGTCTCGTCGTAGCGGATCACGTGGTCGGCGCCCGCCGCTCGGGCGACCGCGGCCTTCGCCTCGGTGGAGACCGTGGCGAGGACCGTGGCACCGAGGTGCTTCGCGAAGCGGACGACGAGCCGGCCGGTCCCCCCGGCGGCGGCGTGGACGAGAACGGTGACGCCCGGGCCGAGGGGCACCTTCTCGGTGGCGAGGTAGTGGGCGGTGAGCCCCTGGAGCGTGAGGGTGGCGGCGTCGAGCAGGGACACGTCCGCGGGCAGGGGGAGGGCCTGCTGGGTCCCCACGACGGCGAGCTCGGCGTAGGACCCGATGGAGGAGGCCTGCTTGACCGGTGCCCAGGCGATGCGGTCGCCCACGGCGAGGCCGGTCACCTCGGGGCCCACGGCGTCGATCACGCCGGACCCCTCGACGCCGGGGACGATCGGGAACGGCGTCATCGCTCCTCCCGACCGCATGACGACGTCGGCGAAGTTCACGCCGGCGTAGGCGACCCTCGCCCGGACCTCGCCGGGCCCCGGCCATGGGTCCGGCTGCTCCACCAGCCGCAGCGCTTCCGGCCCCCCGGCCTCCTCGACGACGATCGCCTGCACGCACCGACCCCCTCACGACGACCGCCGGACGCTACCTCGCGGGTGGGTGGGAGCCGACCGAGTAACCTGTTCCTCGGGTGGTCGACCACGGGGGAACGGATGATCGTCGACGTCGATTCGCACTGGGAGCTCGGCCAGACGGCCCCGGGGGAGCACCCGCTGGGGCCATGGCTGGACCGCCTGCCCACGGGCATCGACCTGCTCGCCTTCGCGGTCGCCGGCGACCTGCTGGCGAGCCTGCCGCCCGACCGCAGGCCGGCGCCGGCGGACCTGCTGCCCGGGCTCGTGCAGGCCGCGAAGGCACGAGGCGGGCCGGTGATGCTCCACCCGAAGCACCACTCCGGCTCGGACGAGCGGGTCGCGTGGATGGACCGCATCGGGATCGACCACTGCCTCGTCAACCCGGGCGGCTACTGGCAGATGCTGCCGTTCGTGCCGGCGGAGGACCGGCCCTCCGCCGTGCGGCGCTGCAACGACTTCCTGGCCGAGCAGCTCGCGTCCGGGGCGGGCCGCCTGCACAGCGTTGCGGTGCTCGACTGGTCCTCGCCCGATGCCGCCGTCGCCGAGCTGGAGCGTTGTCGGGGCCTGGGCGCGCGGGCCTTCTTCCTCGCCACCGAGCAGGGGCAGCCCGCCGGGGGGATCGCCCCCGGTCACCCGGTCTGGGACCGGTTGTGGGCGGCCGCGGTCCGCAACGGGATGGTGGCGGTCATCCACGTCGGCAACACCTCTGCCGGTTTCGGCGCGTGGGGCGACGTCGGCTGGGATCTGCCCGGCGGCGCGCCCGCCGGCGTGCTCGGCCGTCTCGCCAACACCCAGCGCGCCATGGGCGCCCAGAACCTGATCGCCTCGATGCTCTACGGCGGCGTCTTCGCCAAGTTCCCCGAGTTGACCGTCCTGCTCGAGGAGATGCGGGTCAACTGGCTCCCGCCCTTCGTCGACACGCTCACCCGGCAGTCGGCCGACTCGCCGATCATGGGCGACTGGCCCTGGCCGGTGACCGGCGGGGAGATGCTGCGCCGGAACCTCCGGACCACGCCGCTGCCGGGCTTCGGCGACACCGACGCGCTCGACGTCCTGCGGGCGCTTCCCGAGATGGTGGTGTTCTCGTCGGACTACCCCCACCTCGAGGGCAACGCCGAACCCGTCGACCTCTACCGCCCCGAGCTCGACGCGCTCGACGCCGACCTGCGCGCGGCGTTCATGGGCGGGAACATGGCCGAGTGCTACGCCCGAACCGGGGACCCGCTCCCGGCCGCCTGCTAGACCGGCAGCCGACGAAGGGGAGGACCTGATGGAGATCCGCAAGGTCGGACGATCGGGCCTGGGCACGTCGGTGCTCGGCCTCGGCTGCAACAACTTCGGCATGCGCATCGGACCCGACGAGACCAAGCTCGTCGTCCACGCCGCGCTCGACGCCGGGATCACCATGTTCGACACGGCCGAGATGTACGGCGGCGGCAAGTCCGAGGAGTTCCTCGGCGCCGCGCTCGCGGAGGCGGGCCGACGCGACGACGTCGTCATCGCCACCAAGTTCGGCCGGGCGAACGTGGGCGGGTCCCGCACCGAGATCATCAAGGCCTGCGAGCGCTCGCTGCGCCGCCTCGGCACCGACCACATCGACCTCTACTACCAGCACTACGTGGACCGCACCGTCCCGATCGAGGAGACCCTCGCCGCGCTGACCACGCTGGTGCAGCAGGGCAAGGTCCGCTACCTGGGCTCGTCGAACGTGGCCGGATGGCAGCTCGCCGAGGCCGACCACACCGCGGCCGAGCGCGGCCTCGAGCGCTTCGTGGCGACCCAGATGGAGTGGAGCCTGCTCAACCGGGCCGTCGAGACCGAGGTCGTCCCCGCCGCCCGTCGCTACGGGCTCGGCCTGGTCTCCTACTTCCCGCTCGCCTCCGGCCTGCTCACCGGCAAGTACCGCCGCGGGGAGGACGCGCCCGAGGGCACCCGGTTCGCGGCCATGCCGTTCTTCGCCAACGTCGCCACCGACGCCAACTGGGACAAGGTCGAGGCGCTCACGGCGTTCGCCGAGGCGCGGGGCCGCTCGTTGACCGAGCTCGCCCTCGGCTGGGTGGCGTCCCAGCCCGAGACCGGCTGCGTGCTCGTCGGCGCCACCAAGCCCGAGCAGGTGGCGGCCAACGCCGAGGCCATCGCCTGGCGGCTCGACGCCGAGGAGCTCGCCGAGGTGGCGACGCTCATCTGACCCACCGGAGGGACCCGTGTCCGACCACTTCGCCTTCACCAAGCTCGTCGTCGCCGACCTCGAGGCGGCTCACGCCTTCTACACGTCGGTGTTCGGCATCACCGAGCTCGCCCGCGTCACCGCCGACATCGGCGGCCGCGGCATCCACGAGATCATGTACGTGCCCACCCGTGAGGGCGGGGCCCAGTTCGTGCTGCTCACCTTCACCGACCTCGAGGCACCCCGCGACGACGAGGTGATCCTCGGGTTCATGACCGACGACATCGACGGCGTGTTCAGCCGCACGGTCGCCGCCGGTGGCAGCGTGGTGTCCGAGCCCAAGGACATGCCGGAGCACGGTGTCCGGGTCGGCTTCGTGAAGGACAACGAGGGCCACCTCGTCGAGGTCGTGCAGTTGCTGCGCTGAAGCCCGGCGGCCGGGGCTCAGCCCCGGCCGAGCAGGGTGTGGACGGCGCGGTCCAGCTTGCGGCGCACCCCGTCGGCGTCGAGTCGGCCGTTGAGCCACGAGACGATGACGCTGTTGACGACGTGGCCGAGCACCTCGACCACGTCGTCGCGGTCGGGGACGTCGGCGTCGCCGATGGCGGCGTCGATGATCGCGCCGAAGGAGCCCCCGACGGACTCGATGCTCGTGCGGATCCTCGGCTCGGGCGAGTAGAGCGCCCGCATGAGGGCGCGGGTGCGGACCTCGTCGTGCTCGAGGCTGTCGGCCAGACGCCGCAGCGCCGTCCGGACGCGGGCCTCGGGTGTGCGTCCCTGGGGCGGACGGCGGGTCAGCTCCTGACGGAGGTGCTCCATGCCGCCGGCGTGGGCCATGGCGATCAGCTCGTCCTTGGAGCCGACCAGCTCGTAGATGGTGGACAGCGACATCCGGGTCTCGGCGGCGAGCTCGCGCATCGAGACCGCCTCGTAGCCCTTGCCGGCCGAGCGTCGCGCCGCGGACAGGAGGCGCTGCAGGCGGGGGTCCTCGGTGTCGGTGTCGGTGTCGGTGGCCGTGTCCACGGCAACGGTGTCGGTGGTCTGCTTCGCCATCGGTTGCGGCCTCCTCCCGGCCGAGGGTAGCCCGACCGTCGCAGTCGTTCGGGCGTGCCGCTCAGGCGAACGACGACGCCGCGTCGAGCCCGAGGTCGGGGAACCCGCCCGTGATCATCGGCTGCCAGTTCCCGAAGCCCACGCCGCCGCCGACCGGGTCCGCGACCCGGACGACCGTGTCGCGGATCTGGTGCACCCGCCGGGCGGTGGCGGGGTCACTGCAGTCGGGGATCCACTCGCCGTCCGTGTGCAGCTCACCCCGCCACTCGCCGTGGTGGTTCCCGTCGAAGCCGAAGTACAGGCCGGTGCCGAGGTGGAAGCCGGTGTCGGAGACCGGCTCCACGTCGAGCCGTCGGACCGAGCCGTCGGTCATGGTGAGGTGGACGGCGCCACCCAGCAAGCGCCGGTTGGCCGGGTCGTACCGGAGCTCCGGCTGGATCCGGTCGATGCGCTCGAAGCGTCCGTCGGGATGCTCGACACCCCCCATCGTGACGCGGTGCTCGTAGCCGGGGCCGGTGCTGTGGCCGAAGTTGAGGAAGATCCCGTAGCGGGAGCCGTCCCGTCGCTCGAGCAGGATCGGCGACCAGGCGAAGTGGTACGTGCTGTCCGGGGTGTGCTGCCGGGGTTCCCCATCGGTCGGCTCGGCGCCGACCCCGTAGCGCACTCCCCAGGAATGGTCGCGGGTCGAGACCCAGCGGTCCGGGTCGAGGTCGGTCCGTTCCCCGGCGATCTCGACCCAGCCCGAGCACACCCCGATCTGGTGGAAGCGGACGAGGTCGGCGGAGACCCGGTAACCGGTGCGGATGTGGGTGCGGTCCTCGACCCGCGCGGGCAGCACGCCCTCGAACGTCCAGTCGAAGGCGATGGGCTGGACGTCGTTCGGCTCGAGGACGAAGCGGACCGTCCGCAACGGCTCCACGACCTCGTACCGGATCGGGCCGAGGACGGTGAGCTCCGGCTCGGGTGCCAGGCGCCGACTCGCCCGCACGGTCACCTGCTCCACGCCCCGGGACACGCCGGCGTACGCGTCCATGACGTTGCGGTTGACGTACTTCCCGAGCCCGAAGCCGAGTTGGATGCTGCCGTCCCTTGCGGCGGCCATGGCGCAGACCTTCTCGGTCCACGCCGGGTCGCTGGTGCCGGCGTTGGCGAAGGTCTCGGTGACCTGGTGGCAGAAGAGCTCGTCCTGGGGGAGCAGCTGTCCGACGAGGTGTTCCATTGCGACCCTCCGAGCACGACGATCCCGAAGAGAGTAACGTGTTTCGCAGCACGCAGCGGAGAACCTTCGGAGTGGCAGGGTGAGTAGGGAACTGTTCGACCTCTCGGGCCGGGTGGCCATCGTGACCGGTTCCACCAAGGGCATCGGTCGGGCCATGGCGCAGGGGCTGGCCGAGGCCGGTGCCAAGGGCGTCGTCTCGAGCCGGAAGCAGGACCTCTGCGACCAGGTCGCGACCGAGATCGCCGAGGCGACCGGAGCGGAGACGCTCGGCCTCGCCTGCCACGTCGGGAACTGGGACGAGATCCCCGCATTCGTGGACGGGGTCGTCGCCCGGTTCGGCCGCATCGACGTGTTGGTCAACAACGCCGGCATCAACCCGGCGCGGGTCACCCCTTCGGAGATGACCCTCGAGTTCTGGCGGAAGGTCTTCGCCGTGAACCTCGAGGGACCGCTGCGCACGTCGCAGCTCGTCGCCCCGGTCATGCGCGACGGCGGCGGCGGCTCGATCATCAACATCGGCACCATGGCGGCCTACTCGGGCGGGGCGAACATCTGCGCCTACGGCGCCTCCAAGGCCGGGTTGCTGAACCTCACGAAGAGCATGGCGATGGAGTTCGCACCCTGGAAGGTGCGGGTCAACCTCCTGTCACCCGGACCGTTCATGTCCGAGATGATGGCCGGCGGGGCGAAGACCCAGCCCGGCTACCTGGACCTCGTCGCGGGAGGCACGCTGCAGAAGCGCGTCGCGGATCCGTCGGAGATCGTGGGTCCGGTGCTCTACTTGGCCTCCGATGCCGCGTCGTTCGTCACAGGCGACGACCTGTCCGTCTCCGGAGGGATGCACAAATGAGAAGGGGTGACATGAGGACACGGATGAGGTTCACGGCGGTCCTGCTGGCCTTCGGGCTCGTGGCCGCCGCCTGCGGCGGCGATCGCGAGGACGAGGAGGCGACCACCGAGACCACCGAGGCGGCCACGGAGACGACGGTCGCCGAGGGTGGCGGTGGCGACGGTGAGACCACGGAGACCACGGCGGCCCCGGAAGCCGAGGGCGAGACCTTCGGTGACCTGGCCTGGCCCTGCGGTCCCGGCGACGCCACGGGCAACACCGCCAGCGATGTCGGGATCACCGAGGACACGATCCTGATCGGCACCGGCGACGACCGCGGCTACGCGGCCAGCCCCGGCCTCAACGCCGAGATCGGCGAGGCCGTCGAGGCGTTCGCCGCCAAGTGCAACGAGCTCGGCGGCATCAACGGCCGGATGATCGAGGTCAACAACTACGACGCCGCGATCCTCGCCGTGAACACCGCGATGACCCAGGCGTGCGAGGACGAGATCTTCATGCTGGTGGGTCAGGGCTTCGCCCTCGACGCCAGCCAGGAGGAGATCCGTCTCGGGTGCGATCTGGCCACGGTGCCCGCGTACTCGGTGAGCGCGGCCTTCGCCCACGGGCCCGGCATGATCCAGCCCGTCCCGAACCCGGCGGACAAGTACCACACCGGCGTCGCGGCCATGGTCGCCGAGTTGTTCCCCGAGGAGGTCACCAACGCGGGCACGCTCTACGGCAACTTCTCGGCCACGATCGAGACCAAGGACAAGGTGCTGATCGCCTACCCGACCGAGGGCTGGGAGTTCGGCCCTTCGCTCGAGTACGCCATCGCCGGTGAGGACGACTGGACCCCGTTCGTGCTCCAGCTGAAGGACGCCGGGACGCAGGCCGTGTACTTCTCCGGCTCGTGCCTGCCGAACTACCAGGCCTTCATGCAGGCCGCGGCGGTGAACGAGCTCGAGCTGATCACGGCGCTCGAGGCGAACTACTACGACGAGAACTGCGCCAACGCGAACGCGGACGGTGCCATGGACGGGTCGTACATCAAGATGGTGTTCATCCCGTTCGAGGAGGCGGACGCCAACAAGGCGACCCAGGACTACATCGACACGGTCACGGGTGCAGGCGGTGGCATCTCGCTGCTCGGCATGCAGGCGACCTCGGCGTTCCTGCTCTGGGCCCAGGCCGCGAAGGACTGCGGCACCGACCTCACCCGTCAGTGCATCGTCGACACCATCGCCACCTACGAGGAGTGGACCGCCGGCGGCCTCCACGCCCCGAGCGACCCGGCGAGCAACGATCCCGTCGAGTGCG
>JBEIGA010000026.1:0-22041 GCA_040382135.1 Acidimicrobiales bacterium
ACCGGGCGCAAGATCATCGTCGACACCTACGGCGGCGCCGCCCGGCACGGCGGCGGCGCGTTCTCGGGCAAGGACCCCTCGAAGGTCGACCGCTCGGCCGCCTACGCCGCCCGCTGGGTCGCGAAGAACGTCGTGGCCTCGGGTGCCGCCGCCCGGTGCGAGGTCCAGGTTGCGTACGCCATCGGCATGGCCCGGCCGGTGTCCGTGCTCGTCGAGACCTTCGGCACCGAGCGGGTGGACCACGCCCGTCTCGAGGAGGCCGTGAAGCAGGTCTTCGACCTGCGTCCCGCCGCCATCCTGCGCGACCTCGACCTGCGCCGCCCGATCTACCGGCCCACCGCCGCCTACGGGCACTTCGGCCGGACCGGCTCGGACGGCGGCTTCTTCACCTGGGAGCGCACCGACCGCGTCGCGGAGCTCAAGGGCCTGCTCGGTCTCTGATCCCGGGCGCGCGGCCGGAGGGCGGGCAGGTGGACGGCTCCCCTCCGCACCCGCTCGTCGTCCGGGTGCTCCCGGACGAGGCGGCCATCGACAAGACGTTCGACTACCTCGTCCCGCCGGACTGGACGACGGACGGGCGCGCCGATCTCCTGCGCCCCGGCACCATGGTCCGCATCCCGCTCCACGGTCGGCGGGTCGGCGGGTGGGTGATGGAGGTCGGCGTGACCCCGCCTCCCGGCGTCCGCCTCGTCCCGCTCGCCAAGGTCCGCGGGCTCGGACCGACGGAGGATCTCATCGAGCTGGCGCGGTGGGCGGCGTGGCGTTGGTACGGCAGGCTCGCCACCTTCCTCACCACGGCATCGCCCGACACGGCGGTCACCCGACTGCCCGTGGTGTCGACCGCCGTCGCCCCCGTGCCGATCGGGCCGCCGGCGCCGGTGGACGACGTGCTCGTGGTCGGTGGCGGGGTCGTGCGCATCCCACCGGGGGAGGATCTTCTGCCGGTCGTGCTCGCTGCGTGCCGCCGCGGCAACGCCCTGATCCTCGCTCCCGGCCTCGATGCCGCTCGGGACATCGCCGTCCGACTCCGGCGTGCCGGCGTCCCCGCCGCGCTGCACCCCCGGGACTGGGCGGCGGGCGCAGCGGGGACCACGGTGGTCGGGTCGCGTGCGGCGGCGTTCGCCCCCGTGGCGGACCTCGCCGCCGTGGTCGTGCTCGACGAGGGGGACGAGAGCTACCAGGAGGAGCGGGCGCCCACCTGGCACGCGCGCGACGTGGCCATCGAGCGGGCGCGGCGCGCCGGCGTACCGTGCGTGCTCACTGCAGCGGCCCCCAGCCTCGAGGCGCTCGCGTGGCGTCCTGCGACGGTGCCGTCCCGGTCCGTCGAGCGCTCCGGCTGGCCGGTGCTCGTCACCATCGACCGCCGACGGGACGATCCCGTCCGGTCGGGCCTGTTGGCGGAGCAACTCACGCCGATCCTGCGGGGCGAGGGACCGGTGGTGTGCGTGCTCAACCGGACCGGCCGTTCCCGGATGTCCGCCTGCGCGGCGTGCGGTGAGCTGGCGCGCTGCGAGGACTGCGGCGGGCTGCTCACCCAACCGGAGACCGGCGTGCTCGCCTGCGGTACCTGCGGGCGTCGCCGGCCCGTGGTCTGCGCCTCGTGCGGCGGGACACTGCTGAGGAACCTCCGCGCCGGTGTGGCCAGGGTGCGCGAGGAGCTCGAGGCGTTGGCGTTGCGCCCTGTCGTGGAGGTCACCGCAGCAACCGAACGGATCCCGCCAGCGGACCTCTACGTCGGTACGGAGGCCGTGTTGCACCGGGTGCCGTCGGCGCGGGTGGTGGTGTTCCTCGACATCGACCAGGAGCTGCTCGCTCCCCGGTACCGGGCCGGCGAGCAGACGATGACGCTGCTGGTGCGCGCCGCCCGCCTGCTCGGGCCCCGTTCCCAGGGGGGACGGCTCGTCGTCCAGACGCGGCTCCCGCGGCATCCCGTGCTCGACGCGGTCCGGCACGCCGACCCCGCCCGGCTCGAGGAACCCGAGCTCGCCCGCCGGCGCCTGCTCCGACGTCCACCCGTGTCGTCCGAGGCTGTGGTCTCGGGCGCCGCCGCCGAGACCTGGGTGCAACGGCTCGGTTCCCCGCTCGGGGTGGAGGTCCGGGGTCCGGTGGACGGGAGCTGGCTGCTGCGAGCGCCTGACGCGGTCACACTCGCCGACGCGCTGGCCGGCGTGAACCGTCCCCCGGGACGCCTCCGCGTCGAGGTCGATCCGCTCCGCATCTGACGCCGGCATCGCCCCCGCCGGTCGGGGCCCCTCAAGCCGTGCGACGCGCCCAGACGGCGTAGAGCGGGTCGATGCCGTGGGAAGGGCGGCGCTCCACCTCCGGTTCACCCCAGCCGCCGGAGCGTCGGAAGTACTCCGCGACGATGTGGCACCGTCCGTGGTCGTCGGCCCGGAGCCACCCGGCGACGGCCTTGGTGGGGAAGCACCGGTTCGAGAAGGTGCAGGCGAAGACGCCACCCGGACGCAGGACCCGGGCCACCTCGCCGAACACGTCGAGCGGCCGCACCAGGTAGTCGACCGACACGCAGCAGACGACCGCGCCGAAGGCCGCGTCCCCGAAGGGGAGCCGGTGGTCGGCGTTGAGGTCGTGGACCACCGAATCGGCCGCCACGGGGTTGGCGGCGAGCTCGCGCTCGTTCATGCCGAGCACGGTGAGGTGCTCCGGCGGTGTTCGGAAGTGCGAGACCCACGAGCCCATGAGGTCGAGGACGGCGCCCGCCCGATGGACCTCGAGCTCCTCGTACAGCGACCCGACCGCCTCGATCGCACCGTCGTCGATGTGGGTCACGAACCGCGGCGGACCGTAGAAGTCGGCGTCGGGGGTCGGGTCCACCCGGGAGAAGAACCCCGGCGGAAAAGCGTTGTGCGGGTCGCCTCCTGCATGCATCGCCACACCCTGAGACTACGCAGCGCGCGATTCCTTGTGGAATGTTCACGGAAATGGGCCAGGAGTCCATTGTGACGGCTCGCGAGCCCGGCGATACTCGGCTCGTCCACACAGACGGCGGGAACGACGAGGAGTCACGGTGGCGGAGAACGGCGCGGTGCAGCTCGCACCAGGTCGGGCGCCGGGTGCGCTGGCGTTGACCTGGGAGCGCTACCACCACCTCATCAAGTACCTGTTGATCGGTGGGTCGGCGGCGGCGATCGACCTCGGGCTCTTCCTCGTGATGCACCACGTGGCCGACTTCGGGCCCATCGCTGCACACGCCGTCTCGGTGCCCACATCGGTGGTGTGGAGCTTCCTGCTCAACGCCTTCTTCAACTTCCGGACCACCGACCGCCTGTTCGCCCGCTTCCTGTCGTTCGCCGCGGTCGCCGCGGTCGGTTTCCTGGTCGGCGCGGTCGTGATCGAAGTGGTCCACGGAGCGGCGGGTCTCAACGCCGACCTCGCCAAGCTCGCCTCGCTGCCGATCGTGTTCGCCGTGCAGTACCTGCTGAACTCCCGGATCTCGTTCCGGGCCACGGAGCTGGCGGCATGAGCCCCGAGGCATCCCCAGGCACCGCTCGGGTCGCGATCATCGGCGCCGGGTTCACCGGCCTCACCGCCGCCTACCGGCTCTCCGAGGCCGGCGTGGCGGTCACCGTGTTCGAGGCGTCCCCCGACATCGGCGGCCTCGCGTCGGGCTTCACCATGCTCGGCCAGCCCGTCGAGAAGGCCTACCACTTCCTCTACAAGACCGACGAGCACATCCTCGGGCTCGCCGAGGAGCTCGGCATCCGCGACACGCTGACCTTCCACAAGTCCTCGGTGTCCACGTACTACGGCGACGTCCTCTACCCGATGATGACGCCGATGGACCTGCTCAAGTTCAAGCCCCTCCGGTTCCACAACCGGATCCGGGCGGGGGTCACGGTCCTCTACGCCCAGAAGATCACGAACTGGCAGAAGCTCACCACGATCACCGCCCTCGACTGGCTGCGGAAGTACGCCGGCCGGCAGGTCACCGACGTCATCTGGGAGCCCCTGCTCCGCGGGAAGTTCGACCGCTACTACGACAAGGTCACGATGTCCTGGCTGTGGGGCCGCGTGAAGCAGCGGGTCGAGACGCGCGAGCGGGGCGAGGCCGGCGAACGGCTCGGGTACTTCGACGGCGGGTTCGCGAGCCTGGTCGACACCCTCGTGTCCCGGTGTACGGCGAACGGTGTCGAGTTCCGCATGTCCCAGCCCGTCGACGCCATCACCCACGACGAGGCCACCGGGGAGAACGTCGTGCGCGTCGCCGGTGCCGAGGAGCGCTTCGACCGGGTGCTCGCCACCGTGCCGAGTTCCGTGGCGGCCCGCCTCATCGCGGCTGACGAGGGCCGCGAACCGGCCTACTTCGAGCAGCTGCGCAGCATCGACTACCTCGACGCCGCGGTCCACGTCTTCGCGACGGACCAGGAGATCACGCCGTACTACTGGCACAACATCAACACGCCGGACTCCCCGTTCGTCGTGTTCCTGAGCCTGACGGCGCTGATCGGCACCGAGCGCTTCGGCGGGAAGCACGTGTACTACATCGGCGACTACGTGCCCCGCGAGCACTGGTACATGTCGGCCGACGAGGCCGAGCTGCGGGAGCACTGGTACGCCGAGCTGCAGCGGATCTTCCCGGAGTTCGACCGCAGCCGCGTGGTGGAGGATCGGCTCTTCCGGTTCCGGGACGCCCAGCACATCGTCGACATCGGCTACGAGCGGAAGCTGCCGGATCACCAGACCCCGTGCCCCGGCGTCCTGCTCTGCAACTTCTCGCAGATCTACCCGATGGACCGCGGCACCAACTACGCCGTGCACGACGGCAACCGCATGGCCGCCCGGATCCTCGAGGACCTCGGGCAGCGCGCCCCCGCCCCGACGGCCTGAGGGCCGGTCAGCCCCCCTGCCACCCCTGGCGGCGCACCTCGTAGAGGGCGATGCCGGCGGCGGTCGCCACGTTGAGCGAGCCGACCTTGCCGAGCTGGGGCACGAAGCCGATCCGGTCGCAGGCCTCGAGCAGCTCGTTCGACAGGCCGCGGTCCTCGTGCCCGACGGCCAGGCACACCGGCCCGGTGAGGTCGAGCTCGAACAGCGCCGATGCCGGCTCCGCGAGCTCCAGGCCCACGAGGGCGTAGCCCGCGGTCCGGACGGCCCGGACCGCCTCGGCGGTGCGCTCCGCCCGGTGGAGGGTCACGTACCGCTCGGTGCCCAGCGCGGTCTTGCCCACCTTCGGGTTCTCCGGTCCGGGGGTGCGCCCGACGAGCCACACGTCGTCCACGCGGAGCGCAGCGGCGGTGCGGAGGATGGCGCCGACGTTGAAGGGCCCCTCCACGGACTCGAGCAGGACGGCGATTCGGCGCGGTGGGGTGCGGTCGCGCCAGGCGCGGTGCAGGCGCTTCAGGTCCGTGGGTCCGAGGTTGCGGGTCATCGGGTCACCTCCAGGATGCGGTACGCCTGCCTGCTGGCGAGGCGCCGCACCGTCCAGCCCTCGTCGGTGAGGCGCCGGGCCAGGCTGTCGGCACCGAGGTGCTTCTGCACCACCAGCACCGCCTTCCCCTCCGGCGTGAGCCGCGCCAGCCACCGGTCGAGCAGGTCGTGCAGCGCGGGCTTCCCGATGCGGACCGGCGGGTTCGACCAGATCAGGTCGAACCGCACCGCAGGGTCGACGTCGTCCGGGGCGGCCACGACGATCCGGTCGGCGAGGCCGGCGGCGGCGGCGTTGGTGGCGCAGAGCTCCCGGGCCCGTTCGTTCACATCGACCGCCCAGACGGTGGCGGCCGGTGCGCGGTGGGCGAGGGTCAGCGCGATCGGCCCGTAACCGCAGCCCAGGTCGAGCGCCGCCTGGACCGTGGGTGCAGGGGACGGCGCCTCGAGCAGCAGGACCCGCGTGCCGGGGTCGATCCGCTCGCCCGAGAAGACGCCGCGGTCGGTGCGCAGCTCGAGGTGCAGGTCCGGGAGCGTGAGGGGCACGGTCCGGTCCACCCGGGCGGATCGTGGCGTCGAGGCGAAGTACTGCTCGCCGCTCACGGACGACGTACGGGGGGGTGGGCCATGGCGCAGACGGTAGCGGGCCGCTCGGGGAGCGCAGGTACCCTTGGGGCCATGGCGCCCCACTCCATCCGGATCATCGGCGACCCCGTCCTCAAGCAGGTCGCCAAGCCCGTCGAGGCGATCGACGGACGCCTCGCCCGCATCGTCGAGGACATGCTGGAGACCATGTACGAGGCGCCGGGTCTCGGGCTCGCAGCACCGCAGGTGGGGATCCAGCGCCGGTTCTTCGTCTACGACTACGGCGAGGGGCCGTCGGTGATGATCAACCCGGAGATCCGCGAATCCTCGGGGGAGTGGGTCTACGAGGAGGGGTGCCTGTCCGTGCCCGGCCTCCACTGGGAGATCGTGCGGCCCAAGGAGATTCTCATCGTCGGGCTCGACCTCGACGGCAACGAGGTGCAGATCGAGGCCGACGAGCTCGAGTCCCGCTTGTACCAGCACGAGCTCGACCACCTCGACGGCGTGCTGCTGGTGGAGCACCTCACCGACGAGCAGCGGCGGGAGGCGAAGAAGGCCCTTCGCCAGCTCGCCGGTCGGCAGGTCGCCAAGGAGGTCGTCGGGGACACCGGCGGCAAGCTCGGCCTGCGCCTCTCGTGACCCGCCGGTGAAGCCCGCGCCCCGTCACCCCCGACGGCTCGTCTACCTCGGCACCCCCGCTGCCGCAGTTCCTCCTCTGGAGGCGCTGCACGCCGCCGGGTACGAGATCCCGCTCGTGGTGAGCCGGGCCGACACCCGCCGCGGGCGCGGCGGTGCCATGGTGGCCAGCCCGGTGAAGGCGGCGGCGCTCGAGCTGGGGATCCCGGTCTCGGACCGCGTCGACGACGTGCTCGACGTCGGCACCGACCTCGGCGTGGTCGTGGCCTTCGGTCGCATCATCCGGCCCCACGTCCTGGCCGAGGTGCCGATGATCAACCTGCACTTCTCGCTGCTGCCGCGGTGGCGCGGCGCGGCGCCCGTCGAGCGGGCCGTCCTCGCCGGCGACACCGAGACGGGCGTGTGCGTGATGGCCGTGGAGGAGGGACTCGACACCGGTGGCGTGTACCGCCGCGTGACCACGCCGATCGGCCCCGACGTCACGGCCGAGGAGCTCCGTCGGGAGCTGACCGCCCTCGGCACCGACCTCCTGCTGTCGACGCTCGCCGAGGGGCTCGGGACGCCGGAGACGCAGGTGGGCGAGGTCACCTACGCCGAGAAGATCGACCCGGCCGAGCTCGCCATCGACTGGCGCCGTCCGGCCGTGGAACTGCACCGGCTCGTGCGCATCGGCGGCGCCTGGACCACCTTCCGCGGCAAGCGCCTCAAGATCTGGTCGGCCCGGCTCGCGCCCGCCGGGCCCGTGCCCGGTGGGATCGACGGGCTCGTGGTGGGCGCGGGGGACGGCGCGATCGAGCTCGTCGAGGTCCAGCCCGAGGGCAAGGGCCGGCAGCCGGCCGCGGCGTGGCGCAACGGCGCACGCCCGGCGCCCGACGAGCGGTTGGGCGGGTGAGCGCCCCCCGGCGGAGGAGCAGCGGGGCGAAGGATCCTGTCCGGGTGCTGGCGGCCGAGGCCCTGCTGCGCATCGACCGCGACGCCGCCTACGCGAACCTGCTGCTGCCGAAGCTCCTGGCCCGGTCGGAGCTCGACCCACGGGACCGCACCCGGGTGACCGAGCTCGTGTACGGCGCAACCCGCATGCGGCGGGCCTGCGACTGGCTGGTCGACCGCTTCCTCGCCGACCCGCGCCTCGACCCCGACGTCCGGGCGGTGCTGCGGCTCGGTGCCTACGAGCTGGCGTTCCTGGACGTGCCCCCGCACGCCGCAGTGTCCGAGGCCGTCGAGATCGCCCCTCGCCGGGCCCGGGGCCTCGTGAACGCGGTGCTGCGTCGCGTCGCGGACGCGCCACGGGACTGGCCCACGGACGGTGTCTGGCTGAGCCAGCCCGACTGGCTCGTGCGTCGGCTCTCGGACGACCTCGGGCCCGAGGTTGCGCTCGCGGCGTTCGAGACGATGAACCTTCCCCCGGCTGTCACCGAACGCGCCGACGGCTACGTCCAGGATCTCGGCTCACAGCTGGTGGTCGCCGCGGTCGACGCCGGCGCCGGTGATCTGGTGGTCGACCTCTGCGCCGCCCCCGGGGGCAAAGCGACCGGCCTCGCCGGCGGCGGGGCCGTAGTGGTCGCCGCCGACCTCCGGCCCGGCCGGGTCGGACTGATCGAGCGCAACCGCCGTCGCCTGGGGACGGACGGCGTCCTGCCCCTCGTGACCGACGGCACCACGCCCGCGCTGCGGCCCGGGATCGCCGACCGGGTGCTGGTCGACGCGCCCTGTTCCGGCATCGGGACGCTCCGCCGCCGACCGGACGCCCGCTGGAACCTGGATCCGGAGGCCCCGGAGCGACTCGCCCGGCTCCAGGTCGCCCTCTGCCGTGCGGCGGTCGGTCTGCTGCGCCCGGGCGGCGTGCTCGTCTACAGCGTCTGCACGCTGACCAGGGCCGAGGGTCCGGGCGTCGACGAGGCCCTGCGGGCGGCCCACCCCGAGCTCGTCCCCCTCCCACCGCCGGAACCGTGGGAGCCGTGGGAGGGCGGTGGCCGTCTCCTGCCCCAGGCCCTCGACACCGACGGGATGCTGTTGTTCCGGTACCGCCTCCCGGGGTGAGTCGGGCGTGAGCCGCGGGGTTCGCCGGGACCAACGGGAACAGACGACCCCGCGGGCGGGTTCCGGATCACATGAGCCGTCGTCGAGCACTTCAGGCCACCGCCCTCGCCGGTCTCGGCCTGTTCTCCGCCGCGCTGGCCGGGTGCGGGGCCGACGAACCTGCCGAGGGCGCCGCAGCCGTCGACGGCACCGCCTCCGAAGCGGCCGGGCTGCCAGCGGTCTCCGTGCTCGACCTGGACGCGGGCGACGAGGTGGTGCTCTCCTCCTACCTGCCGGCGGACCGCCCGGTCCTCGTCTGGATGTGGTCGCCCTACTGAGCGACCTGCCGGGGGGAGGCCCCCGGTGTCGAGCAGTTCGCTCGACAGCACGCCGACGAGCTCCTCGTGATCGGTCTGGGCACCCAGGGCGACCGGGCGGCGGCGGAGGACTTCCTCGCCGACGCGGGCGGGGCGTCCTACCCGTTGCTGTGGGACGCGAGCGCGGCGTCGTGGCGCGACCTCGGGATCACGGGACAGCCCGCCGGGATCCTGTTCTCCCCCGACGGGGCGGAGGTGCGGCGGTGGTCGGGCCCGATCCCCGAGGCCGACGTCCTCGCCCTCGCCACCGGGCTCACGCCGACCGGTGCCGGGACCGACGGGTAACCTCCGCGCCCATGACCGACGGGCACGGATCACACACCGAGGAACTCCGGGCCAAGGTGCTCACCGTCTCCGACGGCGTCGTGCACGGCACCCGCGAGGACCGGTCCGGTGCAGCCCTCGAGGAGCGGCTGCGCGCCGAGGGCTGGGACGTGGTGGAGCGTCGGGTCACCGAGGACGGCGAGGGTCCCGTCGCCGCCGCGCTCCGGGAGCTCGCCGAGGGGTTCCACGGGCTCGTCGTCACGACCGGGGGCACCGGGTTCGGTCCCCGCGACCGCACGCCCGAGGGCACCCGGGCGGTGCTCGACCGCGAGGCGCCGGGTCTCGCCGAGGCGATGCGCCTCGTGAACCCGCTGGGTCGGCTCTCCCGTGGCGTCGCCGGCACGATCGGCACCACCCTCGTGCTCAACACGCCCGGTTCCGCCAAGGGGTGCATCGAGTGCCTGGAGGCGGTGCTCGACGTGGCGCCGCACGCGGTGCGCCTGCTGGTCGACAACGCGGACCCGCACCCCCACGGCCGACCCCACGGCCACACCCACTGACGTGGCCGACCCGACGACCGCGGACGAGCGGTGGATGGCGGCGGCGGTCGAGGCGGCCGCGTCGGTCCGCCTGTCCACGTCTCCGAACCCGTGGGTGGGAGCGGTCGTGGTGTCGCCCGAGGGTGAACGGCTCGGCACCGGCGCCACCAGTCCTCCGGGTGGCGCGCACGCGGAGGTCCATGCCCTCGCCGAAGCGGGCCAGGGGGCCGCGGGCGCCACGCTCTACGTGACCCTGGAACCGTGTTCCCACCACGGACGCACCCCGCCCTGCGCGGATGCCGTCGTGGCCGCCGGGATCCGACGGGTCGTGGTCGGCGTGACCGACCCGGACCCGCAGGTGGCGGGTCGCGGTGTCGAGCGGCTCCGTGCCGCGGGGGTGGAGGTGACCGTCGGGATCGAGGCCGACGCCGTCGGCGAGCAGCTCCGGCCCTACCTGCACCATCGCCGCACCGGGCGTCCCTACGTGGTGCTGAAGCTGGCCGCCACGCTCGACGGCCGCACCGCTGCGCCCGATGCCACCAGCCGATGGATCACCGGCCCCGCCGCACGCGTCGACGTGCACCGGCTGCGTGCCGAGAGCGACGCCGTGCTCGTCGGGGCGGGCACGGTCCGAGCCGACGATCCGGCGCTCGACGTGCGGGACTGGCGTCCGTCCACGCCATTGCCTTCGGGACGGTCGCTCGACCCCTTGCGGGTCGTGCTGGGCACGGCGCCGCCAGGTTCTCGGGTCCTGCCCGCGCTCGAGATGTCGGGCCCGTTGCCCGACGTCCTCGATGAGCTCGGGCGTGCCGGGATCCTCCAGCTGCTCGTCGAGGGTGGTGCGGGAGTTGCAGGCTCGTTCCACCGGGCTGGCCTGGTCGACCGCTACGTCGTGTACCTCGCACCGGCGCTGCTCGGCGGCGACGACGGTGTCCCCCTGCTCCGGGGCCCGGGGGCCCCCACCATGGCCGAGGCATGGCGTGGCCGCTTCGTCTCGGTGCTGCAGCTCGGTGACGACGTCCGGCTCGAGCTGGAGCCGACGACCCCGTCTGCGGGCCCCGAGGCCTAGTTGCGGCCGACCTGCAGCAGGATCCCGTCGAGCAGGACGCGCATCCCCCAGACGAAGCGCTGCTCGTCCTCCTCGGGCGTCCGGTCCTCCAGGGCCGCGAGGTGCCGCAGGTGGTCGGGGACGACCGGGCCGGGACCGCCGTCTCGGACGGCCTGGACGAGTCCCAGCTCGAGGGTGACCGAACCGACGACGTAGGCCGACGCCGAGGTGAACGCGAGGTGGGCCTCGGCGTCGGAGAGGCCGAGCAGGGTGAAGATCGTCTGGATCTCGGCGAGGAACCGCAGCCCCGCCTCGCCGCGGATCGGCCGCTGGGTCACGAGCGTCAGCGCCCCGGGGTGGGTGAGCACGACGCTGCGGAACGCCCGGGCGATCGCGAACGCGTCGGTGTCCCACCGGCCGGGCTCGGGGCGCTGCGCGTAGCCGGCGAGGATCTCCTCGTAGAGCAGTTCGGCGATCGCGTCGAGCAGGTCGTCCTTGTTGGCGACGTGGTTGTAGAGCGACATCGCCTCGAAGCCGAGCGCGCCGGCGAGCTTGCGCATGCTGAGGGCGGCGAGGCCGTGCTCGTCGACGAAGGCCAGACCCGCATGGGCGATGCGCGGCCGGGAGAGCGGATCCCTGGTCGTCGCCGCCGTGTCCATCCCGACAGGCTAGGACCGGCCGTCGGTCCGGCCGCCACCGGGGTCCTCGGGGCGAAAAGCCCGGCCGGGCGGGGCGTGACGCCCGATATGGTCGTCCCATGCTGTCGCTCGTGCTGCCCAAGGGCTCGCTGGAGAAGGCCACGCTCGAGTTGTTCGAGGCGGCCGACCTGGCCGTCAACCGGAGCTCCTCGGTCGACTACAAGGCCACCATCGCGGACCCCCGCATCGCCGACGTCCGGATCCTGCGGCCCCAGGAGATCCCGGTCTACGTCGCCGACGGCCTGTTCGACCTGGGCATCACCGGCCGCGACTGGATCGAGGAGACCAACAGCGACGTCGTGACCCTCGGGGAGCTGCAGTACTCCAAGGCCACGGCCCGCCCGGTCAAGCTGGTCGTCGCCGCCCCGCAGGACTCGCCGTGGAACTCGGTCGCCGACCTGCCCCAGGGCATCCGGGTGTCGAGCGAGTACCCCGACCTCACCCGGCGGTTCTTCGAGAAGGCGGGCATCGAGGCCGACATCCGGCTCTCCTACGGCGCCACGGAGGCCAAGGTCCCCGACATCGTGGACGTCGTGGTCGACCTCACCGAGACCGGTCGGGCGCTGCGGGCCGCGGGTCTCAAGATCATCGACGAGATCATCACCTCCTACACCGAGCTGATCGCCAACCCCGCGGCCTTCGCCGACCCCGAGAAGCGCCATGCGATGGAGCAGATCCTCACCCTGTTGCAGGGCACGCTCGACGCCCGGGGGAAGGTGCTGGTCAAGCTCAACGTCGGGGCCGACGCCCTCGACGCGGTGATCGCCCAGCTGCCCTCCATGAAGTCGCCGACCGTGAACGAGCTCTACGGCGGCCAGGGCTTCGCCGTCGAGACCGTCGTGCCCAAGTCCCAGATCAACGTCCTGATCCCGGCGCTGAAGGACCTGGGGGCGTCCGACATCGTCGAGATGCCCATCGCCAAGATCGTCCCCTGATGCCGGTGGTCCCGGGCCCGCGGGTCGGTCGGGTCGTCGCCTTCGACGAGGCGGCCGGCTACGGCGAGGTCGAGGACGCCGACGGCGGCCGCGTCGGGTTCCACTGCACCGCGATCACCGACGGGACGCGCACGGTCACGGTGGGGACGGCGGTCCGCTTCGTGGTCGTCCCCGGTCACCTCGGCCGCTGGGAGGCGGGGGCGGTGACCGTCACCGGCTGACGCCGTCGCGTCGTGCCGGCGTGTCCGGTTCAGGCCGACGCGTTCTTGAGGCTCACGAACGCCATCCGGATCTGCGCGAGGGCGTCGCGCAGCACCTGCTCGTTCTCGCCGAGCCGTCCCGGCAGCTTCTCGACCACCCCGGCCATGGCGTCGATGGCGACGGCGGCCTCGGCGAAGTTGGGCGGATCCTGGGACAGGTGGATGGCGCCGAGCTCGTAGAAGCCCATGAGGTGGTTGGCGACGATCGTCGCCGCGGGTGTGGCGGCGACCTCGCGCTGGACCTCGGCGAGCTCCTCGGCCATCCGCCGGACCTCGGCCTGCTCCTCGGGCGAGAGGTCCTCGAAGGCCACCTCCGGGCCGTCTCCATGGTCGACGTCGTGGTGCTCGTCGTGCGCACGACCGCCCGCCCCAACGGGGTGTTCACCGTCCGGGGTCCACAGCGAGCTCATCGTTCCTCCTGTCGTGCCTGATCCGCCGGTCGTGCCCGACGGCGGCCTCTGGTACGCTACCGGGCACTACAACCAGGGAAGTGGGGGCGCCCTCCGGGTGCCTCCCGCCCGGCCACCGCCGCCGGTCCGCCGGCGGGTCGTCCTCGGACGACGAGGTGCGCCGGGTCCGATGATCCGCTGCTGCGGAGGCGCTCGTGCGTCGCCGTGATCCGCGGGCGTCGGCTTTCCGGCGCCCGCCTTCGTCCTTTTCGGCCGTCGGTGGGTGCCGAACGGAAATCCAGCAAGCGCACGCGGACCACGAAGGGAGCACGCGGCACCGATGAGAGGTGATCGGCCATAGCGCCGCCGACGACGAACCAGGAACCCCGGATCAACGATCGGATCCGGGCACGTGAGGTCCGCCTTGTCGGACCCGACGGCGCCCAGATCGGCATCAAGCCGTTGCCGGAAGCCCTGGCCATCGCCCGTGATCTCGGGCTCGACCTGGTGGAGGTCGCCGACAAGGCGAACCCACCGGTCTGCCGGGTCATGGACTATGGCAAGTACAAGTACGAGGCGGCGCAGAAGGCGAAGGAATCCCGCCGGAAGTCCACCCACGTCTCCATCAAGGAGATGAAGTACCGGCCCAAGATCGGTGCGGGGGACTTCGGGACCAAGACCCGCAAGGTCGAGGAGTTCCTGGCCGAAGGCCACAAGGTGAAGGTGACGATCATGTTCCGGGGCCGCGAGATGCAGCACCCTGAGCTCGGTCGGAAGATCCTGAACCAGGTGGCCGATGCGGTGTCCCACGTCGGCCTCGTCGAGATGATGCCGAAGCAGGACGGCCGGAACATGATCATGGTCCTCGGGCCGGACAAGAAGGCGATGGCAGCCCGGAAGAAGGCGGAGGACGAGGGCGCAGAGTCCGAGGCCTCCAACGGGTCCGAGCTCTCCGACCAGACCACCGCCGAGACCACCGCCGACTGAACCTGCGATCCGCACGCGCGACGATCGGGCACCCGCTGGGGCGGGCGTCCGATCACGACTGCCCCAAGGAGCACTGGCATGCCCAAGATGAAGACCCACTCCGGCGCGAAGAAGCGCTTCCGGGTGACCGGGACCGGCAAGATCCGCCGGCAGAAGGCGAACCTGAACCACATCCTCGAGAAGAAGCCGGCGCACCGCAAGGCCCGCCTCGAGGGCACCTTCGACGTCGACAAGGCCGACGCTCCGAAGGTCCGCCGCCTGCTCAACATCTGAACCCGGTGCGGCCCGTCGGCCGCCCACCCGTCACCGTCCGAACACGTCCGAAGGGAGCACGCCATGGCCAGGGTCAAGCGTGGCGTCCACGCCAAGAAGAAGCACCGCGCCGTCCTCGAGAAGGCCAAGGGGTACTACGGCAACAAGAGCCGCTCGTTCCGCGCCGCGAACGAGCAGGTCATGCACTCGGGGCAGTACGCCTTCCGGGATCGCCGGGCCCGCAAGGGGCAGTTCCGCCGCCTCTGGATCCAGCGCATCAACGCGGCCTGCCGGGAGAACGGCATGTCCTACAGCCGGTTCATCGCCGGGCTGCACGCCGCGGGCATCGAGGTCGACCGCAAGGTCCTCGCCGACCTCGCGGTCCCCGACCCCGCCGCCTTCTCGGCGCTGGTCACCGCCGCCCGCGAGGCTCTGCCCGAGGCGGCCTGACCATCTCATGACGACGCTCGTCCCTGTCGGGGCGAAGCACCCCATCGTCGTGCACCTGCGGCGCCTCTCGGGGCGCCGCAGTGCGCGTTCGGAGGCCGGCGAGGTCCTCGTGGAGGGGGTCCGGGCCGTGCGCGAGTTGCTGGACGACGGGGCGCCGGGCGACGGGGTGCGGTTGCGCTCCCTGCTGGTCGCCGACCGCTCGGCGGCCGAGCCGGCCGTCGTGGAGCTGGTGGCGAGGGCGGTGGCCGCCGGTGTCCCGGCGTTCGGCGCGGCGGACCGGGTCGTCGACTCGGTGGCGAGCACCGTGACCCCCCAGCCGGTGGTGGCCGCGGTCTCCTGGAGCCCGGGGACGGTGCCGTCTCCGGATGCGCAGACCGCGCTCGTGCTCGCCGGTGTGGCCGATCCCGGCAACGCCGGCGCGCTGCTCCGGGTCGCCGAGGCGGCGGGCATCGACGTGGTGGTGTTCGCCGACGACGCCGTCGATCCGGGGAACCCGAAGGTCGTGCGCGCCGCCGCGGGTTCGCTGTTCCGCGTCCCGGTGGTCGTGGCCGGGTCGAGCGCCGAGGTGATCGCCGGCCTGGCGGCCGGTGGCTGGCGGTGCGTGGGTCTCGACGGCGGCGGCGACGTGGCCTACGACGAGGTCCCCGTCGACGGACGGGTGGCGGTCGTGGTCGGCTCGGAGGCACACGGCATCCCGGCCCCGACCGCCGCTGTGCTCGATCTGCGAGCGGCGATCCCCATGGGGGGTCGGGTCGAGTCGCTCAACGCCGCCGTCGCCGCAGGGGTCGTGTGCTTCGACCTGGCCCGGCGGCGCCGACCGCGCACCGCCGGGTAGCGCGCAGGGCCCCGGTCGCCGGGTTTACTGGTCGCCATGGAACTCGACCTCGCCCAGCACCGTACGGAGGCGGAGGCCGCCGTCGCCGGCGCCGCCTCGCTCGCCGACCTGGAGCAGGTGCAGGCGTCGTTCCTGGGGAAGCGGTCGGTGCTCGTGGAGGCACGCAAGGCGCTCGGCGCGCTCGACCCCGACGAGCGCAGGTCGCGGGGCCAGGCCCTGAACGACACCCGCGAGGCGCTGGAGGCGGCCGTGACCGCCCGTCGTGCCGAGCTCGCCGCAGGGGAGCGACGGGCCCGGCTCGAGGCGGAGCGCCTGGACCTCTCCGAGGTGTCCGTCGCCGACGTGCGCCCCGGTCACACCCATCTGGTGACCCGGGCGTGGCAGCGGCTCGAGGACGTGTTCGTGGGCATGGGCTTCACCGTCGCCGAAGGGCCCGAGATCGAGGACGACTGGCACAACTTCGAGGCGCTGAACCTGCCGAAGAACCATCCGGCCCGGGACATGCAGGACACCCTCTACGTGGACTTCGGCGAGCCGGGGTCCACCCTGCTGCGCACCCACACCTCCCCGGTCCAGGTGCGGGTGATGACCACGGTCGAGCCTCCCATCTACTCGGTGATGCCGGGCCGGGTGTTCCGCCGGGACACGGCCGACGCCACCCACATGCCGGTGTTCCACCAGATCGAGGGCCTCGTCATCGATCGGGGGATCACCTTCGCCGATCTCGCCGGCACCCTCGAGGCGTTCACCCGGGCCTTCTTCGGGGGCGACTTCACCTCCCGCCTGCGCCCCTCCTACTTCCCGTTCACGGAGCCCTCGGCGGAGTTCGACATCCGTCTCCCGAACGGCACCTGGCTGGAGCTCGGCGGGTGCGGCATGGTCCACCCCAACGTGCTGCGGTCGGGCGGCATCGACCCCGAGGAGTGGTCCGGGTTCGCCTTCGGCTTCGGGATCGACCGCATGGCCAAGACGTTCCACGGCGTGGACGACCTGCGCGAGCTGTGGGTCAACGACGTCCGGTTCCTCGCCCAGTTCTGACGAAGAGACGAGTCGTCCGATGAAGGTTCTCCTGTCCTGGCTCCGCGAGTTCGCCCCGATCGAGGGCGAACCGCAGTTCCTGGCCGATCAGATGAGCGACCTCGGCATGGCCGTCGAGGAGCTGCACCGTGTCGGTGAGGGGCTCGAGGGCATCGTCGTCGCCAAGGTGCTCGGGCTGCGGCCCCACCCCCAGGCCGACCGCATCCAGCTGGTCGACGTCGACCTCGGCGACGGGGAGGCGCTGCAGATCTGCTGCGGCGCGTTCAACATGGCCGTCGGCGACCTCGTCCCGCTCGCGACCCTCGGCACCACCATGCCCAACGGGCTGGAGATCCAGCGGCGCAAGCTGCGGGGCGAGTGGTCCAACGGCATGCTCTGCTCCGCGACCGAGCTCCAGATGGGCGCCGACAGCGGCGGGATCATGGTCCTCGACCCGGACCTGCCGCTCGGGGTCCCGCTCACCGAGGCGCTCGGGCTAGAGCCCGAAGTCCTGTTCGACCTAGTGATCAACACCAAACGCCCTGATGCCATGTCCGTCGCCGGCGTCGCCCGTGACCTCGCCGCCCGGCTCAAGGTGCCCTTCGCCCGCCCGGACCCCAAGGTGCCGGAGGCGGGTGCCGGCGCAGCGGGGCGCGCCCGGGTGGAGATCCTCGACGCTGCCCTGTGCGGTCGGTTCACCGCCCGCGTGCTCGACGACGTGCGCGTCGGGCACTCGCCGCGCTGGCTCGCCAACCGGCTGACGGCCCTCGGGATGCGGCCGATCAACAGCGTGGTCGACGTGTCGAACTACCTGATGCTCGAGCTCGGGCAGCCGAACCACACCTACGACCTCGCCAAGGTGGCGGGCGGGATGCTGCGGGTCCGGATGGCGTCCGAGGGCGAGCGCATCGTCACCCTCGACGGCGTGGAGCGGACGCTGACGGCGGCGGACGGGGTGATCGCCGATGGCGAGGACACGGCGATCGGCATCGCCGGCGTGATGGGCGGCGAGTCGACGGAGATCTCCGACGCCACCACGGCCGTGCTGCTCGAGCTGGCGTGGTGGGACCCCATGACCATCGCGCGTTCCTCGCGTCGGCTCGGCCTCCGCAGCGAGGCGTCCATGCGCTTCGAACGCGGCACCGACCCGGAGATCCAGGAGCTCGCCGCCCGTCGGTTCGCGGAGCTGCTGCTCGCCGACGGCGGGACGCTCGCCCCCGAGGTGATCGTGGAGGAGGGCGACCTGCCCCCGCAGCCCCGGATCCACGTCCGTACCGCTCGGGTCAACGCCATCCTCGGTACCGACCTCCCGCCGGAGGAGATCCGCGCCCAGCTCGAGCCGATCGGCTTCGTCTGCGAGGAGGCGCCGGCCGCGGACGGCGCGCCCACGGACCAGATCGTCACGGTGCCATCGTGGCGGCCGGACTCCGCGATGGAGATCGACGTCATCGAGGAGGTGGCGCGCCACTACGGCTACGACCGCGTCGG
The DNA here is from genome assembly GCA_040382135.1 of Acidimicrobiales bacterium. Classification (GTDB taxonomy): domain Bacteria; phylum Actinomycetota; class Acidimicrobiia; order Acidimicrobiales; family JBEIGA01; genus JBEIGA01. Next base: position 18,165 of record JBEIGA010000026.1, read on the forward strand.
TCGGCGGGTCCCCCGTGCGCCCCAGACCGGCAGCCTGACCCCGCGGCAGGCGGACCGACGCCTGGTCCGGGCGACCCTGGCCGGGCTCGGCATCGACGAGGTCTACCCGGTGCCGTTCCTCGCCCCCGGCGACCTCGCACGGGCCGGCCTCGACCCGGCGGGCATCACGCTCACCAACCCGTTGGTCGCCGAGGAGTCCGTCATGCGCACCGCGTTGCGACCCGGCATCCTCAAGGTGCTCGCCCACAACGCCGCTCACCGGAACCCGGTGGTGTCGGTGTCCGAGATCGGGCACGTGTACCGGATCCCCGCGCAGGAGCAGCGGTTGCCCGACGAGCGCGAACACCTCGGGGTAGCGCTCGCCGGCGGGGATGCCGCCGCCGCGGTCCGGGTCTGGGCGGCGCTCGCCGACGCCCTCGCCGCCCGGCGTTGGCGCCTCGTCGCCGACGAGCCCGCAGGCCTGCACCCGACCCGCACCGCTCGCATCGAGCTCGGCGGGACGGCCGTCGGGTGGGTGGGCGAGATCGATCCGGACGTCGCCACCGCCTACGACGTCCCGGTCCGGGTCGGGTGGCTCGAGGTCGATCTCGACACCCTGCTCGCCCTTCCCCACGGCGAGCGCCCCTACACGCCGGTGTCCCGGTTCCCGTCGAGCGACGTCGACCTCGCCTTCGAGGTCGACGAGGGCACCCCCGCGGCCGACGTCGAGCGGGAGCTCCGCAAGGCCGGTGGCCACCTGCTCGCCGACCTCCGGCTGTTCGACGTGTACCGGGGCGACCGGGTGGCCGTGGACACCCGGAGCCTCGCGTTCCGGCTGCGGTTGCAGGCCGCGGACCGCACGCTCACCGACACCGACGTCGCCGGCGTCCGGGATCGCTGCATCGCCGCGGTCGAGGCGGCGCTGCCTGCCCGGCTGCGCGGCTGACGCGGTCGATCGGGCCGGCGCGTCGAGGCGGCGCCCAGCACGCGCTCAGACGTCGGTCGCGGGTCGGTGGGCGAGCGCGCTGTAGATGCCGAGGCCGATGAAGACCATGCCGGAGCCGCGCTCGAGGCCGAACCGGAAGCGGCGGCTACGGCGGAGGCGGACCCCGAGCGCGCTCGCCGAGAGGGCGTAGAGACCGTCGGTGCAGAGCCCGAGGAGCACGAACGTGGCTCCGAGCACGACGGTTTGCAGCGCCGTCCGGCCGCGTTCAGGGTCGATGAACTGGGGGAGGAACGCCAGGAAGAACAGGGCGATCTTCGGGTTCAGCACGTTCACGACCACCCCCTGGCCGAACGCTCGTCGCAACGGGACGGCGCGGATCTCCAGCTCGGCCTCCTCCTCGACCCGGCTGAGCAACCGGGCGACGCCGATCCCCACCAGGTAGACGGCGCCGGCGACCTTCACCACGTTGAAGGCTGTTGCCGAGCGGGCCAGGACGACGGAAAGACCGGCTGCTGCGGCGAGGACGTGCACGAACGTCCCGATGCCCAACCCGGCGGCCGAGGCGAGACCGCTGGCGCGCCCTTGGTGAACGGACCGCGTGATGACGTAGAGCACGGCGGGCCCGGGCACCAGCAGCAGGGCGACCGACGCCCCGGCGAACACGACGAGATCCGACCAGGCAGGCACCGGCGCACCGTATCCCCCGACCGGTCCGGGGTCGCGGCTCAGGCCTCCACCGGACGGGTCCGCACCGTGTCGTCCTCGATCCGCACGACGAGACCGGGTGGAGCCCAGCCGGCTACGGCCTCGGCGAAGGGGACCGGACCGCGGACCCGGCTGGCGCTGACCTCCACCACCGTGCCGTCGGCGCCGTGGATGCGCCAGCGGCCGACCACGTCCACCGTGACGAGGACGCAGTCCCGCCACCACACCGTGAGGTTGCCGCGGCCCTCCGTCCGCAGGCTGATCCCGGCGGGTCCGGCGATGACGACGCTCCGCGGCTCGCCCGGATCCCGGTGGACCTGCTCGAAGGTCGTGCCGGGGACGGACTGGTCCGTCCAGTCCTCCACGGGGGTGATCCGTCGGTCGTGGACGACCTCGGCGGGGGCGATCCACACGGCGTCGTCGCGGATCCGCCAGAGCATGTCCGCCACGACGTCGTCGGTCGTGTGGTCCAGCTCGAGGAGGAGCTCCTGGCGGCGGCGCGGAGGCGCTCCGAGCAACCAGTCGATGGCGGCCTCCCGGACGAGCTGGGTCGTGGCCAGGGGATCGACGATGCGGTCGCGGAGCTCCTGCACCACGGCGCGGGACCGGGCCACCGGCAACCCGTGCAGGGTCACCCGCTCGAGCTCGGTCACCAGTGCGTCGAGCGTCCGCTGTGCCGGGCTGCGGAGGCCCTGCGCAAGGAGCAGTGCCTGGACGACCCGTGGCCCCACGCGGTGGAACCCGAGGGCGAGACCGTCGAACAGGCGTCGGTCGCGGGCGCGGTCCTCGCAGGATTCGGCCAGGACGTGGACGGCGGCGAGGAAGGCGAGGCCGGGCGGGCCGACGAACGACACCCCGACCACGGCGTCGGGACCGACGGTGCAGGCGGGAAGGGGTCGGCGTCGGGGTGTCGGGTCAGGGATCGGGGTGCGCTCGCCGGCGGGGAGCCCGGGGCGCAGACCTGTGGGTGGGGGTCCGGTGAGGACGAGCACGGCGTTGTCCCTGTTGAGGTGGCGGCGTGCCCAGGACGCGGCCCTCGTCACCACGGCCGGGTCGCGCAGGGCGAGCCGCGGTGCCGGGGCGACGCCGACGCCGACGTTGCCGTAGCGCGTGCGCAGCAGCAGTTCCCCGGCCAGGGCGCGCCGGTCCCGTTCGGAGCGGACCAGGTCGTCGATGACCTGCGGAACCGAGAGGTCGACCCTGGCGATGGCCTGCTCGAGCCGGTGGAGCTGTTCGATCACCGCCGTCGGGGTCCCGGCGCACCGGAACGTGGTGGTGAGCAGGTCGACCTCCCCCGTGACGGCGACGCCAGCGGGGTCGGCGGCGGCGAGCACGGCGCGGTGGACGATCTCCGCCGTGCCCCGGTGCGGGAGGGCCTCGTGGGCGATGCCGGCACGGAACACGAGGGTCGCCTCGTAGCGTTCGCCGGCATCGGTCCAGAACACCGGGAGACCGTCGATGCGCACCGTGTTGACGGGCACGGTCTCGGTGGGCGCGGTGTCGGTGGGCGCGGTGTCGGTGGGCGCGGTCTCGGTGGTCACGGGCTGCCTCCCGGTTCTCCATCGGTCGATCCGCGCCGTCATGTGAGGGTTGGACATCCGTCCGCTGCGCTCATGTCACTCGCAGCCGTGCCGATGGGACGTCGTGCCGCGCCTGCGGAGTCTCCGTCCCGTGCCCGAGGGCCATCTACGCGACCCCATCCACGGGGACGTCCTGCCGCGCCTCGGCCCGCGGCCACGGCTCGCCGGCTTCCCGGAGGCCGTCCCGGTCGCCCGATCGCTCGCAGCCGGCGATCCCCGCCCGCTCGCCGACCTCCTCGGACGCCTCGATCCGGTGCCCGAGCGGACGATCCCCCTCGTCGCCGCGCTCGTCGACGCGCTGGTCGACGAAGCGGTCGATGAGTCGGACGGTGGGGAACTGCCGGTCGTCCTCGAACGATGGGCGGTCGCTGCGCCGGACTCGTGGCAACCCCGGTACGTCCTGGCCATGACCCTGCTGTGCGCAGCACGGTCGGCCCGTCCGGCCGGCGCCGCCGCGCCCGACGGTGCGGTCCTCGCAGCTCTGCGCCGGGCGGAGACCGAGCTTTCCGGCCTCGTCCGCCGCCACCCGGGCCGGGTCGAGCTCTGGTGCGCTCTTCTCTCGACGGGCGGGGAGCTCCGTGTCCCGGTGGAGGAGCGCATCGCCCGGTACGAGGAGGTGCACCGGCTCCGGCCGTTCCTCCCGGCCGGCGTGTTCGAGGCGATCATC
>JBEIGA010000027.1:0-21671 GCA_040382135.1 Acidimicrobiales bacterium
GAGGCGATCCTCGCCGGCGGGAGCCGGGACGATGCGCTGGCCGCGCTGCGGGTACCGACGCTCGTGGTCCACGGCGACGTCGACCCCCTGATCACCCCGTCGGGCGGGCAGTGGACGGCCGAGCTGGTCCCTGGCGCCCGGCTGCTGATGATCGAGCGGATGGGCCACGACCTGCCCGTCCAGGTGTGGGCGCCGATCATCGCTGCGGTCACGGAGTTGGCGGCCGGCACCTACGCCGGATGACATGACGGCGCCCGGCCGGCCGGGCGGACCACAACAGGAGGCGACGATGGGACCGCTCAGCGGGGTCACGGTGATCGAGCTCGCGGGGATCGGCCCCGGACCGTTCTGCGGGATGATGCTCGCCGACATGGGCGCGGACGTGATCCGCATCGACCGGGCCGACAAGGTGGTGGGCGGCGATCCCGCTGCCCCCCCGGCGAACGTGATCGACCGCGGCCGGCGGTCCATCGGCGTGGACCTCAAGCGGCCCGAGGGCGTCGAGCTCGTCCTGTCGCTGTGCGAGCGGGCCGACGCGATCTTCGAGGGGTTCCGGCCCGGCGTCGCCGAACGCCTCGGGCTGGGGCCGGACGACTGCCTCACACGGAACCCCCGCCTCGTCTACGGCCGCATGACCGGCTGGGGACAGGACGGCCCCTACTCGCCGACGGCGGGGCACGACATCAACTACATCGCCCTCGCAGGTGCCCTCGACCCGATCGGCCGCGCCGGCCAGCCGCCCACCCCGCCGCTGAACCTCGTGGGCGACTTCGGCGGGGGCGGCATGTACCTCGCGTTCGGGCTCGTCTGCGGGATCCTCGAGGCCCGGACGTCCGGCCGCGGCCAGGTGGTCGACGCGGCCATGGTCGACGGTGCTGCGTCGCTGATGGGGTTCTTCCACGGTTTCCGCGCCATGGGGATCTGGAACGACGAGCGCGGCACGAACATGCTCGACACCGGTGCCCACTACTACGACGTCTACGAGACCGCCGACGGCAAGTGGATCAGCATCGGTGCCATCGAGTCGCAGTTCTACCGGGAGCTGCTCGACAAGCTGGGTCTCGCCGGTGAGGAGCTGCCCCACCAGAACGACAAGGCGAACTGGGGCACGATGAAGGAGCGCTTCGCCGCAGTGATCCGCACCCGCACCCGTGCCGAGTGGGAGACGATCCTCGAGGGGACCGACACCTGCTTCGCGCCGGTCCTGTCCATGGCCGAGGCCCCGCACCACCCGCACAACGTCGCCCGCGGCACCTTCCAGGAGGTCGCCGGGGTCGTCCAGCCCGGACCCGCGCCCCGCTTCAGCCGGACGCCCGGGGAGATCGCCCGCCCCCCGGCCCACGCCGGTCAGCACACCGACGGGATCCTCGCCGACGCCGGGCTCGGCGCCGACCGTGTCGCCGAGCTGCGCGCCGCCGGCGTGATCGCCTGATCGGCCGGCGAAGGCGACCGCGGTCTTCTGCCACGCCCACCCCGACGACGAGGCCATCGCCACCGGCGGGACCATGGCCCTGCTCGCCGACGCCGGTCACCGCGTCGTGCTCGTGCTCGCGACCCGTGGCGAGTGCGGTGAGCCGGTGCCCGGGGTGCTCGCCGAGGGCGAGGCGCTCGGCGACCGTCGCACCGCCGAGACCCTCGAGGCAGCCCGCCTGCTCGGGGTGGCCCGCGTGGAGTTCCTGGGCTACCGGGACTCGGGGATGATCGGCGAGCCCACCAACGACGTCCCCGAGTGCTTCTGGCAGGCGGACCTCGACGAGGCGTCCGAGCGGCTCGCCGGCATCCTTCGGACGGCGGGCGCCGAGGTGCTCACCGTCTACGACGATCACGGCGGCTACGGCCACCCCGACCACATCCAGGTCCACCGGGTCGGCATCAGGGCCGCGGCCGCGGCCGGCGTGGCCCGCGTCTACGAGTCCACGATGAACCGCGACGAGATCCGCAGGGCCCTCGCTGCCAACCCGGAGATGGCCGAGGCCTTCGAGGAGGACGAGGAGCGCGAGGACCGGGCCACCGACGAGGACTTCGGCTCGCCCGAGGCCCTGATCACCCACGGGGTCGACGTCCGCGCCGTGCTCGCCCGCAAGCGGGAGGCGATGATGGCCCACCGGAGCCAGATCGCCGCCGATTCCTTCTTCCTGCAGCTCCCGCCCGAGGCCTTCGCCAGTGCGTTCGGGACCGAGTGGTACATCGAGCACGGCGCCCCCCGGGCTGCGGGCGCGCCGTTCGGGACCGCGCTGCTCTAGCGGGCCGGCCCGTCGAGGGCGGCGAGGAAGGCCTCGGAGTCCGTGAGGTCCGCCAGCAGGTCGTCCGGGTCCGTGGCGGCGAGATCGTCGATCGACCAGCGGCCCGTCGCCACTGCGACGACCGCGCACCCGGCCGCCCGCGCCGCAGCCACGTCGAGCGGGGTGTCGCCCACGAGCGTGACCTCCGACATCGGGACACCCCCTGCCCGGCCGGCGGCGAGGTGGACGAGCTCCGCCCGCACCTCCGCCTCGCAGCCGAACGCGCCGACGGTCAGGAGGTGCGCCACGCCGCAGACCTCGAGCTTCCGCCGGGCCACGCCCTCGGCGCCACCCGTGAGCACGCCGAGGACACGTCCCGGCGCCGCCGCCTCGATCGCCGCCGCCACGCCGGGGAGCGGGACCACGGCGGAGGGGTCGTAGCGGCGTCCCAGGGCCTGCATGAGCTCGTCGAGCCCGGCGTCGATCGTGTCGTCGTCGAGCCCCTCCCGTCGCAGCGCGGCGCGGGCGATGGCCCGGTCCAGGTTCCCGCCGAGCGGGATCCCGTCGATGGTGGCCGGCACCCCGAACACCTCGACGAAGGCCCCGTGGAAGGCGTCACGGTGGCCCGGATCGCCCGCACGGATGAGGGTCCCGTCGACGTCGAACAGCACGAGCACGCCCGGCACCGTATCCGGGGGCATGATGGGACCATGAGCGGATCCGCCCCTGTCGTCGTCAAGATCAACGCCATCACGGTCCCCCCTGGCCTCGGCGACGAGGTCGCCCGCCGGTTCGCCGAGCGAGCCGGTGCCGTGGACGGTCAGCCCGGCTTCCTGGGCTTCGAGCTCCTCCGACCCACGGACGACCGTGGCACCTGGCTCGTCGTGACCCGCTGGACGGACGAGGACAGCTTCCACGCCTGGGTGCGGTCGCCGGCGTTCGCCGACGGGCACCGTGCGGCGCTGCAGACCGCGAAGGACCGCCCCGAACCCCTGCCGCTGTCGGCGGAGCTGTGGTCGTTCGAGGTGGAGCTGGGCTCGCCCGGCGCCTGATGCCGGCCCCCACCCCGATGTCGCAGCTGGTGCTGGGCTCCGCCCTGGTCGACGTCCACACGAACTTCGCCTGGTTCGTGGTGATCGGCAACGGGCTCGCCGGCGTGTGGGCCCTGGCCGCCCACCGGGTCGAGCGGCTCCGCGTCCGCCAGCTGTGGTGGTGGACGGCCGTGGTCGAGGTGGCGATCTTCCTGCAGGTCGGCCTCGGGGTGCTGCTCATCACCGCCGAGGACCGGGAGGCGCCGGACTTCCACCTGTTCTACGGGTTCGTGGCGCTGGCCGCCGTCGGGATCATCTACAGCTACCGCCAGCAGCTGATGCCGCACCGGTACCTGCTCTACGGCGGTGGCGGGCTGTTCCTGATGGGTCTCGGAATCCGAGCGATGATCCTGCACAACTGAGGGCGTGCGCCCCCGTCGTCAGAGGTGGACCACCGGGCAGGTCAGGGTGCGCGTGATGCCGGCGACGAGCTGCACCCGGCCCACGACCATGCGGCCGAGCTCGTCCATGCTGGGGGCCTCGGCCCGGGCGATCACGTCGTAGGGGCCGGTGACGTCGTCCGCGGCCACGACGCCGGGGATGGCGGCGATCTCCCGGGCGACGTCCGCCGCCTTCCCGACCTCGGTCTGGATCAGGACGTAGGCGCTGACCGTCATGCTTCCCCCCACTGCAGGCCGTCATCCGGCAGGGTACCCCGATCCCACCGGGTCCGCCGGGGCCGCACCGGGGAGTGCGGGAAGGGGCGGGAGAGGTCGACGATCGGCTCGTCACGGTGGCGACGGGTGCTGGGCGGCGACATCCCGTGCGTGCGTGGATCGAACCCCTCGGTCGGCCAGGTGGTCCGACGGTCGTACCGGGCGGCGGCGAACCGGGTGCCGGCCACGAGGGCGTCGCAGAGCCCTGCGCCGCGCAGGTTCGCCCCCCGCAGGTCCGCGTCGCGGAGGTCGGTGTCGGTCAGGTCGGCACCGCGGAGGTCGGCACCGCGGAGGTCCGCGCTGCGCAGGTCGGCGCCGACGAGGACCGCGTCGCGCAGCACGATGCGCTCGGCACGTGCGTTGCGCAGGTCGGCCGTGCGGAGGTCGGCCCGTAGGGCCCAGGCCTCACCGGCCCGGACGCCTCGGAGGTCGGCGCCGCGCAGCACGACGGCGTGGAGGTCGGCGCGGCGGAGGTCGACCCGCCGGAGGTCGGGGCGACGGAGATCGGCGTTCGGGCGCTCGGGAACGGGCACGGCCCCCCATCGGCCGCTCGGAGGCGCCGATGAGGGGCCGCGTCGTGCGACGGCCGGGAGGGCCCGATCAGTCGGTGAGACGGTCGCGCAGCGCGTCGAGCTGGCTGCGGAGCTCCGCCGGGAGCCGGCTCCCGATCGAGTCGAAGTGCCCCTCGATCAGGGGCAGTTCGTGCTGCCAGGCGTCGGCGTCGACCGACAGCAGCGTGGTGAGTGTGGCCTCGTCGATGTCGAGTCCGGAGGTGTCGAGCGCCTCTGCGGTGGGCACGAGACCGATCGGCGTCTCGGCGGCGCCGCCCCTGCCCTGCACCCGCTCGACGACCCACTGGAGGACCCGGCTGTTCTCGCCGAACCCGGGCCACATGAAGCGGCCCTCGTCGTCCTTGCGGAACCAGTTGACCCAGAACAGCTTGGGGAGCTTGTCGGCCTCGGCCTTGGCGCCGATCTCGAGCCAGTGGCCGATGTAGTCGCCGACGTTGTAGCCCATGAAGGGGAGCATCGCGAACGGGTCGAACCGGACGTCGCCGATCTTGCCGGCGGCCGCAGCGGTCTTCTCCGAGCTCATGATCGAGCCGAGGAACACGCCGTGGTTCCAGTCGCGGGCCTCGGTCACGAGGGGCACGTTCGTGGCCCGACGGCCGCCGAAGAGGATCGCCGAGATGGGCACGCCCCTGGGGTCCTCCCACTCGGGTGCCATCGACGGGCACTGGCTCGCCGGGACGGTGAAGCGGGCGTTCGGGTGGGCGGCCGGGGTGCCGGACTCCGGCGTCCAGGGGTTGCCACGCCAGTCGGTGAGACCGGCCGGCGGCTCTTCGGTCATGTCCTCCCACCAGACGTCGCCGTCGGCGGTGGCGGCCACGTTGGTGAAGATGCAGTTGCCCCAGAGGGTCTTCATGGCGTTCGGGTTCGTCGCGTCCGACGTGCCCGGTGCGACGCCGAAGAACCCGGCCTCGGGGTTGATGGCGTAGAGGCGGCCGTCCTCGCCGAACTTCATCCAGGCGATGTCGTCGCCGATGGTCTCGACCTTCCAGCCCGGGAGGGTGGGGATGAGCATCGCCATGTTCGTCTTGCCGCACGCCGACGGGAACGCAGCGGCGACGTAGGTCTTCTCGCCCTCGGGCGAGGTGATGCCGAGCACGAGCATGTGCTCGGCCATCCACCCGCCGTCGCGGGCCATCGTGGACGCGATACGGAGGGCGAAGCACTTCTTGCCCAGGAGGGCGTTGCCGCCGTAGCCCGAACCGTAGGACCAGATCTCGCGGGTCTCGGGGAAGTGGGAGATGTACTTGTTCTCGCCGTCGCACGGCCAGGAGACGTCCGGGCGGCCGTCGGTGAGCGGGTAGCCCACCGAGTGGATGCACGGCACCCACTCGCCCTCGGGGCCGAGGACGTCGAGAGGGCCCTGGCCCATGCGGGTCATGATCCGCATGGACACGGCGACGTAGGGGGAGTCGGTGAGCTGGACACCGATGTGGGCGATGGGCGAACCCAGCGGCCCCATGCTGAACGGCACCACGTACATCGTCCGGCCCTGCATCGAGCCCCGGTAGAGGGCGAGCATCTCGGCCTTGAGCTCGTCGGGGTCCCGCCAGTTGTTGGTGGGTCCGGCGTCGTCGGGGTCCGGGGTGGCGATGTAGGTGCGGTCCTCGACGCGGGCGACGTCGGCCGGGTCCGAGGAGGCGAGGTAGCTGTTGGGGCGCTTTGCGTCGTCGAGACGGGTGAAGGTGCCGCCGTCGACCAGGAGCCGGCAGAGCCGGTCGTACTCCTCGGCCGAGCCGTCACACCACTCGACTCGCTCGGCGCCGAGGATCGACCGCCAGTGCTCGACCCACTCGATGAGGCGCTGGTTGGTCGTCTGCCCGCTCATTCCGGTCTCCATCTGCTCGCTGGCAATGGTGCCGGTCGTGGCGCGACCGGCGGGAAGGAGGGCCGACACCGGGGGTCACCCGATGTCCGGCGTCCCCATGTCGATCTCGGACCCGAGGCGGAGGCGCGTGGCGCGCCCCTCGTCGTCGAGGTCGAAGCGCACGCGCTGACCCTGCCGCAGCATGCGGAAGAGCGAGCCCTCGAGCGCGTCGGCGGCGAGGTCGTACTCGCCGAAGTCGGTGTCGCAGAGGATGACGCCGTCACCCGTGCCCGGGTCGTAGGACTTGATCACGCCCTGCATGCGGTGCCCTTCCCTGCCCGGTGTCCGGCGTTCAGCGGACGGCCTTGACGACCTTGCCCGACTTGATGCACCCGGTGCAGGCGTTGACCCGCTTCGGGCTGCCGTTCACCACGGCACGCACCCGCTGCACGTTGGGGTTCCAGCGGCGCTTGGTGCGGCGGTGCGAGTGGCTGAGCTGCATGCCGAACCACGGCTTCTTCCCGCAGATGTCGCAGACGGATGCCATCGGAGAACCTCGCACGAAAAACCGGTCGTCGGTGGACGACGTGGACCCTGAGCGTACCGAGTTCCGCCAGGGGAGCCTCAACCCGGATCGCCACCCGGATCGCGCTCGACCCGGGTCCTCGGCCGCGTGCATCGGTAGCATCGCGGGCCGATGCCCCACGGTACCCCCGGCCTCGCCCCCTCACCCGATCGGGTGACCACCAACACGCGGCGTCGTCGCGCCCGGCGAGGGTGGGCATAAGCGCCCGGGTCCTCGACGGCGACGGGCTCCGATCGGTGGTCCTCGCCTTCCGGGACGGCCTCCGCGCCCACCGGGAGGCGATCAACCGGCTGAACGTGTACCCGGTGCCCGATGGCGACACCGGGACGAACATGACCCTCACCATGGAGTCGGTGGTGTCCGAGGTCGCCGACCACGCCGTCCTGGCCGACGTGTGCGCCGCCATGGCCCACGGGTCGCTCATGGGGGCGCGCGGCAACTCCGGGGTGATCCTGTCGCAGATCCTCCGGGGCATGACCGGCGTGCTCCGCGAGGCGCCGGTGGTGGACGGTGGCTCGTTCTCCCGGGCGCTGACCGCTGCGGCGGCCGCTGCGTACACCGCCGTGCAGCGTCCGGTCGAGGGGACCATCCTCACCGTCGTGCGCGAGAGCGCAGAGGCGGCGGCCGAGGCGGCCGCCCAGGACCACGACCTCGTCGCGGTGGTCGACGCGGCACTGCGCGGCGGCGAGCGCTCCCTCGCCGCTACCCCTGAGCTCCTGCCCGTCCTGAAACAGGCCGGTGTGGTCGACGCCGGCGGGCGCGGGCTCCTGCTCCTGTTCGACGCATTCCTCGCGGTCGCCGACGGTCGGCCCATGCCGGAGCCCGACGTGCTCGCCGGGCCCGCCCCCCACGTGGAGCCCGAACCGGGCGGCATCGCCGACCTCCGCTACGAGGTCATGTTCCTGCTCGAGGCCGACGACGAGCGCATGCCCGTCTTCCGGGAGCAGTGGGCCGCCATCGGGGACAGCATCGTGGTGGTCGGCGGCGAGGGCCTCTGGAACTGCCACGTGCACACCGACGACATCGGCGCTGCGATCGAGGCCGGCATCGAGGCGGGTCGGCCGCGGGCGATCAGGGTCACCGACCTCCTCGAGGAGGTCGAGGAACGGGGCTGGGTCGAAGAGGCGCTCGGCGCCGATGAGCCGAGCGGCGAGCCCGTCACCACGGCGGTCGTCGCAGTGGCTGCGGGTGCCGGGGTCGCCCGCATCCTCCGGTCGCTCGGCGTGCACCGTGTCGTCACCGGCGGACAGACGATGAACCCGTCCACCGCCCAGCTGCTCGAGGCCGTGGAGCGGGTCCCCGCCGAGCAGGTCGTGATCCTGCCGAACAACAAGAACATCGTCGCCGTCGCCGAGCAGGTCGACGGGCAGACCGACAAGACCGTGCGCGTCGTCGCCACCACGTGCGTGCCGGAGGGGTTCGCCGCGCTCCTCTCGTACGACCCCGAGGCGGACGTCGAGGAGAACGCCGAGGCCATGCGCACGGCGCTCGCCTCGATCGCGTCCGGCGAGGTCACGGTTGCCGTGCGCGACAGCCAGGGCGACGCCGGGCCCATCGTCGCAGGCGATGCGATCGGACTCGTGCGCGGCAAGGTCCGCACCGTCGCCCCGGATGTAGTCGGGGCCACCACCGCGCTGCTCGACCTCCTCGTCTCCGACGAGCACGAGCTCGTCACGGTCATCGAGGGCCTCGACGCCAGAGCCGAGGACACCGAGGCGGTGCTCGCGTGGCTCGCCGAGCACCGGCCGGACGTGGACGTCGAGGTCCACGACGGCGGGCAGCCGCTCTACCCCTACTACCTCGGCGTGGAGTGACGGCGGTGGCCGACGGGCCGATCCCGCTCGGCTTCCTGGCGGCCCAGCCGGTCGACGTGCTCAAGCGCGTGGGACCGAAGAAGGCCGCCGCGCTCGCCGACATGGGCATCGAGAACCTGCTCGACCTGCTCACCCACTACCCGCGCCGCTACATCGACCGCACCAACGAGGCGACCATCCGCCAACTGGCGCCGGGAGAGGAGGGGCTGGTGCTCGTGGAGGTGCGCTCGGCGTCCAGCCGACGGACCCGGAACGGTCGCACGCTCACCGAGGTGCGGGTCAGCGACGGCACCGGCAGCCTCACCGCCACCTTCTTCAACCAGGGCTGGCGCGAGAAGCAGCTGCCGCCGGGCACCGAGGTCGTGCTGTACGGCAAGCTCGAGGTCTTCCAGGGCGCGAAGCGGATGACCAACCCCGTGGTCGATCTCGTCGGAGGGGACAAGACCGGTCGGATCGTGCCCGTCTACCCGCAGTCGGAGAAGGCCGGGTTGCAGACCTGGGAGATCGGCGGGTGGGTCCGGGACACCCTTGCGAAGTGCCGGACGCGTGGCATCGAGGATCCGGTCCCCGCGGCGATCCTCGCCCGATACGGCCTCATCGACCGCTGGCGCGCGCTGCGCGACATCCACGATCCGCAGTCGATGGCGGAGATGGTGCAGGCCCGCAAGCGGCTCGTGTTCGACGAGCTGCTCCGGATCCAGCTCAGCCTCGTGCTGCGCAAGCGCGCCATCGAGCGCGACGCCCGGGGCGTCGAGCACCGGATCCACGGCGGGCTGCTCACCCGGTTCCACGAGGGCCTGCCCTTCCCGCTCACGAACGCCCAGCGACGTGCCATCGCCGAGATCGTCGAGGACCTCGAGCGGCCGGTCCCGATGCACCGGCTCCTCCAGGGGGACGTCGGTGCGGGCAAGACGCTGGTCGCCGTCTCGGCGATGCTCGCCGCGGTCGAGGGCGGGCACCAGGGCGCGCTCATGGCGCCCACCGAGGTGCTCGCCGAGCAACACCACGCCGGCATCGCCCGGCTGCTCGACGGGCTCACGCTCCAGGACGACGCAACGCTGATGGGGGAGCGGCCGGTGCGTGTGGTGCTGCTCACCGGGCGGACCCCTGCCGCCGAGCGTCGGGCGATCCTGCGCGACCTCGCCGCCGGGGGCATCGACGTCCTCGTCGGGACCCACGCCCTGCTCTCGGCCGGGGTCGAGTTCCGGTCGCTCGGGGTGGTGGTGGTCGACGAGCAGCACCGCTTCGGCGTCGAGCAGCGGTCCGCGCTCCGGGACAAGGGCCGCGACGCCGTGCCCGATGTGCTGGTCATGACCGCCACCCCGATCCCGCGGACGGCCGCCATGACGGTCTACGGCGACCTCGACGTGTCGGTGCTCGACGAGCTCCCCCCGGGACGGACCCCGATCGTCACCACCTGGGCGCGGACCGAGGACGACGAGCGCGACGTGTGGGCCCACGTCCGGGCCGAGGTCGCAGCCGGTCGCCAGGCCTATGTCGTCTGCCCGCTCATCGAGGAGTCCGAGAACCTCGAGGCCCGATCGGCGGAGGAGACCCACGACGCCCTCGTGGCCGGTGAGCTCGCGGGGTTGCGGGTCGGCCTCCTCCACGGCCGGCTCCCGGCATCCGAGAAGGAGGCCGTGATGGAGCGCTTCCGGCGTGCCGAGCTCGACGTCCTGGTCGCCACGACCGTCATCGAGGTGGGGGTCGACGTCCCGAACGCCACCGTCATGGTGATCCTCGACGCCGCCCGCTTCGGCATCGCCCAGCTGCACCAGCTGCGCGGCCGGGTCGGTCGTGGCGCCCACGCCTCCACCTGCCACCTCGTCGGCGACGTGCAGACCGCCGACGGCGAGGAACGGCTCCAGGCGCTCGTGCGCAGCACCGACGGCTTCGAGCTGGCGGAGGTGGACCTCGACCTCCGCGGCGAGGGCACGATCATGGGGGAGCGACAGAAGGGCCGGAACGACCTGCGCCTCGCGTCGCTCCGCCGTGATCGTCCCTGGGTGGAGGCCGCCCGGGCGGCGGCCTTCGAGATCGTCGACGCCGACCCGGACCTCGCCCGCCATCCGGCCCTCGCCGGGGAGCTCCGCCTCTTCGTGGGCGACGAGGACGCCGCGTTCCTGCTCAAATCGTGAGCATGGGGAACGCACCGCACCCGCCCACCCGCCCGCCGGCCCGCCCGGCCGGGCCCGACGACCGGGACGAGGTGCTCGGGATCATCGTCGACGCCTTCGAGGACGACCCGTTCATGGCATGGATCTTCGAGGACCCGACGACCCGGAGGGACTGCCTGCGATCCTTCTACGGCCGCCAGGTGCACCGGTTCCCACCCACGGGCACGATGCTGGTGACCCCGGGCGCGGAGGCGGCGTCGGTGTGGTTCGCCCCGGCGCCCGACGACGGCCTCGCCGAGGTCTACGAGGGGTTCGTCGAGATGTTCGTCGGACTCCTCGGCGAGGAGACGGCGATGCGCAAGCTCGCCGGCCTCGGCCTGGTGGGCGCCGGACATCCCCACACGCCGCACTGGTACCTGGCGACGGTGGGGACCCGCCCGGCGCACCAGGGCCGCGGGTTCGGCCCCACGGTCATCTCGCCGGTGCTCGAGCGGTGCGACGTCAATGGGGTCCCCGCCTACCTCGAGTCGAGCAACGTCCGGAACGTGCCCTTCTACGAGCGGCTCGGCTTCGTGGTGACCGGATCGGTCCACATGCCCGACGGCGGACCCGAGGTCACGTTCATGCTGCGGTCGCCGGCCGCGTGACGGTCCCGGCGCGCCTCGATCACGACGGTTCGCCGCGCTCTGCGTCGTCGATGTCGACCACGAGGTCCCAGCGGTCGCGGCAGTCCTCGCACCGGTAGGCGGCGACGTCGCCCGGCTCGAGGTCGTCGTCGGGGTGCCCGAGGTAGTGGGCCCGGCCCCCGCAGTCGACGCACACGATCACGGGTGGAGGTCGCACGGGGGTCATACTCGCGCGATGCGTGTGGTCGCGGGGGAGTTGCGAGGTCGTCGGCTGCAGTCCCCCGAGGGCGGCGACGTCCGTCCCACGAGCGACCGTGTCCGGGAGTCGGTGTTCAACGCCCTCGGCTCGCTGGACGCGGTGGAGGGGGCGAGGGTCCTCGACCTGTTCGCCGGGACCGGGGCGCTCGGGATCGAGGCGCTGTCCCGAGGGGCGGTTCGGGCGACCTTCGTGGAGCAGGCCCGACCGGCGCTGCGGATCCTGGAGGCGAACCTGGCGGCGCTCGGTCTCGGGGACCGCTCGCGGGTGGTCCGCGGTGACGTCCTCGGCGTGCTGGCCGGCCTGCCCGAGCCCGTCGACCTCGTGCTGGTCGACCCGCCGTACGCCTTCGACAGTTGGGACGAGCTGCTGTCCCTCCTCCCCGGTCGCCTCGCGGTGCTGGAGTCGAACCGTGAGCTCCCGGCGCCACCGGGGTGGCGGGTGATCCGCAGCCGTCGCTATGGGAGTACGTTTGTGACGTTCATCAGCCGGGAGGACGCGGCCGCGCCCGACCACCCGCCGACCCCCTCCGGAGCAGGCCGACCGTGACCCGAGCGCTCTATCCCGGCTCGTTCGATCCCATCCACAACGGCCATGTCGAGCTGGTGGAGTCGGCGTCGGCGCTCTTCGACGAGGTGGTCATCGCCACGGTGCGGAACCCCCAGAAGGGGGACGGCCTCTTCTCCCTCGAGGAGCGTCAGGAGATGATCGAGGAGTCCCTCGCCCATCTCGGCAACGTCACGGTCACGAGCTTCTCGTCCCTGGTCGTGGATTTGGCCATGGAGTTGCGGGCAGACTTCATCGTGAAGGGGCTCCGGGCGGTGTCCGACTTCGAGAGCGAGCTGCAGATGGCGCAGATGAACAAGGCGATCTCGGGTGTCGAGACCCTGTTCCTCCCCACCGTCTCGTCCCGGTCGTTCATCGCCTCCAAGCTGATCCGGGAGATCGCCCGGTTCGGCGGGGACGTGTCCACGATGGTGCCGGAGCCGGTCGCGGTGCGGCTGAAGGAGAAGTACCCACGGTGAGCCGGGTCGGTGAGAGCGTCCCCCATGCGTCGGGCACCCACCAGTCGCCCCAGGTCGAGGCCCTGCTCCGGCGGGTGATCGACCTCGTCGAGCAGGCTCGCCCGATGCCGCTCTCGTCGGCGTCGATGATCGACAAGGAGGAGGTCCTCGACCTCCTCAACGAGTCCATCGCCCGCCTGCCCGACGAGCTCCGGGCGGCCCGGTGGCTCCTGAAGGAGCGCGAGGAGTTCCTCGCCAAGGTCCGGCGCGAGGGTGACGAGATCCTCGAGCTGGCCCGGTCGCGGGCCGAGCGGATGGTGCAGCGCACCGAGGTGGTGCGCGCCGCGGAGAGCCGGGCGCGGCAGATCCTCGAGGAGGCGGCGTCCGAGGCCCGTCGGATGCGCAACGAGACCGACGACTACTGCGACCAGAAGCTCGCCGGCTTCGAGGCCCTGCTCGAGAAGACCCTCCGGACGGTGTCGAACGGTCGCACCAAGCTCCAGGGCAACCTCGCCGCCCAACGACGCCAGACCGGCGACGAGGATGCGGCGTCCGAGCCGAGAGGTCCGGCGATCTTCGACCAGGACCTGGCGTGACCGCCCGGCGGACCCTGCTGGTGGACGCCGGCGAGGCGCTCCGCCATCCCGGCACCCGTCGCCCCCTGCGTCGTGACGTCGTCCTCGACGACCTCGGCCTGAGCTCTGCCCGGGTTCCCGAGGACGGGCTGATCATCCTCGATCTGGAGGTCGAGGCCGTGGGCGCCGACGTCGTCGTCACGGGCTCGGTGCGGGCACCCTGGGAGGGCGCCTGCCGCCGCTGTCTCGAACCGGTCACGGGCACCCTCGAGCTCGCCGTGCGGGAGATCTTCGAGCACCGACCCACCGAGGGTCAGACCTACCCCATCGAGGACGAGGACCAGCTCGACCTCGAACCGCTCGTCCGCGAGGCCGTCCTGCTGTCGTTGCCGTTGTCGCCGCTCTGCAGCGAGAGCTGCGCCGGTCCGGACCCCGAGCGCTTCCCCGCAGCGGTCGAGGCCGAGGGGCCGGACGAGGGGGAGGAGGACGCCGCTCCGGCAGAGCCTCCCCGGGATCCGCGATGGGCCGCCCTCGACCAACTTCGGCCCGATCCGTCCTGATCGGGTCCTCCGCGGTGTGGGGAGTCGGTCAGCCCCGCGCTAACCTCAGTTCCTCGTGACTGCCGGGTCGTCCCCGGCCCTTTTCGAGCCGCAGGATGTTCTCGCCATGGCCGTCCCCAAGAAGAAGATGTCGAAGGCGAAGACCCGGAGCCGTCGGGCCTCGGCCTGGAAGGTGACCGAGTCGGCGCAGAGCCTCTGCCCTCGCTGCGGTGCCACCAAGCGCCCCCACCACGTGTGCGGGAACTGCGGCTGGTACGCCGGTCGCCAGGCCATCCAGGTCGACTGACCCGACCGGCTGAGGGAGGCATCGCGTGCTCCCGATCGCGGTCGATGCCATGGGGGGCGATCGCGCCCCCGCCGAGATCGTCGCAGGTGCCCGTGCTGCAGCGGAGCAGCACGGCATCCCGGTGCTCCTGGTCGGCCGGTCCGACGAATTGCCCGACACCGGTGGGCTCGAGGTCGTCCACGCGTCCGAGGTCATCGCCATGGATGCGGAGCCGGGCGCGAGCGTCCGCCGGCTGAAGGACTCTTCGCTCGTCCGGTGCGCCGAGCTCGTCCGGGACGGTGCCGCCTCCGCCATGGTCTCCGCGGGCAACACGGGCGCCACCATGGCGAGCGCCCTGTTGCGCATGGGGCGGATCCGGGGCGTCAACCGTCCGGCCATCGCCACCCTGATCCCGTGCCCGGGCACCACGCCCACGGTGCTGCTCGACTCCGGTGCGAACGCCGACTGTCAGGCGGACTGGCTCCTGCAGTTCGGGCAGATGGGTGCCGTGTTCGCCCGCTTGCGGCTGGGCATCGAGCGTCCCCGGGTGGCCCTGCTCTCCATCGGCGAGGAGGCCGGGAAGGGCAACAGCCTCGTCAAGGAGGCCTTTGCCCTGCTCGAGGCGGCCGCCTGGCCGGAGGCGGAGTTCGTCGGCAACGTCGAGGGCCGCGACCTCATGACTGCTGCCGCCGACGTCGTCGTCACCGACGGCTTCACCGGCAACGTCGCGCTGAAGACCCTCGAAGGTGGCATGAACGCCCTGGTCGGCGCCCTCTTCACGGCGTTCGCTTCGTCGCCGGAGGCCGAAGAGGGCGCCCGCCTGCTCGGCCCTGCCCTGGAGCCCATGTACCGGGAGTTCCACCCCGACACCTATGGCGGGGCCATGCTCCTCGGTGTCCGCGGCGTCTGCATGATCTCTCACGGGTCGTCGAACGCCTGGGCGATGGAGAACGCGATCCGCACGGCGGCGGACATGGTCCGGGCCGAGGTCGTCGCCGCCCTCACGGAGGCGGTCGCCGAGCCCGAGATCGCCCCGCCCGCCGCCGACTGACCTGCGGGTCCCCGACGGCGGGGTCCGACCGGCTAGGATCCCGCCCGTCTGCGCCCCCGGGAGGATTCCGTGCCCGCCGAAACCCATGTGGAACAGGGACCGCTCGACCGCGATGCCGTCCTCGAGCTGATCCGGGAGCGGCTCGCCGAGATCCTCGAGATCGAACCGTCGGCCATCAACGAGGGCGACTCGTTCGCCGACGACCTCGATGCCGACTCGCTCGCGCTCATCGAGCTGGTCGAGGCGCTCGAGGAGGAGCTCGGCGAACGCTCCGTGGGGTTCCGGATCGAGGACGAGGATCTCGAAGACCTCAAGTCGGTCCGGGACGCGGTGGACTATGTCCTCGCCCGGCTCGGTTGACCACGGGAGCATCAGCGAGCTCGAGCTCCGGATCGCCCACCGGTTCGCCGACCCGGCCCTGCTGCTCCAGGCGCTGACCCACCGCTCCTGGTGTGCCGAGCACGGTGCGTCCTCGAACGAGCGACTCGAGTTCCTCGGTGACGCCGTGCTCGGGGTCGCCGTGGCCGATCGTGCGTACCGTCGATTCCCCGACCTCTCCGAGGGGGAGCTCGCGAAGATCCGCGCCGCGGTCGTCAGCGCCCCGAGCCTGGCCGACGCCGCCCGCAGCATCGGCCTCGGCGACCACCTCCGCCTGGGCAAGGGCGAGGACCTCTCCGGCGGCCGGGACAAGCCGTCGATCCTCGCCGACGCGCTCGAGGCCGTGATCGGGGCCGTCCACCTCGACGGTGGGTGGGCGGCCGCCGGCGCCCTCGTGCTCGACCTGTTCGACGAGGCCATCCTCCTCGCGTCCGAGGGCCCGGGCGTCGGCGACCACAAGACGCGGCTCCAGGAGCTCGTGGCCCGGCACTTCGGCCGTCCACCCGTCTACCGCCTCCAGGACGAGGGTCCCGACCACGACAAGCGGTTCTTCGCGACCGTGGTCGTCGCGGGCGTCGTCCGCGGGAGCGGCACGGGGAGCTCGAAGAAGCAGGCCGAGCAGGACGCGGCCCGGGAGGCGTGGGAGCAGTTGAGCACCGAGATCGAGACAGGCGGCGTGAGCCGACAGGCAGGGGGCTGAGGTGGGCATCGAACTGCCGGAGGTGGAGACACTCCGACGGGACCTCGAGCGCGAGTTCGTGGGCAAGAAGATCAAGGGGGTCGAGCTCACGAGCATGGCCATGGTGCCGACCTGCAAGACGCGCAAGGCCTTCTGCGGGCCGCTGGAGGGCCGCAAGGTCACCGGGGTCCGACGGGTCGGACTCGTCCTCGTCGTGGAGCTCGACGGCGACCACGTGCTGGCCCTGCGCCTCGGGCCGAAGAGCCGCCTCGTCCGGGCGCAGCCGAAGGACGACGCCGCGGACGGGACCGAGGTCGTGGTCTCGTTCACCCAGGGTCCCCAGCTGCGCGTCGCCGATCCGGGCCCGCAGCGTGGTGAGCTCGCCCTGGTCGCCCCGGCCGACCTGCTGACCGCGCTCCCGGACCTGGCCCGCCTCGGCATCGACCCGGTCGAGGAACCGATGTCCTGGACGCGGTTCGGTGAGCTGCTCTACGCCCGGAGCACGCCGCTCAAGACCTTCCTCACGGATCCCACCGTGCTCGTCGGGGTGGGTGACGTCTACGCCGACGAGATCCTGTTCGCCGCCGGTCTGCGGCACGATCGTCGGTCGGACTCGCTCTCCACCCAGGAGATCCGGCGCCTCTACCGCTCCCTGGTGGAGACCCTTCACGACGCCATGAAGCACCGGGGGACGAGCGCCCGGGAGGGGGGCTGGACGGACCTCTTCGGCAAGCCGGGGCAGTACGACGAGCACCTGGCAGTCCACGGCCGTGAGGGGGAGCTGTCCCCTCGTTCCCGTGCACCCATCAAGCGGGTGAAGTTCAACGGGACGTGGACCTACTACTGCGACACCCAGACCTGAGGACGTTCCGCGCCCTGCTCCGCTCCGTGGTCGCACGCAGGGGGACGCTCACCTAACGTGGCCCGACCCGGGCCCACCGAGCGGGATTACATCGGTGGAATTCGCCGCGATAGCGTGACCCACGGTGTTCCTCAAGAGCCTCACGATCAAGGGATTCAAGTCCTTCGCCGACGCGGCGACCCTCGACCTCGAACCGGGGGTCACGGTCATCGTCGGACCGAACGGCAGCGGCAAGTCCAACGTCGTCGACGCGATCGCGTGGGTGCTCGGTGCCCAGGCCCCCTCCGCCGTCCGGTCCCAGAAGATGGACGACGTCATCTTCGCCGGCACCGCCACGCGGGCGGCGCTGGGCCGGGCCGAGGTGACGCTGACCATCGACAACAGCGCCGGCCTCCTGCCGGTCGACCTCGCCGAGATCACCGTCACCCGCGTGCTGTTCCGCAACGGCGACAGCGAGTACCTCATCAACGGTGCGCCGTGCCGCCTGCTCGACGTCCAGGAGCTCCTCTCGGACGCGGGTGTCGGCCGGCAGCAGCACGTCATCATCTCCCAAGGGCAGATCGACGCGGTTCTGAACTCCCGGCCGGAGGAGCGCCGCCAGATCGTCGAGGAGGCTGCCGGCGTCCTCAAGTTCCGCAAGCGCAAGGAGAAGGCCGAGCGCAGGCTCACCTCCACCGAGACGGACCTCAACCGGCTCCAGGACCTGCTCCGCGAGGTCCGGCGGCAGCTCCGCCCGCTGGAGCGACAGGCGCAGGCCGCCGCCCGGCACGGTTCGCTGGCCGAGGAGCTGCACGCCCTGCGCCTGCACCAGGCCGGACGGGAGCTGAGCGTCCTGCGCGAGGCGGCGCGGACGCAGGCGGCCGAACGCATCGATCTCCAGCGCGAGGAGCGGAACCGGCGCGACGAGCTCGCCCGGCTCGACGGCGCCGTGTTCACGGCCGAGGCGCGGCTGTCGGCGCTCGGCGGTGACGACCTCGGCGACACCCTGGTGCGGTACGAGTCCCTGCGGGAGCGTGCCCGGGGGCAGCTCGCCGTCCTGGTGGAGCGGCGCCGGGGCATCGAACGGGAGCGTGCGGCGTCGGCGGCCCGCGAGGTCGTGGCCAACCTCGAGGGTGAGGCGAACCGGCTCGGCGAGGAGCTGCTGCTCGTGGAGCGGCAGGCCGAGGAGCTCCTGCCCGAGTCCGAGCGCGTCGCCGCCGCGGAGGACGGCCTCGCCGAGCTCCGTCGTCGCTTCCAGGAGGCCTGGGCGGATGGACCGCCCGCCGCCGATGGCCGCGCCGCCGAGGTCCGCGGCGAGCTCGGCGCCCTGCGGTCGTCGGTCCTGCGCAGCGAGGCCGAACGGGAGAAGGTCGACGGACGCATCTCGGATCTGGATGCCCGGGCCCACGAGGTCGCCGCCCAACTCGACGCTCTCCGGGAGACCGTGAGCGCCTCCACCGCCGCCGTGACGCCGCTCACGGAGGCGGTCGACGCGGCCGAACGGGCCCGCCGGGAGGCGCGCAGCCGGGTCGAGACCGCGGAGGCCGAGGCCGCCGACGCGCAGGCCGCCTACCGGGCCTGGGCGGCGCGGGTGGAGGCGTTGACGCTGGCGCTCGACCAGGCGCGTGCCCGCGCCGGGGCCGAACGGCTCGCCGACGTGGAGGGCGTGCTCGGCACCCTGCTCGACCTCGTCGACGTGGACGCCGGGTGGGAGGCGGCGTTCGCCGCCGCCGCCGGCGAGGCGCTGGCCGCAGTCGTCGTGCACGACGTCGACACCGCCCGCCGCGCGTTGCGTTCGCTCCGCTCGGGTGAGGTCAGCGGCGCGGTGCTCGCCCTCGGCGCCGGTGGGTCCACGCGCCCGACCCCCGCCCTGGGCCTCGGAGAGCCGGTCCGGGCGCACGTGCACGCCGTCCACCCCGAGGTCGGGCCGCTCCTCGACGTGATCCTCGGTTCGGTCCTCGCCGTCGACGGTGACGTCCTCGACGCCGTCGAGCTCGCCGTCGCCCACCCAGAGGTCGTGGTCGTCACCATGAAGGGCGACCGTCTCGGCCCTTCCGGCTGGCGGGTCGGGACTGCGGCCACGGAGGCCACGGGCGCGGCCCTCCGCGAGGCCACGGAGCAGCTCGCC
Source organism: Acidimicrobiales bacterium (assembly GCA_040382135.1). Lineage (GTDB taxonomy): Bacteria > Actinomycetota > Acidimicrobiia > Acidimicrobiales > JBEIGA01 > JBEIGA01. Next base: position 19,226 of record JBEIGA010000027.1, read on the forward strand.
GAGGCGGAGGCCCACCGCGCGTCCCGGCGCGCTGCGCTCGACGTCGCGAAGGCCGCTCGGCAGGAGGCCGACCGCGTCCTCGCCGATGCCACCCGTGACCGCTCCCAGGCCGAGCGTCGACGCGACGACGCGCTCGCGTCGCTCCAGAAGGCCGAGGCCCGCGAGCGGGATCTCGCCACCGAGCGCGGTGCCGTGGGCCCGCGGGTCGCCGAGCTCGAGGAGCGCCTGGTGCGTGAGCGCGGCCGGGTGGCCGAGCTCGCTGCGCTGCTCCCCGAGCTCGAGGCCGCCGAGGAGCTCGCCCGCGCCGGTGCCCGCTCCATGGCGGAGCAGCGCAAAGTGATCGAGGAGCGGGGGGCAGCGGTCGGCGCTCTGCGCCGGGACCTCGAGGTCCGCGCCGCCGGGCTCGAGGAGCGCCGCCAGGTGATGCACCAGCGCCTCGCCCGGGTCGAGGAGCAGCTCGCCCGGCACGAGGTCGAGCGGCGCGAGGCAGCGGTGCGCCGGCAGCAGCTCGATCGCCAGGACGCCGCCACCGCCGTGCTGCAGGACCTCGTCGGTGTCCGGCTCGCCGAGATCGAGGCCGAGCTCGACGTCCTCCGCGACCGTCGCCGCCGTCAGTCCGAGGAATCCCGCGCCGTCGCCGCCGAGCTGGACCAGCTGCGGCGGGAGCGCACGGCCGCAGAGAAGGCGCTCGAACAGCTCCGGGAGCGGGCCGGGCGGGTCGAGCTCGCCGAGGCGGAGACCCGCCTCCGCATCGAGACGGCGGTCGAGTCCATCCGCCGTGAGCTCGACCGCGAACCCGAGCAGGCCATGGCCGCCCCGTGCCCGCCGCTGCCGGACGGCATCCCCGTCGGGGCCCGGCTCCGCGAGCTCGAGCGGGAGCTGAAGCTGCTCGGCCCCATCAACCCGTTGGCGGTCGAGGAGTTCGCCGCCCTCCAGGAGCGTCACGAGTTCCTGCAGGCGCAGCTCGAGGACATCCGCGCCACCCGCCGCGAGCTGCGCAAGGTCATCCAGGCGGTCGACGAGGAGATCGTCTCGGTCTTCGCCTCCGCCTACGCCGACGTCGCCACCAACTTCGAGACGCTCTTCTCCGGTCTGTTCCCCGGTGGCACGGGCCGTCTGCGGCTGACCGAGCCGGAGCACCTGCTCGAGACCGGCATCGAGGTCGAGGCCAAGCCGTCGGGCAAGAACGTCAAGAAGCTCTCGCTGCTGTCGGGCGGCGAACGGTCGCTCACCGCGCTCGCATTCCTGTTCGCGGTGTTCCGCAGCCGGCCGTCGCCCTTCTACGTGATGGACGAGGTCGAGGCGGCCCTCGACGACCTCAACCTGCACCGCTTCCTCGGCCTCGTCGGCGAGTTCCGCGACGAGGCGCAGCTCCTGATCGTGAGCCACCAGAAGCGCACGATGGAGGCGGCCGACTGCCTCTACGGCGTGAGCATGCAGTCCGGCGGCTCGTCGAAGGTCGTGAGCGAGCGGGTCACCGCCCGCGTCGGCGCCGACCGCCCCTGATCACGGCAGGCGGGAGAACCACCGGAGCGAGAGCGCGCTCGCCACGAACGCGAGCAGCAGCGCGGCCGCCACGAACCAGCCGCTGATCGAGCGCAGCTCCTCGAGCGTGCCGAGCGAGCTCCCGATCGACCCGTAGACCTCGCCCAGCTCGTCGGCCGTCTCGGCGGTGAAGAAGCTGCCGCCCGTCGCGTCGGCGATGGCCTCGAGCTCCTCGGGGAAGACCGGCACCGGCACGGTCATCGGGAGGCCGGTGTCCGGGTCGGGGATCGTGACCACCCCGTCCGGGGTCCCGAACGCGATCGTGGAGACCGGGACGCCGGCCTCCACGGCGGCCTCGGCGGCGAGGGAGTTCTCCCGCCCGACCGTCGTCTCCCCGTCGGACATCAGCACGATGGCGGCCGGCACGGGCTCGTCACCTTCGATGGGCACCGTGGCGATCGCGTCGAGCGAGGTGAAGATCGCCTCGCCGATCGCCGTGGCCGGTTCGAGCTCGAGATTCTCGATGGCGGTGCGAGCGAGGGCGCGATCGGTGGTGGGGGACACGAGGACCCTCGCCTCGCCGCTGAAGGACACGACCCCGACCTGGAACCGCTCCGGGACCTCCTCGAGGAAGCGGACCGCCGCCGCCTGGGCGCTCTCGAGGCGGTTCGGCGGCACGTCGGTGGCCTCCATCGACAACGACACGTCGATGGCCAGCATGACCGTCGCCCGCTCACGGGGCACGTCCTCCTCCCGGCGCGGACCGGCGAGCGCGATCACCAGCGAGGTGAGGACCAGGAGGTGGACGGCGGCCGGGACGTGCCGTCGCCATCCCGGAGTGGACGGGGCGAGCTCGTCGAGCAGCTCGATCTCGGTGAAGCGGACGGCGTAGCGGCGGCGCCCACCCTGCACCACCACGTAGGCCACGAGGAGCGCTGCGACGACGAGGAGCAGCAGCAGC
>JBEIGA010000028.1:0-21312 GCA_040382135.1 Acidimicrobiales bacterium
CCGCTGATCACCTTCGTCGACGTGCCTTGCTTCCTCCCCGGCGTCGACAAGGAGTACGGCGGCATCATCCGCCACGGCGCCAAGCTCCTGTACGCCTACTGCGAGGCGTCGGTGCCCCGGATCCAGGTCATCGTGCGCAAGGCCTACGGCGGCGCCTACGTGGTGATGGACTCCAAGTCCGTCGGTTCGGACCTCTCCTTCGCCTGGCCCACCGCCGAGCTCGCCGTGATGGGCCCGCAGGGCGCGGTCGAGATCGTCTACCGGCGGGAGCTGCAGTCCGCCGCCGACCCTGCCGCCCGGCGGGCCGAGCTGGTCGACGAGTCCGTCGAGCGCTACGCCACGCCGTACATCGCGGCCGAGCGCGGCTACGTGGACGACGTCATCGACCCTGCCGACACCCGGCCGAAGCTGATCGCCGGCCTCGAGCTGCTGCGCACCAAGCGCGAGGAGCTACCGCGGCGCAAGCACGGGAACATCCCCCTGTGACAGCCCCGATCACGGTCGCCACCGCCCAGCCGCCGGCCGACGAGCTCGAGCTCGCCGCCATCGTGGCCGCGGTCCAGGTCCTCTGGCCGCGGCCGGTCGCCGTGGCGTCCACGCCTTCGGGCCCCGGTCCGTGGCGCTTCAGCGGCCGCTGGTGGCCGAGCCGCCCCACGACGGCGGCTGGGGCCGGCACCGGCGCTGACCCGCCCCGAACCCCGCCCACACGCGAACTGGCCGGTCAGATCGACCATCGATGGTCGGTTCTGCCGGCCAGAAGCGTGTACGGGAACCAGGCCGTCACTCGACGGTGGCGACCTCGATGCGGTCCTGGTGCCAGTCCCGGGCCGAGATGAGCGCCCGGTTGGCCCGCTCGACCACGGCCGCGGCGTCGAAGGCGTGCGCCGGGTAGCAGGCGATGCCCGCCCACATCGTGATGTCCGGGCTGGTCTTCGCGATGGCCCGGCGTATGCGTTCGACCGTCCAGATGGCGCCGCTCTCGGGCGTGTCCTCGAGGACGAGGGCGAAGCGCCCATCCTCGAGCCGGCATGCGGTGTCGGCCTCGCGCAGGGTGGCGTCGATGGCGTCGGCGACGTGCTCCGCCGGAGCACGTCGGGGGTCCTCGCTACGGGCGTCGAGCACCAGGTCGAGCAGGGCGACGGCGACGGGGCGCAGGTGGCGGCGGGCCGACGCGATCCGGGCATCGACGGCGACCCGGAAGTAGCGCTCGCTGAACAGGCCGGTGGAGTCGTCGTGGAGGATGTCGATGCGGTCGCCGCGCTCGTCGGTGGGCTCGGCGACCTCGACCGTGCGGCGCTCGGCGGCGCTCAACTGCCGGCCGAGGCTCTTCACGGCCTCCTCGGCAGTGAGCCGGGCCTGGACCTGTGCAGCGACAGCACTCTCGAGTTTCGCGATCTCTTCCTCGAGATCCTTCGAGGTTGCGGTGCTCCGGTCGCGCTCGCAGGCGATGGCGACGGAGATGGCGCCGGCCCCGAGACCCAGCACCCCGGCGACGGCACCGAGCCAGGCCACCTCGGCCACAGCGGTGACGACGCCGACCACCAGGGCTCCGAGGCCGATGATCACGGCGAGCAGTGCGCGACGGTCCTTCATCGCCGGTCCCATCGGTCCATGGTGCCCGAATTCAAGCAGGCCGAAGCGCCCTCGTCGTGCCCGTGGCCGAGCCCCGACGGCTGGGGGCTGCCGAGCACCTCGCGGAGCCGCACGAGGTAGAGGTCGCGGGGGAGCTCCTCGGCGCCGAGCGAGGCGAGGTGATCGGTGAGCCACTGCACGTCGATGAGCCGGTCGGCGCCGTCGCCGAGCCGGTCGACCAGGGCGACGAGGGCGACCTTGGAGGCGTCGCGTCGGCGGTGGAACATGGACTCGCCGGCGAACAGGCCGCCGACCGACACGCCGTAGAGGCCCCCTGCGAGCCCCTCGTCGTCCCAGACCTCGACACTGTGCGCCCAGCCCATGCGGTGCAGCCGGCCGTAGGCGTCCCGGATCTGTCGGTCGATCCAGCCGTGCGGTCGGTTCGGGTCGGCGCAGGCGACCACGACCTCGTCGAACGCGGTGTCGACGGTGACCCGGTACCGGCGGCAGGCCTGCCGGAGCGACCGCGACACCCGGAGGCGGTCCAGTTCGAGGACGCCACGGGGGTCGGGGGACCACCAGGCGATCGGGCCGCCGTTGCGGATCGGCATCGGGAAGATGCCGTGGCGGTAGGCGTGGAGCAGCGTGCCCGGCTCCAGGTCGGCACCCACGCCGACGACCCCGTACTCGTCGGCCTCTGCCGGCGACGGGAACGTCCACGGGGACGGGAGGGGCTCGACCGCCACGCCCCGAGGGTACCCGGGGCACCGGCCCGACCACCGTGCGAGCGCGCGGATAGGGTCTGGCCCGATGGGGACGACCGGAGCGACGGCAGCCGCGGTGCTCGCAGGGTCGCTCGGTCAGCGACGTGCCCGCCTCCTCGCCGAGGTGCGGGGCGCCACCCTCCACCTCCGCCCGGGCGACCCCACGCCGTCCGCCGCCGACCCTCGACCGGACACCATCGTCTCCGAGGTCTGGCTCGCATCCCAGGCGGACCTCCCCGCGGCCGTCCGCCGGCTGGCGGACCTGCTCGCGCCGGGGGGACGCCTCCTCGTGCTCGAGCCGGAGCGGGCGCTCGGCTGGCGCGGCCTGGCCGGGTTCCTCACCGTCGGGTCGGCCGGGTTGCACCTCGACCGCGACGTGTCCGGTGCGCTCTGGGCGGCTGGGCTGCGGGTGGTCGACGCCGACCACCAGGTCGCCGCCGGAGCGCCCCGTCCTCTGCGCCACTGGCTGCTCGCCGTGGCCTGCCACCCTCCCACCGCCCCGCTCGGCGACCCGGCCGCGTCGGCGTCCGTCCCCAAGGAGTCCTCGTGACCGCCCACACCACCGCCGGTCCGCTCGTCCTGCTCGGGGGTTCCGAGTGGACCGAGGGTGCACCGGACGACCCGATCCTCCGGATCGCCCCCGTCCTGGTGCTGCCCACCGCCGCCGCCTACGAGAACCCGGCGAAGCTGCTCGCCCGCGGGGAGGCCTGGTACCGGGAACGGGGGGTCGAGGCTGCCGTGCTCCCCGTCTACCGCCGGCCCGAGGCCCTCCAGGACGACGTCGTCGCCCGTGTCCAGGGCGCCGCGTCCGTCTTCGTCACCAGCGGCGGGGGCCAGCACCTGCGGTCGGTCCTCTACGAGTCGCCCCTGCTCACCGCCATGGTGGCGGCCTGGCGTTGCGGCGCGGTCCTCGCAGCGTCCGGGCAGTCGGCGACCACGCTCTGCGATCCGATGGTCGACGGCAGGGGCGGCGCCTTCGCCGTAGGGCTCGGAGTGGTGGACGGCCTGACGGTGGTGCCACGGCTCGACGAGTGGTCCGAGGACAAGCTCCACCGCACCCTGCGTCTCGCCCCTGCGGGGCTGGTGGTCGCAGGCATCCCCCACCGGGCAGCGCTGGTGCACGAACCGGGCGTGGGATGGCGGACGGCGGGCACCGACGGGATCCGCGTCTGGAGGGACGGGGCCGAGGTCGGTCTCGACGCCCTCCCCACGCCCTGATCCCGACCGGGCGTCAGGACACCAGGATCGTCACCGACTCCACGACGACGTCCCGGCTCGGCCGCCCGCCCAGGCCGCTCGACGGGTCCTCCTCGTGGAGGGCCATGATCGACTCCAGGACGGCGAGCCCGGCGTCGTCGGTGCGGCCGAACACCACGTAGGTGCCCTGCTCGTCGAGCAGCGCCGTGTTCGGGCCCGTGGAGAAGAAGAACTGGGCGCCGGCGCTGTCCGGGGCGCTGCCCCGGGCCATCGCGATCATGCCGGGCTCGTAGGTGTACGGCCCACCCTCGTCCTCGATGGTGTAGCCGGGCCCGGGGTCCGCAGCGGTGTTGGTGAAGGGGGACCCGCCCTGCACGATGTCGATGCTCGGGTCGGTGCGGTGGAGCAGGGTGTCGTCGTAGAAGCCCCACCGGGCGAGGAAGACGAAGTTGTTGACCGTGTTCGGCGTCGTCTCCGTGTCGAGGGCCACCCGGATCTCACCCTCGCTGGTGGTGAACACCGCCGTGTGCTCGAGGGTCGGGTCGATGCAGAGCGGCGGGGCCTCGGTGAACTGCAGCACCGGCTCCTCGGCCCCCTCCTCCGGCGGGCAGGTCGGCTCCTGCGCCTCCTCCAAGCCCGGCACGGTGGTGGCCGGGGCCTCCGTGGCCTCCGTCGTCCCCGTCGAGCCAGCAGCGGTGGTCGTGGTCGGGACCACGAGATCCGGTTCGTCGTCGTCGGCGAGGACGAACACGCCCACCAGCAGGACGGCGACGACGATCGCCGCGCCGAGCACCAGGTACCTGCTCAGCTTCCGACGCGATTCCGCCTTCGCCGCCGAGGCCTGCGCCTCGGCCAGCCGTGCCTGTCGTCCCGCCTTCTGCCGCGCTCGCTTGTCGGTCCCCATGAGGCGGGCACGGTAGTCGGCGCGCCCGCCCGATCCGGGGTCGGCTCGCCAGGTCGGGTCAGGTCAGCAGGACGATGACCGCACTGCCAACGGTGCCGAGGACCATGCCCACCACGAGCAGGAGGGCGAAGACCTTCACCCACGGCTTGCGCAGCGTGGTCGGCTGCGGCTCGGGGTGCTGTTCCTGTTCGTAGCGGGCGCGCACGGCGCGGCGCTCGTGCGGGGTCGGTCGCTTCTTCGGCATCGCGTGACGCTACCGCTGCTCCCGGAGGGGGTGGCGGCGCACGACCTCGGTAACCTTGCCGCCCGTGGCGCTGCTCGTGCAGAAGTTCGGTGGTACCTCGGTGGCCGACCCGGATCGCATCCGGGAGGTCGCCGACCATGTGGCGAGGGTCCGTCGCCGCGGTGACCAGGTGGTCCTGGTCATCAGCGCGATGGGCAAGGAGACCGACGAGCTCCTCCGGTTGGCGAGCGAGGTCAGCCGTACGCGCCCCGGTCGCGAGATGGACATGCTCATCACCTCCGGCGAACGCAAGGCCACAGCCCTGGTGTGCATGGCCCTGCACGACGTCGGGGTGCCGGCCGACTCCTTCACCGGGAGCCAGGCCGGGTTCCTCACCGACACCAACCACATGAACGCGAAGATCGTCGAGCTCCGGCCCGATCGCATCCGGGCCACCCTCGACGCCCGCCGGGTGGCCGTGGTCTGTGGATCGCAGGGAGTGTCCTCAGACAAGGCCGTCACCTTCCTCGGGCGGGGCGGCTCCGACACCACGGCCGTGGCGCTCGCCCACGCCCTGGGCGCCGACGCCTGCGAGCTGTACACCGACGTGTCGGGCGTGTTCACCACCGACCCCCGCGTGGTGCCCGAGGCCCGCAAGATGGCCACGATCTCGTTCGACGAGCTGTTGGAGATGACGGCGACCGGTTGCCCCAAGCCGGCCATGCGGTCCGTGGAGTTCGCCCGCACCTACCGGGTGAAGCTGCACGTCCGCTCGGCCTTCACCTGGGAACCGGGCACGTGGGTCACCGAGGAGGAACCCGGCATGGAGCAGGCCATCGTCTCGGCGGTCACGCACGACACGTCCGAGGCCAAGATGACGATCAACGGCGTCCCGGACCAGCCCGGCATCGCCGCCAAGGTCTTCCGGGCCCTTGCCGACCACGACGTCAACATCGACATGATCGTGCAGAACGTGTCGAGCCACGGGGTCACCGACATCTCCTTCACCGTCCCCCACGGGGACCTCGATCGAGCGGTCGACGTCTGCAACGGGCTGGCCGCCGAGATCGGCGCCGCCGGCGTCTCGAGCGACCACGACATCGCCCGCGTGTCGCTCATCGGGGCCGGCATGCGGACCAACCCCGGTGTCGCCGCGACGATGTTCGAGACGCTGGCCGACGCCGGCATCAACATCGAGATGATCTCGACCTCGGCCATCCGGGTGAGCTGCGTCGTGCGCCAGGACGACGTCGAGCGTGCGGTGCAGGAGCTGCACCGGGCCTTCGAGCTGCACACCGCCTGACGCCCCGCCGGCCCGGGCGGAAACCCGGGATCGGGTCCTGGCGGCCCTCGGTAACCTGGCGCCCCATGGACATCGGTGTTGTCGGCGCGACGGGACAGGTGGGCGGCGTCATGCGTCGTCTGCTCGAGGAGCGGCGGTTCCCCGTCGGGAGGATCCGCTACTTCGCCTCGGCGCGCTCCGCCGGCTCGACCCTTCCGTGGAAGGGCGAGGAGATCGTGATCGAGGACGCCGACACGGCCGACTTCACCGGCCTCGACGTCGCCCTCTTCAGCGCCGGGAAGGCCACGAGCAAGGCCATCGCCGAACGGGTCGCCGCCAGTGGGGCGATCGTCGTCGACAACTCGTCGGCCTGGCGCATGGACCCGGATGTGCCGCTCGTCGTGCCCGAGGTCAACGCCCACGCCCTCGCGTCCATCCCGAAGGGCATCGTGGCCAACCCGAACTGCACCACCATGGCGGCCATGCCGGTGCTGAAGCCGCTCGACCGTGCGGCCGGGCTCCGGCGCCTCGTGGTCAGCTCCTACCAGGCGGCGTCAGGCGCCGGTCTCGCCGGCGTCGCCGAGCTCGAGGGGCAGATCCAGAAGGCGGCCGCGGGTGCGGCGGCCCTCACCTACGACGGCGCGGCAGTCGACATCCCCGGTGCCGCCAAGTTCGCCCGGCCGCTCGCGTTCAACGTGATCCCGTTCTGCGGCGCCCTGGTCGACGACGACAGCCTCGAGACCGACGAGGAGCAGAAGCTGCGGTTCGAGAGCCGCAAGATCCTCGAGCTCCCGGACCTCCAGGTCTCGGCCACCTGCGTGCGCGTGCCGGTCTTCACCGGCCACTCGCTCGCCATCAACGCCGAGTTCGACCGGCCCATCTCGCCCGCGGAGGCCGTCGAGCTGCTGCGCGACGCCCCGGGCGTCGTGCTGTCGGACATCCCGAACCCGCTCGAGGCGGCGGGGCGGGACCCGTCCTACGTCGGCCGGATCCGCCGGGACCCCACGGTCCCGCACGGCCTGGCGCTGTTCGTCACCGGCGACAACCTCCGCAAGGGCGCCGCGCTGAACGCCGTCCAGATCGCCGAGGCCCTGCTCGCCCGCTGACGCCTGCCGGCCCGCTGACGCCTGCCGGCCCGCCTCAGGGCGGGTCGGTGACGTACCGGGCGATGGCCTCGTCGAGGCTCAGGCCGAGCTGGTTCGCCAACGACGCGAGCCAGGCGAGCACGTCGCCGAGCTCGTGGAGCTGCTGCTCCCGCGTGCCCTTGCGCGCCGCCTGGGCCAGCTCGCCCAGCTCCTCGCACAACCAGGCGACCGTCGCCGGGACCCCGCGCTCGCGGTCCTGGGCTCCGTAGAGCCGCTCCATCAGGTCCTGCAGCTCGGCCAGCTCCATGGCCGCGCAGGCTAGGCGGCCGGGGCCTCCGGGCCGGTCACCAGCGGGTTCAGCGCCCAGCCGAGGGTGGCGAGCAGGGCACGGGCGGTCGGTCGGACCAGCAGGTGGTCGGTGACCGGCATCGGCGGCAGCAGGAACCGCCGCCGGGCTGCGGCCGGCAGGAGCTGGACCGCCGCAGCGGCGATGACCGCGTGCGACGGCCGCACCGCGAGCGGCAGTGGCGGTGCGAGCAGGAAGCGCACCGCGGCCAGCGTGTCGCGGTCGACGGCGAGCTCGTCGTCGTAGGAGGCCAGTCGGGCCGCCAGCGCTGCGGTGCTCCGGGGGAGGTCGACGCCGTCGAGCGCCTCGCCCACGACCGCCATCTCGGCCACGTACTGGTCGGCCTCGTCGTCGGCCAGCCGGGTGCGCCCGTACCGCTGGAAGGCGGTGAGGAAGCTGTCGATCTCGGTGCAGTGCACCCAGGCGACGAGGTGGGGGTCCCGGGCGTCGTAGGTGCGGCCGTCCTTGGCGGTGCCCTGCACGCGGGCGTGCACCCGTCGGACGACCTCGACCGCGGTCTCCGCCTCGGTGGTGGTGCCGTACGTGGTGATCCCGACGAACTCGCCGGTCCGGCGCAACCGTCCGAGCGGGTCCTCCCGGTAGTTGGAGTGGTCGGCCACCCCGGCCATCGCGAGCGGGTGGAGGGTCTGGTAGAGGAGCGAGCGAAGGCCCCCGACCAGCATGGCGGGGTCGGCGTGGACGATCCAGGTGACGCTGTCGGGACCGAACCATCCGGGGTCGTCGTCGTTCGCGGAGGGCCGCCGCACCGCACCGTCGCCGCTCAGCAGCGTGCGGACCGAGCGCCCCAACCGGGCGCGGACCCCTTCGAGGAGGTCGTCGGTGGGCAGGGTCCGTGGCGGCACGTCATCCACGGTAGGGGGTGCCGGCCGAGGGGTCCCGGTCGATCGGCTCGGAAAAGCCGACGCCAAAACCGCAACAGCCGGCCCCGTAGGGCCGGCGTGCGGTGGTCGGGCAGGCGGGATTTGAACCCACGACCTCTTCGTCCCGAACGAAGCGCGCTACCAACCTGCGCTACTGCCCGTCGGATGCGTGATGGTAGCCGACCGTCCCCGAGGATCCGACTCGGGCGGGCTGGAGGGGCCGTCAGCCCCGGGTGGCGTCCTCGACGCCTTCGCGCACCGCTTCGCCGGCGAGGACCGCAGTGGCCGCACGGCGGAGCCGGAGGCTGTCGAGCGGCTTGACGAGCCACCCGTCGGCCTCGGCCCGCTGGGCGAGGAAGAGGTCGGCCTGCCGGTCGAGCAGCAGCACGATCTTCAGCGCCGGGATCCGACCCGCCCGCTCCTCGAGTCGCAGGTCGAGGCAGCAGGCGATGCCGCCCATCTTGCCGATCTGCAGGTCGAGGAGGACGAGATCGGGCTCGACCTCCTGCACGGCGGCGAGCACGGCGCTGCCCGCCCGCACCCGGTGGATGGTGTGGAACGCGCCGAGGGCGGCGTCCACCTCGTCGCGGATCCAGTCCGCATCGGTTGCGAGCAGCACGGTTGCCACGAGGGGCGATGGTACCCGCCTGCTCGCCGCCAGCGGGCACCGGACGGGTTCGGACGGGTTCGGACGGACGTGGGCGAGCGACCGCTCCGACCCCGGTAGGCTCCTCGGCGGCGGGGCGCGCTCGTCGGGAGGTGCGGTGCTCGAGATCCATGTGGCCCAGGAAGACGGCTACGCCACGTGCAGGCCGTCGGGTGAGCTCGACGCCTACACGGTCGGGCAGTTCCGCGAGGCTCTGGCCGGCCTCGCCGACGCAGACCGGCTCCTGATCGACCTGTCCGACGTCCCCTTCATGGACTCCGCAGGGCTGGGTGCGCTCATCGGCGGCATCCGCCGGATCCGGGAGCAGGACGGCCGTGTCGCCGTGGCCTGCAGCCGCGCCAGCCTCATCCGTCTGCTGCACACCACCGGGTTCGACCGGATCGTCCCGGTCGCCGAGTCGGTCCAGGACGCGGTCGACGCCCTGCGCGCCGACGACTGACCAGCCCAGGAGGGCGACGACCGGATCAGCCCAGGAGCGCCGCGGCCACCTCGGCGACGCGGACCTCGTCGCCGAGGTCCGGGACGGCGGTCACGCGGTCGACGCCCATCCGGGCGGCGGCGGCCCGGACGGCGTCGATCTCGGCCTCGTGACGGCGGGTGGCCGCGAGCAGTGCTCGGGCGTGGGGCTCCCAGGGCGTGCCGGTGCAGCGCTCGAGCAGGGCGTCCGGCGGGGTGTCTCCGCCGTAGGTGGGCTGCACCAGGTTCACGGTGAGCGCCGTGAGACCGACCCCCGCCTGGCGGAGCTCGCCGGCGAGCGCCTCAGCCTGGGCGAGCGCGTCGAAGCGCGGGGCGGTCACGAGGACGAACGCCGTGCGTGGACCCTGGAGGACGTCCAGGGTGGCCGCCGAGCGGGCTCGGAAGCCCTCCTCCATACCCTCGAAGGCGCGGAAGAAGTCGACGGCCTGGTCGATGACGGCGGCGCCGACGAGCCGGGTCAGGGGTCGGATCATCCCCTGGACCACACCTGCCGCCACCCGGGTGCTGCGGCGCGTCGGCACCAGCGCCCGGTAGAGCCAGCTGTCGAAGAGGCGGCCGAGCAGCCGGGGCGAGTCGAGCAGGCCGAGGACGTGGGCCGTGGGCGGGGTGTCGATGACGACGAGGTCGAAGCGCGGGTCCGTGTGCAGCTCGTGGAGCTTCTCCATCGCCATGTACTCCTGGACGCCGCCGAGCGAGGTGGAGATCGTCCTGTAGAGCGGGTTGGCGAGGATGCGGTCGGCCTGCTCGGGATCGGCGGCGTGGCGGACGACGAGGTCGTCGAAGGTGGCCTTGGGGTCGAGCATCGCGGCCCAGAGCTCGCCGCTCCCGGGGGTGAGGCCGGTGGCGGTGTCGGTGGCCGGCCGGGGCGTGTTGTCGAGCTCACCCACACCGAGGGTCTCGGCCAACCGTCGGGCGGGGTCGATCGTGACCACCACCGCCCGACGCCCGCGGCGTGCGGCGCCGAGGGCGATGGCCGCCGCCGTCGTGGTCTTGCCGACACCGCCCGTCCCCACGCAGACCACCACGTCCCGGCCGTCGAGGACCGGTTCGAGGCTCACGGGAGCGCTCCGAGCAGGATCCCCGCCAGGTGCTCGAGGTTCGGTCCGTCCAGTGCCACGTCGGACAGCCGTGGGAGCAGGACCTGCGGGAGGGGCAGCTCCGCGCCGAGGCGGGCGATCTCCGCCGCCTGGGCCTCCTGGCGGGCCCGCCGATCGGCCCCTGCGGCGAGCAGCGCGCGCCGTTCGTCCGCAGTGAGCCCCGGGATCGGCGCAGGTGCACCGTCCGGCAGCGGCAGCCGCTCGAGGACGCTGTTCACCACGACGGGGCCCAGGCGGACGCCGACCCGGTCCTCGAGGGCGTAGGCGGTCTCGATCGTCTCGGTCACCGGGGTCTCGGCAGCGAGCGTCACCAAGACCAGCTGCGTCCGCTCGTGGTCCTCGAGCAGGGCGGTGACGTCCTCCGCCTGGGTGCGGATGGGTCCGGACGCGACGGACGCCGCGAGCGCACGGGCCGAGCCGAGCAGGGCGACGGCGTGCCCCGACGCGGGTGCGTCCAGGACCACGAGCTGGCCCGGACCGCCGTCGCGGACCAGCTGCTTGACCTTGGCGAGGACGAGGAGCTCGCGGATGCCCGGGGTGGCGCCGGCGATCACCTCCATGGATCCGCTCTTCGTGAGCCTCCGGGCCACCGCTCCCATGCCGTGGTCGCCGAGCCACTCGGCGAGCGCCTCGTCGGGGAGGATCGTCCGGTGCCATGTCTCCACGGCGGGGTGCGGCCGGCCTTCGAGGTCCACGTGGACGACCGTGCGACCCACCCGGCGCGCGGCCAACGTCAACGCCGTGGCCAGTACGGTTTTGCCCACCCCGCCCTTCCCGGCCACGATGAGCAGGTTCGACCGCTCGAGCATGGCCTCAAGCGACACGGCGTCGGGCCCTCCCGGCCGGTGAGGTCCCGGGGTCGGCGTGGCCGGTGCCACGGCGGTTTCGTGGGTGGTGCAGCCGCCCGTCTCGGAGGAGCCACGTGCGCAGGATCGTCATCGGGGTGCTGCTGTTCCTCGCCTCGGGCCTCCTCTGGAGCCCGCTCGCCGGAGCGTCCGCTCCTGGCACCGGGACCCTCGCCCGGCAGGAGGCCACCGACGCCGGGTTCGTCGACATCGTAGAGGTGACCGGTCTGCTGGACCCGGTGCTGGCGGACCTCATGTCCCGGTCCATCGCCGAGGCCGAGGCGTCGGGCGCGATCGCCATCGTGTTCCGCGTCGACAGCAGCGCCGCGGTGCTCCCCGAGGAGGATCTGGTGGCCCTCGGCCAGGAGATCCTCGACGCCGGGGTGCCGGTGTCGTTCTGGGTCGGCCAGGCGGGCGCCAGGGTGGAGCGCCAGGTCGCCCAGCTGGCCCTGCTCGGCGACGACCTCGGGATCTCGACGGGCAGCCGGTTCGGCAACCTCGGCACCCTGCTCTTCGCAGAGGAGGACCTGGCGGGCGACGACACGGCGCTCCTCGTCGACCGGACCCTGGGGCAGGACGAGCTGGTGGAGGCGGGGCTCGCACGCGAGGCGAACGTGATCGTGGAGCACCTGATCGACCTCGAGGGCTTCCAGGTCGAGGTGGTGGAGGACGAGGAGGGCTCGCCCGTCACCGAGCCACGGACCCAGACCCGGTTCCAGGAGCTGCCGCTCGGTCAGCAGCTGTTCCACACCGTGGCGAGCCCGCCGGTGGCCTACCTGCTGCTGCTGATCGCCCTGGGCCTCCTCGTCTTCGAGCTGTACACCGCGGGGATCGGCATCGCCGGTGTGGTCGGCGCGGTGTGCCTCATCCTGGCTTCCTACGGGCTCGACGTCCTTCCGGCGCGCTGGTGGGCCGTGGGCCTGCTCCTGCTGTCGGCCTTCGGGTTCGCGGTCAACGCGCAGACGGCAGGACTGGCCAGGGTCTGGACGGGCGTCGCCGTCGTGGCGCTGGTGCTCGGGTCGCTGTTCCTCTACGACGAACCCGGCGTGTCGCTGCCCTGGATCACGCTGCTGGTCGGCGTGGTCCTCATGGTCATCGCCATGGTGTCGGGCATGCCGTCGATGGTCCGGACACGGTTCTCGACCCCGACCATCGGCCGCGAGTGGATGATCGGCGAGATGGGGGAGGCGGTCGAGAGCGTGTCGCCCGACGGCGTCGTGCGGATCCGCGAGGCGCTGTGGCGCGCCCGGACGAATCGGGCGACCCCCATCGCCCAGGGCGATCGCGTGCGGGTCGTCGCGATCGAGGGGTTGACCCTCGAGGTGGAGCCCGAGGAGGGCGCCGCACGCGACTATCGGGAGCGTCGGACCACGCCCGAGTGAGGCCCCGGCCCGTGTTGTTCGTCACATCACGGGAGCGTTAGCGTCCTCCACAAGGGGGAATCGATGGCTGCTCTTTCCGACCATCAGGACTGGCAGATCAAGGCCGCGTGCCGCGGCCCGCAGGCGACGGTGTTCTTCCCGCCGCCCCGGGCCGAGCGCAAGGACGAGAAGCTCGACCGGGAACAGCGGGCGAAGGGCATCTGCGCCGGCTGCTCGGTCCAGCGGGACTGCCTGGACTACGCACTGCGGATCCGTGAACCGCACGGCATCTGGGGTGGGCTCAACGAAGCCGAACGGCGGGACCTGCTCGCCCGTCAGGCCAGCTGACGCTGCGACCGCTGAGGTCGCTGCGCCGAGCCGATCGGCTCAGGGTCGTCCGAGGCGGGGGCCGGCGATCCGCAGGTCGCCGCGTCGTCGGGTGACCCCGGTCGCGTCGAGGCGAGCGAGCAGCGGGAGCGCGTGCTTGCGGCTGTTGCCCGCTCGATCACGGAAGTCGGCCACGGTGAAGCCGTCGGGTTGCGCGTCGAGCAGGTCGGCCACGATCAGGGTCGCCGCGTCCACGGCGGCCGGGCTGTAGAACACGCCGTCCTGTTCCACGACCTCGCCCCGACGGACCAGCTGCCGCAGCTCGTCGCGCCCGATCAGCCCGTCGGGCGCCGGCGGGGTGAACGGCGCGGCGGCGAGCGCGTCGAGGAAGGGGTGCCCGGCGAGCGGATCGGCGGCGTCGCGGACACGGGCGCGACCGTCCACCACGTCGATGTCGGGGAGGAGGGCGAGGACGGCGCGCTCCCGCTCGCCGAGGGCGGCCACGTCCAGGCCCAGGGGGCCGGCGCCGTCCACGCGGGCGCTGACGTCGGCCCGTGCGGCGGCGAGGACCTCGGGGTCCACGACCCAGGTGCCGATCGTGCCGGGCCGCCGTTCGCCGGTCAGCCGTTCGAGCTCGTCGGCCTCCACCCAGCCCCGCTCGCGGATCACCCGGTCGACGGAGCGGTCCGGCACGGCCCGGGACGCAGGCAGGCGAGGGGCGACGTCGAGCACTTCGCCGCCGCCCACGGTCTCGGACCGGCCCGACTCCCGGAGCACGAACCGGTCCCCTGGGAGGAGGGGCAGGGCGACCGGCAGGTGGATCCGGACCGCGCCGGTGCTCCCCGGCTCGAGCGCCGCAGGGCCGAGGATCCGCATGCGGACCGGGAACTCGCCGGCCCCGAGGTACAGCACGTGGGCGCCTCGGCGCGAGACGGCGTGGTCGAGCCCGTCGAGCACGGTGAGCGAGGCGTCGACCGTCCGGGTCAGGTGCCAGTCGCCGGGGCGGACCAGGACGTCGCCCCGGGTGACGGCATCGTGGTCGATGCCCACGAGGTTGACCGCCACCCTGGCCCCGGGGGAGATCTTGGTGCGTCGCTCGTGGTGGCTCTGCAGGCCCCGGACGCGGACGGTCACCCCCTGCGGGTGGAGCTCGAGCTCGTCGTCCACCCGCAGGCGACCGCCGGTGAGGGTCCCGGTCACGATCGTGCCCGCGCCGCGGGCGGCGAACGCCCGGTCGACCCAGAGCCGGGGCTTGCCGCGGTCCGCGGCGGTGGGGGTGGCGACGAGGAGGTCGTCGAGCGCGGCCCGGAGGTCGTCCATACCGATCCCGGTGGGTGCGTCCACCTCGACGATCGGGGCGTCCTCGAGGAACGAGCCGGCGAGGCGCTCCTCGAGCTCCATGCGCGCCAGCTCGCGCAGGTCGTCGTCGGCGACGCCGACCTTGGTGAGCGCCACGACCCCGTGCCGGATGCCGAGCAGCTCGAGGATCCGCAGGTGCTCCTCGCTCTGGGGCTTCCAGCCCTCGGTGGCGGCCACCACGAACAGGCACGCGTCGACCGCGCCCACCCCCGCCAGCATGTTCCGCAGGAAGCGGACGTGGCCGGGGACGTCGATGAAGGACGCCTGCCGTCCGCTGGGCAGGGTGAGCGGCGCGAAGCCCAGGTCGATGGTCAGGCCCCGCTGCTTCTCCTCGTCCAGCCGATCCGGGTCCACGCCGGTGAGCTCGCGGACGAGGGTGGACTTGCCGTGGTCGACGTGGCCCGCAGTGGCGAGGACGTGCACCGGGGTCAGCCCCTCGGCAGGCGGGCCACGGCGGCGGCCACGAGCGGATCCTGTTCCGGCAGCACGGTGCGCAGATCGAGGATCGTTCGGTCCTCCTCGACCCTGGCGATGATCGGCGGGTCCATGGCCCGCAGCGCGTCGCGGTGGTCTCCCGGCAGGACCAGCCCGACGCTCGGGATCTCCACGCCGGGCAGCGTCCCGCCGCCGGGAACGGCGTGGGTGTCGGCCACGAGCACAGGGTCGATGGCGTCGGCCCGGGCCCGCAGCACTGCGACGGGAAGGGTGGCCATCGACCAGAAGGGGATGGCGGCCCCGTCCCGGCGCAGGTAGGCGAGGGCGAGGTCCTGCAGCGCGCCGAGGACGTGACCGCCGGGGCGCAGCGCGCGGGCCAGCGGGTGACGGGCGCAGCGGGCCACGAGCTCGGCGTCGCCGGCGATGATGCCCGCCTGCGGACCGCCGAGGAGCTTGTCGCCCGAGAAGGTGACGAGGTGGGCCCCGGCGGCGAGGGTCTGCCGTGCAGCCGGTTCGCCCCGGAGCCACGCCGGTGGGCCCTCGGCGAGCCAGGGGCAGGCCTCGTCGAGCAACCCGGAGCCGATGTCGGCGACGACGGGGACCCCGAGCCCGGCGAGGGCAGCGGTCCCCACCGACTCGGTGAACCCCTCGATCCGGTAGTTGGAGCGGTGGACCTGGAGCAGCAGGGCGAGGTCCTGGCGCTCGGCGACGGCGCGCTCGAAGTCGGCCAGTCGTGTGCGGTTGGTGGTGCCGACCTCGTGGAGCACGGCGCCGGACTGCTCCATGACCTCGGGGACGCGGAACCCACCACCGATCTCGACGAGCTCGCCTCGGGACACGGCGACCCGACGCCCGGCCGCGAGCGCGGCCAGGACCAGGAGCAGCGCCGCCGCCCCGTTGTTCACCACGAGGGCGGCGTCGGCCCCGCAGCAGCGGGCCAGGAGCCGTGCGGCGTGGGCGCTGCGCGAGCCCCGGGCGCCGGTGGCGAGGTCGAGCTCGAGGTTGCGGTAGGCGGCGGGCGCGTCGACCGCCCATGGCGCCCGACCGAGGTTGGTGTGCAGGAGGACCCCGGTGGCGTTGACGACGGTCCGCAGCATGGATCGCCGGACGTCCTCGGCGATGGCGGCGGCATGCTCGGGTCGTCCCTCGGCGATGGCGGCCCGGGCGACGTCGACGAGGAGCGGGTGGGGGAGTCCGGTGCCGGCGAGGGAGCGGGCCAGCGCGTCGACCGACGGGGGCCGCGGCCGGGGTGACGCAGCGGGGGTGGGGTCGGTCGACGACATCATCGGGAGGATAGGCGGGATCGCCCGGAGGCTCAGGTGGCCGATGCGGCGAGCAGCGCGGGATCGGGGTCGAGCCAGTGGTCCCGCACCGCGCCGAGCGCGCGTCGGAGGTTCGCCTCGAGCAGCGCCCGCCCGCGTTCGTTGCCGGGCCGGACGGCCACGATCGCGGTGACGGGGTTGGGCAGGTTCAGCACGAGCCCCAGGCGGTAGTCGAGCCACGCATCCGTGCTGCGGTAGCCCTGCACCCCTGCGGCCACGAGCCCCGTGTGCCAACCCGCGACCAGGGGACGCTCGACGTCACGGCGAACCTCGGGCTCGAGGCTCCCCGATGCGAAGAAGGCGAGGTCGTAGGCGCCGCGGCCCCATGCGGCGAGTTGCCAATCGACCGCCCGGTCCTCGCTCGCCGCAGCCCCGAGCAGCACGTTGTCGAGGCGGAGGTCGCCGTGGACGAGGGTGCGCGGCGCCCCGGCGAACCGTCGGACGACCCCGTCGAAGTGGCGCATGGCCGTCTGCGCCGCCGTCCGCTCGTCCGCCGAGGCGCCGACGAGCGCCGCGGCCGTGTCCCAGCACGACGCGAAGAACCCGCCGTAGCCGGCGATGCGCGGGTCGGCGGGGCCGGGGAGCCATGGCGTGGTGGTGAGGCGTGCGGACTCCCAGAACGGCGCGTGGATCCGCGCTGCGAGCTCGGCCACGCGCAACGCCTGTGGTGCGTCCGCGCCGGTCAGCTGGTCGGGATGCGCGTGCCCTGCGAGGTCCTCGAGGACCAGGACCGGTCCCTCGGGGCCCTCGACGACGGCGAGGCATCGGGGTGCTGGCAGACCTGCTCCAGGAGCGAGCTCCCGGTAGAAGCCGGCCTCGCGGACGTCGTAGCCGAACGCTCGCACGATGGCCAGGTTGCCGGCGTCGGTGGAGGGGAGCTTCACGATCACCGATGCCGGCCCTGCGGCCGCTCCGAGCCGGCGCACGCGGGCCACGGTCCCGAGCAACCCGACCCCGGCCCCGAGGTCCTCCACCTCGATGGGCGCGTCGAGGCGGCCCGCGTGCCCCGCCGGAGCGAGCACCTCCTCGAGCCACGCGGGGGTGATGTCCTGGAGCGTCCGGGGCGCAGGGGGGCTGGGCACGCCCCGCTCCTAGCATGGAGGCGTGGGGCTCGTCCTGTTCCTGCTGTTCCTCGTGGTGCCTATCGCCGAGCTGTACGTGATCGTGCAGGTCGCCGGCGGCATCGGCGTGCTCCCCACCATCCTCCTACTGATCGCCGTGAGCTTCGCCGGCGCGTGGCTCGTCAAATGGCAGGGCATCGTGACCCTCGCCCGCTTCCAGCGACGGGTGATGTCGGGGCAGGTGCCCACCAACGAGCTGGTCGACGGCATCCTCGTGATCTGTGCCGGGGCGCTGCTCCTGACGCCCGGGTTCCTCACCGACCTGACAGGGCTCGTCCTCCTGCTCCCACCGGTCCGGGCCGTGGTGCGCGCCGGCGTGGTGCGGCGCTTCCGGGCACGTCCACCACGGATGTCGGCGCGCTTCGTGCGCTTCGGCTCGTTCATCGACGTCGACGACGTGGGCCGTCCCCCGCGGCCGCCGGAGCCGCCCCGGAAGGACCCCGAGCTCGGTCGCTGAGCCCGTCGCCGCCGGGCCCGTGGTTCAGGGTGCGGCGAGCAGGGCGGGGACCTGCGACGCGGGCACGGGCCTGCCGGTCAGGAACCCCTGGACCGAGGCGCAGCCGAGCGCGACCGCCAACGCCCGGTGGGCGTCCAGCTCGACCCCGACGGCGGTGACCGGTATGCCGGCGTCCCGTAGTCGGGCGATGCGGGATCGCAGGCTGGTGGCGGGCATGCCGGTGTGGCCGGCGATGACGGCGCGATCGAGCTTCACGGCGTGCACGCCCGCAGTGATGGCCTGCTCGACCGCGGTCTCGCCGCCGTCCCACCGGTCGGCCACGACCGTCACACCGATGGAGCGCAATCGCTCGATGCAGTCGGCCACGCCGTCGAAGGCCAGGTCGTGGGCGGCGAGCTCCAGGTGCAGGCGCGAGGGTGCCAGCCCCTCACGGGCCAGCACGGCTGCAGCCACCCCGGCCAGGTCGAGCCGGGTCGCGGTGCTCGTGGCGACGTTCACGGCGACGTCGAAGAGCAGCCCGGAGCGGTCCCATGCCGCCAGCTGGGCGACGGCACGATCGATCACCCGGTGGTCGAGGCGCATCTGCAGTCCGGCGTGGGCTGCCGCCTCGAGGACTGCGTCCACGGGTCGTCGGTCGCCGTGGGGGTCGAGCAGGGCGACGAGCGCCTCCACCGAGGTCACGCGTCCGTCCTGGTCGACAACCGGCTGGTACCAGGCGTCGAGCGTCCGATCGTCGAGCGAGGTGCGCAGCAGTTGGTCGAGCTCGGGCTCGAGCCCGTGCCCTGCGTCGTAGCCGGCCACCAGCCAGCGACCGCCTCCGTGCTCCCGGACGCGCTCGAGCGCCTCGGCGGCGTCGGCGAGGAGCCGATCGGTGGTGACGGTCGGATCACCGATCCCGATGCCGATGCTCGCCCGGTGGTCGGTGTCGCTCCCCAGCGCGGCGAGCACCCGTTCGGCGACCACGGCCACGTCGGCCGGGTTGCGCAGCTCGGGCGTGACGATCACGAAGTCGTCGGGCCCGACGCGGGTCACGGTGTCCGCCGGTCGGACCGCCCGCTCGAGCGCTGCGGCGACCACGCGGAGCAGGTCGTCGGCCGCGGTGGCGCCGTGGGCCGTGCGTGCCGTGCGGATCCCCTCGAAGTCGACCCGGACGACCCCGACCATCCGGCCGGTCCGGCCCGCGCCGAGCAACGCCTGGTCGATGCGGTCCAGGAGGATCGCGTGCCCGGGCAGCCCGGTGACGGGGTCGGGCTCGTCGTCGAGGGGCTGGTCGGGCGTGACGGTCACGACCAGGTTCAGGACGTCACTGACGATCTCGATGCGGACGTGGGTCCGGCGGTCGTCGTCGAGCACCCGGCCGACGAGGACGGACCGGAACCCCGGTTCGCCGGCGGCGACGCCGAGCACGGCGATCGCCGCAGCACGGTCGTGGGGGTGGAGCGCGACGGGGAGCACCTCGGCGGGGTCCGGGGCGTGCCGCGGGGTGGCGGCGATGT
Organism: Acidimicrobiales bacterium; assembly: GCA_040382135.1. GTDB lineage: Bacteria > Actinomycetota > Acidimicrobiia > Acidimicrobiales > JBEIGA01 > JBEIGA01. The sequence continues at coordinate 19,219 of JBEIGA010000028.1, forward strand.
GGTGCATGCCGCTGTCGAGCAGGTTGGACCAGAGCACCGGGTCGATCATCACGTCCTCCGCCCCAACCATCGGCGGCAGGATCGTCGGGATGAGCGACCCTCGGTTCGAGCGGTCAGACGGGCCGTTCGGCGGCGTCGGCGGCATCGAGCGCCGCAGTCGCTGCGGCGAGCAGGCGTGCGCTGCACCCGGCGAGGTCGACCGGGGGGACGACGTCCTCGACGAGCGCCCGGACCAGCCCGCGGAAGGCGTCGGCGGCGGGGCCGGCGCCGGCCACGACCGGTTCGCCGTCGTCGCCCCCGGCGACCACGGCGCCGTCGATGGGGATCCGGGCGATCAGCGGGACGCCGATGCTCTGGGCGAGCTCGGCGCCGCCGCCCTCGCCGAAGATGGCGTAGCTCCGGCCGTCGTCGGCGACGAAGCTCGTCATGTTCTCGATCACGCCGGCGATGCGCAGGTAGCTGCTGCGCCCCATGCCGGCGACCCTGGCGGCGACCTTCTGCGCGGCCCGCGCCGGCGTGGTGACGATGAGCATCTCGGCCCGCGGGAGCATGCGGGCGAGCCCCATCTGGACGTCGCCGGTGCCGGGCGGCATGTCGATCAGCAGGTAGTCGAGCTCGCCCCAGGCGACGTCCTCGAGGAAGTGCTGGACGGCGCGGTTGAGCATGAGGCCCCGCCACATGAGCGCCGTCTCCTCGTCGTCCACGAGGAAGCCCATCGAGACGACCTCGAGGACCCCCCGGCCCATCGGGCGGATGCGGGGGGTGATCTTCTTCGAGGTGACGTCGCCCTCGAGGCGCCCGGCGACGCCGAGCATGCGCGGGATCGAGAACCCCCAGATGTCGGCGTCGAGCACCCCCACGCGGAAGCCCTCGAGGGCCAGACCGGCCGCAAGGTTGCTCGTGACCGACGACTTGCCGACCCCCCCCTTGCCCGAGGCGACCATGACGACCTTGGTCGTGGCCGGAATCGCCGTGGCGGGAGCCTTCTCCGCCGCCCGCTTGCGCGCGGTGGCCATCGTGGCGGTCTTCTCCGCGGCGGTGAGCTCGGTCCAGTCGATCTTGACCTTCCCGACACCGGGCAGACCGCCGATCCTCGAGCGGACATCCTTCTGGATCTGTGCCCGCAGCGGGCATCCGGCCGTGGTCAGGGCGATGCGGACGGTGACGAGGCCATCGTCCACGACGGCGCCCTTGACCATGCCGAGGTCGACGATGTCGCTGCCGAGCTCGGGGTCGACCACGCCGCGGAGGAGGTTGACGACCTCGTCCGGCGTGGGAGGGGTCGGGGGGGTCGGGACCGCCGTCGTGTTCACGACGGTGATTTTACCGGCGGTCTCCGTGTAATCTTCGAGCAATGTCGCGCGATCCGCACGGAGAACCGGGGCTCCGGCTCGAGACGCTCAAGGCGCTCGGTGACAACACGCGCTACGCCATCTACCTCGAGCTGGCCCGTACACCCCAGCCGCTCGGGACATCGGAGATCGCGGCTGCGCTCGGACTCCATCCCAACACCGTACGGCCGCACCTCGAGCGGATGCGCGAGGTCGGTCTGCTCGACCTCCACGTCGACGGTCGGGGAGGGGTGGGTCGACCGCAGCACCTCTACTCCGTGTCGGAGGATGCTCCCTCGCTCGGGTTGGAGCCGCCGCCGTACCCGGTCCTCGCCCGGATGTTGCTGCGCATGGCCGCTGCGGCGGGCCTCGCCTCCGAGGATGCCCTGGACGTCGGTCGTGAGCAGGGGCAGGCCGATGCCGAGCGCTACGCCGGCGAACTGCGCTGCCTCGGTGCGCTGGAGGCGGAGCTCCGCCGACTCGGCTTCGACCCGGAGACCGTGGTCGAACCGCTACCCGAGGACGATGCGGACCGGGTCACGATCGCCTTCGCGCACTGTCCGTTCCGGAGCCTCGCGGAGACCAACCCCGAACTGGTCTGCGCGATGCACCACGGGATGGTCGACGGCTTCGTCGGCCGTCGCGGCGACGGTGCCGTCGCCGCGTTCCGCACCCTGGTCGACCGGCAGCCCTGCCAGGTCGACCTCGTGCTCGAAGGGACGGCGTCGTGAGCGCCGTCGCTTCGTACACTGCCTTTCCGAAG
>JBEIGA010000029.1:0-21276 GCA_040382135.1 Acidimicrobiales bacterium
CGGGCTGTTCGGCGGCTTCCACGGACGCCGCCTCGGGACCTTCGGGCAGCTCTCCACCCTCAGCTTCCACGAGACGAAGAACATCAGCGCCGGGGAGGGCGGGGCGCTCCACGTGAACGACCTCGGTCTGCTCGAGCGGGCGGAGATCCTGCGGGAGAAGGGGACCGACCGGTCCCGGTTCCTCCGCGGTCAGGTCGACAAGTACACGTGGGTCGACGTGGGTTCCTCCTGGGTCGTCTCCGACCTGCTCGCCGCCGTGCTCGTCGGCCAGCTCGAGCGCTGCGACGCCATCCAGGCCCGACGCATGGCGATCTGGGAGCGCTACGACGCCGAGCTCGCCGGTTGGGCGGCGGACCGTGGTGTCCGCACGCCGGTCGTCCCCGAGGGGTGCGAGCACACGGCGCACATGTACTACCTCCGGTTCGACGGCGTGGAGGCCCGCACCCGGTTCATCGACCACCTCCGTGACCACGGCGTCGCCGCGGTCTTCCACTACCAGCCCCTGCACCTGTCGACGGTCGGTGAACGGCTCGGCGGCCTGCCGGGTCAGCACCCGGTCACCGAGGCGGCGGCGGACGACCTCGTCCGGCTCCCGCTGCACGTCGGGCTCACCGACGACGACGTCGCCCGGGTGCTCGACGCCGTGAAGGGTTTCGCACCATGACGTCCACCGTGTCCGAACGCCGCGGCGTGCACCGCATCCTCGACCTCTCCTGGGCGTACTCGCTCTTCCAGGGGGGCATCGTCAAGCCCGACAGCGCCGACCGCCTGCGTTCCGAGCTGTTCCCGGACCTCGGGGTCTCCGTCACCAGGGTGCTCGACCTGGGCTGCGGCCCGGCGACGTTCCTCGCAACCCACCACGACGCCGGCTCGTTCACCTACGTGGGCTTCGACCCCAACCCGAAGTACATCGCCACGGCGCAGGAGCAGTTCCCGGACGCCGAGCTGCACGTCGGCACCACCGCGACGCTGGGCAGCACGATCACCGGCACCTTCGACCTCGCCGTGGCCTTCGGGGTGCTCCACCACGTCCCGGACGCGGTCGTCCGTGACCTCGCCGCCTTCGCGGCCGACCGCCTCGAGCCCGGCGGCCGGCTGGTGACCATCGATCCCACGCTGATGGACGGCCAGCGCACGATCGCGCGAGCGATCGCCAAGGCGGACCGGGGGAAGTACGTCCGGAGCCCCGAGGCCTACGTGGACCTCCTCCGCGAGGGGTTCGGACCGGGTGACGTCACGAGCCGCACGTTCCACGACCTGCTGCGGGTCCCCTACGACCACTGCGTCACGATCTCGACCCGGGCCTGACCCCCGACCCGGGCGCGGCCTCAGCCTCCGCCCGAGGACCGGAGCTCCACGCCGAGCACCTCGATGGCGCCCTGCTCGCGGAGGACCCGGAACTCCCAGAGGGGGAGCGGGTCGTCGACCCGGAAGGTGATCTCGACCTGTCGGAGCGCGCCGTCGGTCCCCACGAGCTCGGTCGACACCACGGGCGCGCCGCCGGTGGCGACCGCGTCGAACACGCCGATCCTCGGGCCCGGCGCCGACGACGAGCGGTAGGTCAGCGTCACGGAGTACTCGCCGGGGCCGAGCGCCACGTACGGCCCGTAGGAGACGTACCCGGCCGGATCCGCGTCGTCGGCGACCAGGGCGTCGCCCCGGATCCGACCGGTCGCGGTGGGGAGGTCCGTGGCCCGCCACTCGTACGGGAGCCAGGACGCGCCGACCACGTCGAACACGGCGAGGCGCATGCCGAGCGGTTCGGGGCTCGTCTGCACATCGAGCAGGCGCGCCCGGTTGCCGTCGTCGGGGAGGAAGGCGGCGATACGGTCCACCTCGGCGGGCGTGCCCACCACCACGACGACCGGGAACGACCCGCTCCGCACGGTGTCGGTCAGCTGCTCGTCGGTGAGCCCGCCGTTGTCGTAGGTGAGGAACTGGCCGCCCACGTGCGCGCCGTAGAGCGCCGGGAGCAGGCTCGACCACGGTCCGACCGTGACGAACAGCGCCTCGCCGTTGCGTGGGACCGGGTCCAACCGGTCCTCGAACCAGATGAGCTCGCGGTAGAGGTCCTCGGACACCGACGGACCGTCCCCGGCCCAGAACACCTCGTGGTAGAGGGGGTTCATGTTCGCGCCGAAGCGGTCGGGGGCGTACTGGGGCGCGGCCACCTGGGTGACCAGCAGGACGAGCACCGCCCCGATGCCCGCCGCGGGGAGCCATCGTCCGCCCAGCAGCGCGGCGACCACGACCGCACCACCGAGGACGAGGACGAGACCCGGTCCGACCGGGAGGCGCGTGCCGGAGGGCAGCAGCACGAGCACGGCGACCCAGGCGAGCCCGCCGACGGCGGCCGCCCGCCAGCCCATGTCGGCGGTCACCCGGCCGAGGAACAGGGCGGTGGCCACCCCGAGCGCGGGGTAGACGAAGGACCAGTAGTAGGGGATCTCGATCATGTTGCCCTGGCGTCCCAGGTGATCGAGCCAGTGGATCGCGTACTGCGCGGCGAGCAGGAGGAGGGCGAGCACCTCGGTGCGGTCGAAGCGGACCCGGCGCAGGCGGTGCAGCACGAGGGCGGTGAGCAGCAGCGTCGGCACGCCCCAGATCCACGTGTAGTACCACCACCATCCCGGGGCGTCGGCCTTCAGGTTGTCGACGTGGTCGGCGTTCTCCCGGACCCAGTCGATGGTGGGTGCGTAGACGTTCGGGACGTCGTACCGGACGCGGAACCAGACGAGGCCGGCGAGGACCACGGCGCCGGCGCCGACCGCGATGCCTGCGCCGAGGAGCAGGGGTGCCCGCAGAGCGACGCGCAGGCGGCCCCGGTCGATCGTGCGCGCCACGGCGACGAGCAGCGGAGGTCCGGCGACGACCACGGCGAAGGGGTTGGCGATGGCCATCCCCGCCGTCAGGCCACCGAGGAGCAGCCCCCAGGCGAAGCCGCGGCGACCGGCGAGGGCGACGGCGACGAGGACGAAGCCGAGCGAGACGATGGCGAACTCGACGTAGTCGGTCAGGAACGCCCGGGTGAAGATCGGCATGGTCAGCACGACGGTGCCGATGAACAACCGCTGCGGGTCGGTCCACCGCGGCCGGAGCGACCACAGGGCGAGCAGCATGCCCGACGCCAGGACGAGGCGGACGGCGAGCCGCCCGGCGTGCGGTCCGAACAGCTCGGCCGCGTAGTGCGACGGGAGGTAGGCGGTCCACCGGGTGATGAAGTAGTGGTCGTCCCCCGCGGCGGTGAGGATGCCCTCGAGGTTCAGCGCGTAGCCCGTGTAGAAGATCGGATCGAGGGCGTTGGGCACGATGCCGAAGCGGTTCGGGCGGAGCGCCACGAAGAGGGCCACGGGCAGGGCGACGGCTATCACCAGCAGGCGCAGGGCGCGGGTGCGGCGGCCTCGGTCGGCGACGGAGCCGACGGCATCCGGACCGGTCGGCGCCTCGGGTTCGGTGGCGGAGCGCACGCCGGACAGGTCGACCATCGGGGCAACGCTAGCGAGTCGCGGCCGCGGTGCCGGGCCGGGCGGGCCGGGGCGGGCCGGCGATGTCCACCGCAGGGCGACCCGCGCCGGTAGCATCGACCGGCGGTCGTCAAGCCCTGGCGCCGTGAGCCGTGCGTCGGAGAGGTGGTTCGGGGTGAGCCGGTCGGCGGTCGAGGAGATCTTCGTGGACGTGTTGGGCCTCGAGCCGCCCGTCGACTGGGACGCCGTGCGCTACCAGCAGGTGGAGGGCTGGGACTCGCTCGGTCACATGACCCTCGTGGGTGAGCTCGAGGACCGCTTCGGGATCCTCCTCGAGACCGACCACATCGTCGACATGTCGAGCTTCGACAAGGCGCTCGAGATCCTCCGGGGCTACGGGGTCGACGGGGTGTGAGCGGACCGGAGGCGTTGCCGCTCGCCGGGCGGGTGGCGCTGGTTTCCGGCGCCGTCGAGGGCATCGGTCGTGCCGCCTGCACGTGGCTCGCGGCGCGGGGCGCCCACGTCGTGGTGGCGGGCCGGATCGCGGACGACCGGCTCGAGGCGCGGGTCGCCGAACTGCAGCAGGCAGGCGGCTCCGCGGAGGGCCTCACGATGGACGTCACCGACCCCGAGTCGGTGCAGGCCGCCTTCCAGTCCGTGTTCCGCACCCATCGCCGGCTCGACGTCCTGGTCGCGAACGCCGGCGCCCTCGGGGACGCCCGGCTCGGGATGATCACCGAGGAGCTGCTGCACACCACGCTCGAGGCGAACCTCGCCGGCGCGATCCGGCAGGTGCAGGGCGCGGCCCGACTCATGCAGCGCAACCGGTCGGGCTCCATCGTCGTCGTCGGCTCCATCATGGGCCTCCGCGGCAACGTCGGGCAGGTGCCCTACGCGTCCGCCAAGGCCGGGCTGGTCGGTCTGGTGCGCTCCGCGGCCAAGGAGCTCGCGCCGGCGGGGGTCCGGGTGAACCTCGTGGCGCCGGGCTTCATCGAGACGAGGCTCACCGCCGACCTCGACGACGCCGTGCGGTCGGAGCGCGTCGCCTCGATCGGGATGGGGCGCGCCGGTACCCCCGAGGACGTCGCCCAGGTGATCGGCTTCCTCGCGTCCGACGCGTCCGGGTACGTCACCGGGCAGACCATCGGCGTGGACGGCGGGATGGTCCTGTGAACGGGTCGCCCGCCGGCTGGCTGCTCCCCGACGCGGACGCCCACGTCGGCGATCGGACGGCGGTGATCGAGGCCGGCTCGGGTACGACGCTCACCTACCGGGAGCTGGCCGGGAGGGTCGACGCCCGGAGCGATGCGCTGGCCGCCTGCGCAGGGAACGTGGTCCTGTTCGGGATCACGAACTCGATCGACGACGTGGTCGACTACCTCGCGCTGACCGGGCTCGGCGCCGCCGTGCTCCTCGCAGACCCGGTGGCACCGGCGGAGGCGGTGGAGGCGTGGGTGGCCGCCTACCGACCGGAGGTCGTCCGGGGTTTCGCACACCACGAGCCCGTCGACGCGGCCTCGCCCGCTCCGGCCCGTACCGAGGCCGTCCTGCTGCCGACGTCGGGATCGACCGGGAGCCCGAAGTTCGTGCGCCTGACCCACCGGAACCTGCGCGCGAACGCGGAGCAGATCGTCGAGGCGCTGCGCATCCGTCCCGGCGACCGCGCCTTCGCCCACCTCCCGCTCTTCTACTCGTTCGGGCTCTCGGTGCTCCACAGCCACCTCGTCGCGGGGGCGACGGTCGTGCTGAGCACGTCGAGCGCCATCCGCCCGGAGTTCTGGGACGAGCTCGCGGCGTACGCGGTCACCTCGCTGCCGGGCGTGCCCTACTCCTACGAGATGTTCCGTCGCATGCGCCTGGCCGAGCGCGACCTCCCGGCGCTGCGCGAGCTCACCCAGGCGGGCGGGCGGATGTCGCCCGAGCGGATCCTCGAGTTCCACGAGGTCATGGCCGTGCGGGGTGGTCGGCTGTGGGTCATGTACGGGCAGACGGAGGCCTCGGCGCGCATCAGCGTGCTGCCGCCGGAGGAGCTCCCCGCACGGGTCGGCTCAGTCGGCCGGGCGCTCCCCGGCTCCTGGGTCCGGGTCGCCGATGCCGGAGCGGACGGCACGGGTGAGCTCATCGTGGAGGGCCCGCAGGTCATGCTCGGCTACGCGGAGGGGCGCGTCGACCTCGACGGCTCCGATCGCTGCGGCGGTGTGCTGGCCACCGGCGACGTCGGACGGGTCGACGCCGAGGGGTGGATCACCATCACCGGCCGGCTGAAGCGCATGGCGAAGGTGTTCGGCACCCGGGTCAACCTCGACGACGTCGAACGGCGTCTCGCCCCGTTCGGGCACCTCGCAGCCGTGGACGACGGTGACGGCATCGCCGTGTTCGTCGAGGTCTCCGAGGCCGACGAGGTCCCAGGGGACCTCGCCCGTCGGATGGAACGCCACCTGGCGTTCCCGGCGCGCTCCATCCGGCTGCGGCCCGTCTCCGTGCTCCCCACGACCGCGGCGGGGAAGATCGACTACCAGGAGTTGCGCTCGGCATGTCGCTGACCGACGACCTGTCCCTCATCGAGGCCGCCCTCGACCCGCCCCTGTTCGGACCGGACCAGGCGGCGCGCGAGGCCCGGTTGTTCCCGGTGCTGGCGGCGCTCACCCGCCACCACGTGGCGGCCTCCCCGGAGTACCGCCGCATCGTCGAGGCGATGTTCCCCGCCTGGGAGGAGGCGACGTGCGTCGCCGACCTGCCCTTCCTCCCCGTGGGGCTGTTCAAGCAGCGCACCATCAAGAGCATCCCCGACGCCGAGGTGTTCAAGACGATCACCTCGTCGGGCACCACCGGGTCGATCCCCAGTCGCGTCCACGTCGACCGCACCACCGCCAACCGCCAGACCCGGGCCCTGACCTCGATCATGGGGCACGTGCTCGGCCCGGGCCGCCGGCCGATGCTCATCGTCGACACCGATGCGATCCTCACCGACCGGACCGGGCGCACGGCGCGTGCCGCGGGCGTCGTCGGCCTGATGACCCTCGGACGCAAGCACACCTTCCTGCTCGACGAGTCCATGGCGCCCCGACCGGAACGGCTCGCCGCGTTCGCCGAGGAACACGCGGGTGCCCCGATGCTGATCTTCGGGTTCACCTTCATGGTGTGGCAGTACCTGCTGCAGCCGTTCGCCGACGCGGGGATCGACCTCTCGGGCGCGACCGTCGTGCACTCCGGTGGGTGGAAGCACCTCGAGGCCCAGCGTGTCGACAACGAGGAGTTCCGACGGCGGCTCGCGGACGCCTTCGGCATCCGCCATGTCGTGAACTTCTACGGGATGGCCGAGCAGGTGGGGAGCGTCTTCGTCGAGGGCGACGACCTCCGGCTCCACGCCAGCACGTTCGCCGACGTCATCGTCCGCGACCCCGAGACCTGGCAGCCGCAACCGCCCGGCCGACCCGGCGTCACCCAGGTGCTCTCGGCGGTCCCGACCTCGTACCCCGGGCACTCGATCCTGACCGAGGATCTCGGCGTGGTCGACACGGTCGACGACCCCGCCACCGGCCTCGGCGGCCGGGCCTTCCGCGTGCTCGGCCGGCTCCCGAAGAGCGAGCTCCGCGGCTGCTCCGACACCCATGCGGCGTCCCACCGTGCCTGAGGTCCGGCGGTTGGTGCCCCACCCGGGCGTCGTCGACGCGGCTGCGCTGGTGGAGGCGCTGCGCGACGCGCAGGCCGGGTTGCGCCCCTTCGATCCCGCCGTCCTCGCCTGCACGGCCGATCTGTCCCGGCGGCTGCGCCGGCACCCGGAGGTGCGCGCCCATCCGGCCATCGGCGCGCTCGCATGGTGGATCCGGCCGGCCGGCATCGCCGTACTGCAGCGGCACTGGGAGCACCTCTGCGACGTGCCCGGCATCGTGCGGGTGCCGCGCGGCGTGGTGTTCCACGTCCCGCCCACGAACGTCGACACGATGTTCGTGTACTCGTGGCTCCTCTCCGCCCTGTCCGGCAACGCCAACATCGTGCGCCTGTCGGGCGCGGCGGCGGAGGCGCCGGGCCCGCTGCTCGCGACCCTCGCCGAGACGATCGAGGACCATCCCGCGGTCGCCGCGTCGACGGCCATCGTCACCTACGGCCACGACGATGCCGTCACCGGTGCGCTCTCGCAGGCCGACGTCCGGGTGATCTGGGGCGGTGACGCCACCGTCGCCGCGATCCGTTCGGTGCCCATGGCGCCGCGCGCCACGGAGCTCGCCTTCCCCGACCGCTTCTCGTTCGCCGTGCTCGACGCGCCGGCCGTCCTCGCCGCCGACGACGTCCGGATGGCCGAGCTCGTCGCCGGGTTCGTCAACGACGCCTACTGGTTCGACCAGCTCGGGTGCGCCTCGCCTCGGCTCATCGTCTGGCGTGGCGAGTCTGCGACGGTCGACGCCGCCTCCGGCCGATTCCGCGCCGTGCTCGGTGCGCGGCTCTCGGCGCGGGACGAGCACGCCGCCACCAGCACGGTCGTCGCGAAGCTCGTGCACGCCGCCGCGTCGGCGGCCGACGGCGTCGTCTCGGCCATCGACTGGTCGGACAACGACGCCACGATCGCGACGCTCACGGACCTGGGCCGGATCCCCCGGGACTCCCCGGGTGGGGGCCTCTTCTACGAGGCACGCGTCGATGCGCTCGCCGATCTCGTCCCCTACGTCCGGCGCCGCGACCAGACCGTGACCCACGACGGCCTCACCGAGGAGGAGATCGTCGACTTCGTCCGGACGGTCGGCGCCCGGGGCATCGACCGGGTGGTTCCGGTCGGTCAGGCGCTGACCTTCCACCACCACTGGGACGGCCACGACCTGCTCCAGTCGCTCAGCCGGTCGGTGCAGGTCGACGCGGGTTCCCGAGCCGCCGTCCCGGGCGCGCCGGAGGCGAGCCGATGAGCCTGCTGTCGCTGCACGCCTTCAACACGGCGTGGCTCGGCGTGCCCTTCGCGGTCGGCTTCGATCCGGCGCTCCTGCGCTTGTCGGCCGCAGAGCTGGAGGCCGAGGCGGCCGACTACCGCTACGTCGAGGTCCGGTGCGCGGTCGACGCCCTGCCGACCGACCGCCTCCTCCCCGCCAACGGGCTCGTGCAGGTGGACACCCAGCTCGGGTACCAGCTCTCGCTCCGCCGCCTCGCCGCCCGGCCCGAACGGATCGACGTCGTCCCGTTCGCGGAGTCCGGGCCCCCCGACGGGCGCTTCCGCTTCCTGCCGTTCGCCGCCGAGCGCTACGCACGGCTGCAGGCGGTCGATGCCGCGAAGCTCGACGAGCGCTACCAACGGTGGGCGCTCGACCTCGTCGGGGAGCACCCCGACGGGAGCTTCCAGCTGGTGTCGGGGGAGCGCGTGCTCGGCTACGCCTTCGGGCGGCCGGTCTCGGCGACCGAGGTGAACCTGGACCTCGTGGCTGCGACCCCGGAGTGCGACGTCCCCGGGCTCGGCCTGTACGTCCGCGCGCTGCACGCCTACGCCGACCTCGGCATCACCCGTGTGACCGCGGCGTTCAGCGCCCACAACCTCGCGGCGGTGAACGTGCACGTCGCGCTGGGGTGCCGGATCACGTCCGCTACCGACATCTGGCTGCTCGAGCGGGCGTGAGCCGCCCGGGCGTCAGGTGGCCGAGGCCGTCGTCGCCAGGCCGAGGGCGTGGAGCAGGCGCCCCGCCGCAGCGGTGAGGTCGTTCGCCTCGGCGTAGCGGCGGCCCGCTGCGGCCATGGCCGCACGTCGGGCAGGATCCGCCAGCAGCGCCTCGACGACGTCGGCGAGGTCTGCTGCGGTGATCCCCCGGGGCACCTTCGCGACGACGTCGTCGGGGAGCTCGGCCTGGGCGCCGAAGTCCGAGACGACCACGGGTGTGCCGCCGGCGATGCAGTCGGCCACGGCGGCGCTCGACTCGCCGTTGGTGGTCTCCCGGAGCTGGACGGCCAGGACCGTGCGGTCGAGCAGCTCGCCGAACCGGGCCTCGTCGACGAAGCCGGTCACGGTGATCCCCTCGGCCCCGAACCCGTCGGGCGCCTCGCCCACGAAGGCGAAGGTCAGCTCCGGATGGCGGTCCCGGAGGATCGTGAACGCCTCGAGGACCTTGTCGCACTGCTTGGTGGCGCTGACGATGCCGAAGCTGGCCACCAGATCCCTCGGGCCGGTGGCGATGGCGCGGGGCGCGACCGCCAGCGGACCGACGACCACGGCCTTCCGCCCGGTGTCGAGACGGACGAGCTGGGCGGCGTGCTCCGAGTTGGTGAGGATCGCCGTGGCATGACGGGCGACGTCGCCGAGGAGCAGGGGGTGCTTCTCGAAGGCGAGCGGCGGGAGGCGGTCGAGGCGGGCGAGCTCGCTCTCGTCGAAGCGCTCGGGGTAGTGGCGGGCGAAGAGGTCGGGCCAGTGCTCGTCGGCGTAGCAACCGGAGAGCCGCACGTCGTGCAGGTGGACGGTGCCCGGGGTGCGGCACAGGGCCCGGACCGCACCGGCGTGGAAGGGGTTGTTCCCGAGGACGTAGAGCACCCGGTCGAACTCGCCCGCCAGGGCACGGGCGTGGAGGTCCGGCAGTGGGCTCACCCTCGCCCCGTACGGCACCCGGCAGGCCTGCAGGTCCTGATCGGTGAAGCAGTGGACGTCCACGGTGCGGAGGAGCTCGCCGACGAGCCGGAACGAATAGTCGGCGATGCCGGAGGGGACCGGCGGGAACGGGCACACCATGGCGATCGCCGGGCGTCGGGGTGGGCGGATCATCGCGGCGCGGTCCGCGGCCTCGAGCCGGTCGTAGACCTCGAGGGTGCGGGTGGCTGCCCCCTCCCAGGTGAAGTCCGGGACGGGTGCGTTGCGCAGTGTGTCGAGGGCGCCCGCGTCGAGGAGGAGGGTGGTCAGGAGCGTGCGGAGGGCATCGACGTCGTCGGCGTCGAACCGTGCCTCGGGGTTCGGCTGGACCTCCCGGAGCGACGAGTTGTCGCCGGCGATCACGGCCGCGCCGCAGCGCGCCGCCTCGAGGACCGGGAACCCGAACCCCTCGTACCGGCTGGGGTACACGACGAGGTGGGCCCCCTGGTAGAGGGTGACGAGGAGATCGTCGGACACGAAGCCGGTGATCAGGAACGAGTCGGCGCACCCGAGCGAGGCGGCCAGCTCCATGAGCGCGGCCCGCTCCTCGGGGCGGACGGCACAGACGAGCACGAGCTGGTGGGCGGCCCGGAGCTCGGGCGCCAGGCCGGCGAAGGCCCGGAGGGCGGTTTCGATGTTCTTCCGCCAGTCGATCCCGGAGGGCAGCATGAGGTAGCCGGGACGGAGGTCGGGCTGCGCCTGCTGCGCCCGAGCGACCGCACCGGTGCGACCGTCGGCGGGTGGCCGGAACACCGGGGAGGTCCCGCCCCAGATGGGGGTCGCCCGCTCGGCCGGGACCCCGAGCAGGCGGACGGCGTCGTCGACCGCGCTCTGCGAGTCGCCGAGCACCCAGTCCGCCGACGGGTAGATCCCGAGCCGGGCCCGGTAGCGGGCCGACAGCTCGCGGTTCGTCAGGTAGCGATCCGGGAAGATGAGCGGGATGAGGTCGTAGAGGTTTGCGACGATGCGGCTCGGCCGGCCGACGATCAGCCGCTCGATCGGGATGTCGAGCTCCACCGGGGAGGTGAGGTGGAGCAGCGAGATCGGGGGGAGCTCGGGGTCGTCGGCCCGGTACACGCGACCCGTCGGCAGGAACGGCAGCAGGCGGTCGGGGAGCGACCGGTCGGGGTCGACGATGAAGCAGCCGATCCGGCCGGGCTGGGCCCGCTCGATGGCCAACCCCAGGTCCAGGGTGAACCGTGCGATACCGCGCTCACCGTGCGCCCGACTCTGCACCGGGCGCAGGTCGAAGGCGATCATGCAGCGTCCACCTGCGCCGTAAGCATCACCACCCGGGTCCGGTCGTCGTGCACGTCGACGAAGCCGTTGGGGTCGAGCTCCCAGGTGGTCCGGTTCGACCGGACGGCGACCTGCGGCTCGCCGACGATCCGGTAGCCGTCGAGCAGCTCCCGGACACCCGCCACGTCGTAGGTACGCTCGAGCTCGTTCACCGCGGCCTTGCCGAACGGCGTGGTGAGCACGAGGGTGCCGTCCTCGGCCAGCAGCGTCCGGATGTGGCGCATCGCCTCCAGGTCGAGGCGGTCGTCGGTGGTGAGCCCGTAGGAGCCGACGCCGAGGTGCTCGATGGTGGAGAGCAGGATCACGACATCGAACGGCTCGTCGGCGGTGAACGCCTCCACCCCGCTCGTGCGGACCGTGAGGTTCGGGTGGGCGAAGGGGTACGGCCGGGGGTCCAGCGCAGTGACCCGGTAGCCCAGCGAGGCCAGGTGGAGCGCGACGGTGCTCTCGCAGCAGCCGATGTCGAGCACCCTTGCGCCGGCAGCCCGACCGGTGACGGCGCCCAGGACGTAGGGGATCTCGACGATCCGTTCGTTGACGTCGTTGAGCCGGAGCGATCCCTCCTCGAACCCGACGCTCAACGGCTCGTTCACCCACAGCCCCAGCTGCGCCTGGTAGCCGTCGTGCCCGATCATCCGGTTGGCGAGCACCTGGTCGCGGGGACGGAGGTCCTCGAAGTGCTGCGGGACCGCGGTCAGACCGAGCTCGTGCTGCATCGTCCGGAGCGCTGCCTCGTTCCCTTCGACCTGCGCCCGCAGTTCGGCGAGCTGCCGGCTCACGAAGTACTGGAGCTCGGACTGGGCCGCGCCGGCAACCTCCATCGTGTGCTCGAGGCGCTCGAGCGAACCGTCGATGCGGGCGCCGATGTCGTTGACCGTCAGCTGCTGGGCCCGAACCTCGTCCTTCACCATCAGCTGCTGGGCCCGGACCTCGTCCTTCACCATCTCGAAATGGTTGTTGACGTAGTGCCGGAACGGCAGAGACAGCTTCCTGACCAAGCGCACCGCGCGGTACCTCCTCGTGCAGCCTCGGATGACCCGGAGGCTCAAGGATCCTACTGCCGGGTTCTCCCATCGGAAGCGAGCCCCGGTCGCCGTCCAGGCGGGTGCCGCGTGCGAGACTGCGGGCGATGAAGGGTCTCGTTCTCGCAGGTGGCCGAGGGACCCGGCTGCGCCCGATCACCCACACGTCGGCGAAGCAGCTGGTGCCGATCGCCAACAAGCCGATCCTGTTCTACGGCATCGAGGCCATGGTCGCCGCAGGCATCCGGGACATCGGGGTGATCGTCGGCGACACGGCCGCCGACGTCATGGAGGCCCTGGGTGACGGGTCCGAGCTCGGCGCACGGATCACCTACCTGCCCCAGGACGCGCCGCTCGGGCTCGCCCACTGCGTCCTGATCGCACGGGAGTTCCTCGGCGACGACCACTTCGTGATGTTCCTCGGCGACAACATGCTCGAGCAGGACCTCGGCGAGTTCGTGGCCGGGTTCGAGCGGGCGTGCGACGACGCGGCGGCCGGCGCTGCGCCGGCGCCCGTCGCCCAGATCCTTCTCTCGAAGGTGGACAACCCCTCCTCGTTCGGCGTCGCCGAGCTCGCCGAGGGTCGGGTCGTGCAGTTGGTCGAGAAGCCGGAGCATCCGGTCTCCAACCTGGCGCTCGTCGGGGTGTACCTCTTCACGCCGGAGATCCACGAGGCCGTGGCGTCGATCGAGCCGTCGGCGCGGGGTGAGCTCGAGATCACCACGGCCATCCAGTGGCTGATCGACCACGGGCACCGGGTCATCCACGGCATGCTCGAGGGGTGGTGGATCGACACCGGCAAGAAGGACCCGTTGCTCTACTGCAACCGTCTGGTCCTCGACTCGATCGAGGGCCGGGTCGAGGGCTCGGTTTCGGCGGACTCCACCATCGAGGGTCGGGTGGTGCTGGAGAAGGGCGCGATCGTCGAATCGAGCACGGTGCGGGGTCCGGTCGCGATCGCATCCGGCGCGGTCATCCGCAACGCCTACGTCGGTCCCTACACCGCGATCGGTCAGGACTGTGTGGTCGAGGACTGCGAGATCGACGCGTCGGTCGTGATGCGCGGTGCGGTACTGCGACGCGCCGGGCGGCTGGTCGACAGCCTGGTGGGTCAGGATGCGGTGGTCACCCGGTCGGCCGGCCTGCCGGCGGCCACCCGCCTGCTACTCGGCGACCACTGTGTGGTCGAACTTCCCTGAATCCTCGGACGGTGCGGCCACCCCGTGCCGGGACCGGTGACTGGAGCTGATCCATGCGGATGTTGGTGACCGGGGCCGCCGGGTTCATCGGGTCGAACTTCGTGCGGTGGCGGCTCGCCACGTCCGACGACGAGATCGTCATCCTCGACGCGTTGACGTACGCGGGGAACCTCTCCACGATCCGGGACCTGCTCGACGGTGGGCGGGTGTCGTTCGTGCACGGCGACATCTGCGACCGCGGAGCGGTGCTCGGGGCCATCGAGGGCTGCGCCACGGTCGTCCACTTCGCCGCGGAGTCCCACGTCGACCGCTCCATCGTCGGCCCGGACGAGTTCGTGCGCACCAACTGCCTGGGCACGAACGTGATGTGCGACGTGGCGCGCCAGGTGGGGGTCGAACGGTTCCTGCACGTGTCGACCGACGAGGTGTACGGGTCGATCGCCGAGGGGGCGTTCCGGGAGACCGATCCGCTCGGGCCTCGCTCGCCGTACTCCGCGTCGAAGGCGGGCTCCGACATGATCGCCCTGGCCTACCGCGAGACCCACGGGCTGCCGGTGGTGGTGACCCGCTGTTCCAACAACTACGGGCCGTGGCAGTACCCGGAGAAGGTCATCCCGTTGTTCGTCACGAACCTCGTCGACGGGCGGAAGGTGCCGCTCTACGGCGAAGGCGCGAACATCCGGGACTGGCTCCATGTCGAGGACCACTGCCGCGGGATCGGGGTGGTGCTCGCCGACGGCGGACTCGGCGAGGTCTACAACATCGGCGGCGGGACGGAGCTGACGAACCTCGATCTCACCCGCCTGGTGCTCGACGGGATGGGCGTCGGCGAGGACATGATCGAGCGGGTCGCCGACCGGCTCGGTCACGACTTCCGCTACGCGGTCGACACCGCGAAGCTGGAGAAGCTCGGCTGGAAGCCGCAGGTCGACTTCGCCGACGGGCTTTCGGCGACGATCCACTGGTACCGGGCGAACGAGTGGTGGTGGCGACCCCTGAAGGGCGCCTGACCAACCCTCAGAGCATGCCGAGCTCGTAGGCCTCGGCCTCGAGGTGGTCGCGGTGGGCGGGGTGGGCGATGTGGATGAGGGCCCGGGCCCGTTCGCGGACGGTCTTGCCGCGGAGCTCGGCGACGCCGTACTCGGTGACGATCTTGTCGACGGTGTTCTTGACCGTCGTGACCGCCGCGCCGGGGGTGAGCTGGGCCTTGATGCGGCTGATCGAGCCGTCGTGGGCGGTCGAGCGCAGCACGATGAAGCCCTGGCCGCCCTCGCTGAACATGGCGCCCCGGGCGAAGTCGGACTGACCGCCGCTGCCCGAGTACATGTGCGACCCGATCGACTCGGAGGCGCACTGCCCGAGCAGGTCGACCTCGAGGGTGGCGTTGATCGACACGAAGTTCGGCTCGGCGCCGATGATGCGCGGGTTGTTGACGTACCGCACGGGCCAGAGCTCGAGGGCCGCGTTCTCGGCCAGGAAGTCGTAGAGGGCGTTCGTGCCCAGGGCGAACGTGCCCACGATCTTCAGCCGGTTCAGGGTCTTGCGGACCCCGGTCACCACACCCTGCTCGACGAGCCCGATGAGGCCGTCGGACAGGAGCTCGGTGTGCACGCCGAGGTCCCGGTGGTCGAGGAGGCACTCCATGACCGCGTTGGGGATGCCGCCGATGCCGGTCTGGATGGTGGCGCCGTCGGGGATGCGTTCGGCGACGTGCTCGCCGATCCGCCGGTCCTCGGCCGAGGGTTCGACGGGTGCCACCTCGACGAGCGGGTAGTCGGCCCGGCACCAGCCCGCCACCTGCGAGAGGTGGAGCTGGTTCCGGCCGAACGTGCGGGGCATCTGCTCGTTCGCCTCGACGAAGAACCGGGCGTGGCCGATCATCGACGACACGTAGTCGGCGTTGGTACCGAAGCTCACGTAGCCGTGGCGGTCCGGCGGTGACACGGAGGCGATCACCAGCGGGTCCTCGAGGTGCCGCATGAGGATCGGGACCTCGCTGAAGTTCGCCGGCACCAGCTCGACGTGGCGGTGGGCGTAGGCCTCCCGGGTGATCGGCGAGAGGAAGTAGGCGACGTGGCGCAGGCGGTCGCCGTGGACGCCGTGGAGGTACGGGCGGTCGTGCAGGGCGTGCATCTGGTGCACCCGCACGCGCTCGAGGGTGTCGGCTGCGGCCTCGACGGCATCGAGGACCGTGACCGGCTCGCCGTTGGAGAGGGGGACGATCAGGTTCGTGCCGGGCCGGATGTGCTCCAGCACGGCGTCGGCTCGCTGGGCCTCGGGGATGCGCACGGCGCAAACCCTAGAGCGCGGTCGAGGGTCACTCCGACGGTTGGGTCCGAAGCCCCTATGTCGCCACGGTCAGCAGGGCCGACGATCGTCCCATGATCCACTACGTGTCCGGAGACATCCTGCTGACCGACGCCGACGCTGTGGCCCACGGCGTCGCCCCGGGTGACGACTTCGCCCAGGGGCTCGCCCTGTCGCTCCGGGAGCAGTGGCCGGCGATGTACAAGGACTTCCGCCACTGGGACCGCCAGTTCCACCCGAAGCCGGGCGAGGCGTGGGCCTGGGCCGGCGCCGGTGGCCCTCGGATCGTGGCACTGCTCACCCAGGACCGGGCCGAGCGCAGCAAGCACGAGCGGGCGAAGGTCGAGCACGTCAACCACGCCCTGAAGGCACTGCGCCAGCTGCTCGACGGCGACGACATCGCCAGCGTGGCCCTGCCCCGGCTGGCCACCGGCGTCGGCGGCCTCGACTGGGACGAGGTGAAGCCCCTCGTCGAGCACCACCTCGGCGACGCAGACGCCACCGTCTACGTCTACGAGACCTTCCACAAGGGCGAGAAGGCGGCGGAGCCGGCCTGACCGCCGCCGGGCCGGCCTGCGTGATCGAGCCGGCCTGAGCTACCAGAGCTCGTCGAGGTACCGCGTGGTGCCGGGGACGGTGGGGATGAACGGGGCGGCGAGCTCCACCCGGCCGAGGCCCCCGGCGGCCACGCGGTCGCCGAGGTCGGCGAAGCGTGCGTCCCAGCACTCCCGCGGGTCGACGTCGACGAAGTAGCAGCGGACCAGCTCGTCGACCTTGCCGGTGAGGGCGGGGATGCCGCCGGGGTAGTCGGTCTGCACGAAGTCGACCACCTGCCCGACCGGCGAGCCGTCGCCCAGGGTGGCCGGGTCCAGCTCGGCGCGGCACCAGGCGGCGAGGTCGGCGACGGCGGTGCCCTCCGAGGGGCGGACCCACAGGACCACGAGACCGGGGTAGGGGTGGTCGAGGGCGAGCTCGGGGATCATCGGACCCGCTGCCCCCGCCATCACATCGCGCAGCGACGCGCCGAGCGCCAGGTACGGACCGGTGGAGACGTGGTCGCGGTCGGGGTTCATGCGGCCGTCGGCAGCGAGGCCCGGCGTGACGGCGAAGCTGAAGCCGAAGCACTCGTCGAACCGACCCTCCTCCACCCAGTAGAGGGCCACGAACGACCCGTTGGTGACCGGCTGTGCGATGGCGGAGTCGGCCGGGTAGCGGAGCGCCTTGAGGTCCCGGGTGGCCACGAAGCGCCGGTAGGCGAAGCAGCCGGGCGCCGTGGTGACGGCAGCGAGGGCGTGGTCCTGCTCGTACCAACGGTTGTACTCGAGGAGCCCTTCGGCGTGGGGCTCGACCAGCGTGATCATCGAAGCGCCGAGCGTGATGTGCGATCCGGCCACGGTTCCCTCCCGGTGTGGGTGTCGGGAGGACGGTAGCCCGCTCGGGTGCCGCCCGCAGCCGGGGGCCGGGCGTTAGCCTCACGGCCCGCAGCACGACCCGACCCGCCACCGGGTGTGCCTGCCGGAGGATCCATGCACCCGCGCCGCCAGCCCCTCGCCGCCGCGCTCCTGCTCGTGCTCGCCCTGGTCGCCGCCGCCTGCTCCGGCGGTGACGACGACGGCGCCGGCCCCACGGACACCACGGCGGCGACCACCACGAGCGGCGGCGCGGGCGGCGGTGGCGGAACCGACGAGGACGGCGACGGCGACGGCGACGGCGAGGCCGTCGAGGTCGTCATCCCGGACCCGGTCCTGGCCGCCCCGCCCGACTGTGTGGTGAACCCCTACTGCGGGCAGGGCCTGCGAGAGCACTACGGCATCGACGTGCGGCAGTCGCTGCTCGCCGTGGAACCCGGCGAGGCGCTGGCCCGGGTCGTCGACGGCGAGGCCATGGTGGGCGTGGTGTTCACCGCCGACCCGGAGATCGCCACCGACCCGGACCCCCGGCTGCTCGTGCTCGAGGACGACGACGGCATGGTCGGGGCCGAGAACATCGTGCCGGTGGCGCCGCTGGCCAGGGCGCTGCCCCTCGGGCCGGCGTTCGTCGAGACCGTCGACGCGGTCAGCGCCGCGCTCACCACCGAGGACCTCGCCTTCCTGGTGGGACGGGCCGAGGAGGGCGACCTCCCCACGGCGGCCATCCGGACCTGGGTCGACGAGCACGGGCCGTTCGGCGAGCAGACCGGGACCGGCACCGTCTCGATCGCCGCCCAGTCGTTCCTCGAGAACCGGATCCTCGCCGAGCTCTACGCCGCGGCGCTCGCCGATGCCGGCTACACGACGAGCGTGCTCGACGTGCAGGGCTACCGTCCGAACCTCGTCGACGCCGTGGTGTTCGGCGACGTCACGCTCGGTCTCGAGTACGCCGCGTCGGCCGCCGAGTTCCTCTCCGGTTTCAGCGGGGTGGCCACCGCCGACGTGACCGAGACGGTCGAGACGCTGCGCCAGTACGCGGCGCTCCGCGACGTCGTGGTGTTCGACCCGTCCCCGGCCGAGAGCGCGAACGCCTTCGTCATGCGCGCCGACGTGGCGCAGGACCTCGGCATCCGCACGCTCACCGACCTGGCGGCGCAGTTCCCCGCCGTCGAGCCGTCGCCCGAGGGGGAGCGCCCGGCGAACCTCGGCCTGGGCTCGTCGCCGGACGATCCCGGCGTGGGCGACACGGGCCAGCGCATCGTGCAGCTCGAGCTGCGGCTCATCGCCCTCGGCTACAACCCGGGCCCCGCCGACGGCGTGTTCGACCAGCTGACCCGCGAGGCCGTTGTGGCCTTCCAGATCTGCAAGGGCCTCGCCCCCGACGGCGTGGTCGGCCCGGTCACCCAGGCGGCGCTCGACGCCGGCGGCGGGTGTGTGACGCCGCCCACCACGACGGCTCCTCCCACCACCGCCGGGCCGACCACCACGGCGGGCCCGACGCCGTCCTCGACCCCGTCCTCGACCCCGTCTTCGACGGTGCCGCCGGTCGTGCCGCAGGCCAACGGGTCGGTCGTGTACTTCACGTTCGACGACGGGCCGCACCCCACGTACACCCCGCAGGTGCTCGACGTCCTCGCCCGCTACGGCGCGAAGGGGACCTTCTTCGTGGTGGGCCAGGCGGTGGGGCCGCAGGCCGCGATCGTGGCGCGGATGCTGCGCGAGGGGCATTCGGTGCAGAACCACACCTGGGCGCACCCCGACCTCTCCAAGGTGGGCCGGGACCAGTTCTTCAGCGAGATCACGGCGACCAACGACGCCATCGTCGCTGCCGGCGGGCGGCGACCCGGCTGTCTGCGCCCGCCGTACGGCGCCCGCAACAGCAGCGTGGACGGCTGGGCCGCCGAGGCCGGACTGCGGATCACGCTCTGGCAGGTCGACCCGCAGGACTGGCGTCGTCCGGGCGTCGACGTGATCGTCGACAACATCGTCCGCTTCACCCGGCCGGGCTCGGTGATCCTGCTCCACGACGGCGGCGGCAACCGCGAGCAGTCGGTGGCGGCGCTCGACCGTGCCCTCTCCCGGCTCGCCTCCGCCGGCTATCGCTTCGAGGCGCTGGCTTGCTGAAGGGCCGGCCTGCTGATCGGGCTCCTGCTGCCGATGGGAGGGCGCCGGTCAGCGACCCCTCGCCGAGCCGGTAACGTCGGAGGCTGCCGCCACGAGGAGGACGTGTGCACGATCGGTCGGGGAGCGTCGCACCCGTCGAGGTCTGGCCCGGCGGGCCGTACCCGCTCGGCGCCGCCTTCGACGGCGAGGGCACCAACTTCTCGGTGTACTCGGAGTCCGCCGAATGGGTGGAGCTGTGCCTCTTCGACGACGCCGGGCACGAGACCCGCGTGCCGCTCCCCGAGCAGACCGCCTACTGCCACCACGGCTTCGTGCCGGGTGTGGGCCCGGGGCAGCGGTACGGGTACCGGGTGCACGGCGTCTGGGACCCGGCCACGGGCTGTCGGGCGAACGCGGCGAAGCTGCTGCTCGACCCGTACTCGCAGGCGATCGAGGGCCGGGTGCGGTGGTCGCCCGCCGTGTGGGCGCACCGGGAGCACGACCCCGACCGTCCCGACCGGCGTGACAGCGCGCCCTTCGTCCCCCGCTCCGTCGTGGTGCAGTCCACGTTCGACTGGGGCGACGACCGGCCGCCCCGCCGACCGATCCACCAGACCGTCATCTACGAGACCCACGTCCGCGGGTTGACGATGCTCCACCCCGACGTCCCGGAGGCGCTGCGCGGCACCTACGCGGGCATGGCGCACCCTGCGGTCGTCGGCCACCTCGTCGAGCTCGGGGTGACCGCCGTGGAGCTGCTGCCTTTGCACCACTTCGTGCCCGAACCGTTCCTCTCCCGGCGCGGGCTCACCAACTACTGGGGCTACTCGACCATCGGGTACTTCGCCCCCCACGCGGCCTACAGCGCGTCCGGGCAGGCGGGGGAGCAGGTCGACGAGTGCAAGGCGCTCGTGCGGGCGCTGCACGCCGAAGGCATCGAGGTGATCCTCGACGTCGTCTACAACCACACCGCCGAGGGGAACCACCTCGGTCCCACGCTGTCGTTCCGCGGGCTCGACAACGCCACGTACTACCGGCTCGACCCGGCGGACCGCAGGCGCTACGTCGACTACACCGGGTGCGGCAACACGCTGAACATGCGGCACCCCCAGACGCTGCAGCTCGTCATGGACAGCCTCCGCCACTGGGTCGGCGAGTTCCGCGTGGACGGGTTCCGCTTCGACCTCGCCTCCACGCTCGCCCGGGAGGAGCACGCGGTCGACCGGCTGTCGTCGTTCTTCGACCTGATCCACCAGGACCCCGTCATCAGCCAGGTCAAGCTGATCGCCGAGCCGTGGGACGTCGGGGAGGGGGGCTACCAGGTCGGCAACTTCCCGGTCCTGTGGTCGGAGTGGAACGCCCGGTACCGCGACGGCGTGCGCGACTACTGGCGTGGCGCGCCCGAGACGCTGGCCGACTTCGCCTTCCGCTTCACCGGCAGCTCCGACCTCTACGGGAGCGGCGGGCGGCAACCGGTGGCCTCGGTCAACTTCGTGACCGCCCACGACGGCTTCACGCTGGCCGACCTCGTCGCCCACGACCACAAGCACAACGGGGCCAACGGCGAAGGTGGGCTCGACGGGACCGACGACAACCGCTCGTGGAACAGCGGGGCCGAGGGCCCCACCGACGACCCCGCCGTGCTCGAGCTGCGCCGCCGGCGGGCGCGCGCCATGCTCACCACCCTGTTGCTCTCCCAGGGGGTGCCGATGCTGCTGGGCGGCGACGAGCTCGGCCGGACCCAGCGCGGCAACAACAACGCCTACTGCCAGGACAACGGCATCTCCTGGTACGACTGGGCCAACGCCGACCTCGGGCTGTTCCGCTTCACCAGCGACCTGATCGCCTTCCGTCGCCACCACCCGGTGTTCCGACGTCGTC
>JBEIGA010000030.1:0-21210 GCA_040382135.1 Acidimicrobiales bacterium
CGCTCGCCGCGCTCGCCCGTGAGGCGCTCGGTGCGGGCGTCGACCCCGTCCTCTGCGCCGTGCTCGCCGACCGGTCGGCGCCCGAGGTGGTGCGCTGCCGGGCCTTCGGCCGGGTCGCCGCCGCGCTCCCCACCGCACGCACCGCCGCTCCGGTGGCACCCCTCGCGGCGGTCCGCCGGGCCGCCTGAGCGACCGGGCGCTACCCGCCCGGTACGGCGACGACGGCGGGCTCCACGCCACGGCGGGCGACGTCGCCGAGGACCTGGGCGGCGGCGTACGCGCCCGCGGCGGCGACCCCGCCGACCGACACGATGAGCAGCCGCAGGACCCACAGCTGGAGCCACAGCTGGTCCTGCAGTTCGGTGGCCCGGGCCTCGAGGTCCGCGGCGAGGGCGGGCAGCCCGGTGATGGACGCCGCGGTCGCCTCCAGGTCCTGCTCCACGCCCTCGAGGACCACGGCGGTGTCGGCCAGCGCGGCGGCCGCGGACTCGAGGGACGCCGCGCCCTCGACCAAGGACGCGCCCAGGTCGCGGAGCTGGTCGCCGGCGGGATCGAGCCCGGCGGCGACCAGATCGAGGTCCTCGGCGAGCGAGTCGGACTGGCCCGGGATGAAGCGCTCGACCCGCTCCACGAAGTCGGCGATGCGACGGGTCATCTGCGCGAGCCCGTCGAGCGAGTCGGCGAGGTTGGTCTGCGCCGCCACGCCGAGCTCGTCGGCGGTGACGGCGGCGTTCTCGACGAGCGCCACGACGTCGACGAGACCGTCCTGCGCAACCCGGGTGAGCTCCTGGACGTCGGCGACGACGCCGCTGACCGGGTCGGCGAGCTCGCCGGCGACGATCGCGGTCTCGGCCGCGATCTCGAGGCCGTCCTCGTAGGTCGTGCGGAACGTCTCCACGAGCACCAGCGCGAGCACGCTCCCCACGAGGCTGCCGGCGGTGACGACGAGGCAGAAGATCCGTGCCCGGCGGGCGACCGTCGGCGTGATCGTGGGTCGTTCGCTCATGCGGGGGACTCCGCGGCGCCGGGGGCCGGGGTCACGGCCAGGAGCCAGGACCATCGGTGCACGCCACCGTCCACCCGGTACCGCGGCAACGTGTCGGGACCGCACGCGCCGGTGCCGAGGCCGCGCACCGCGGCGTCCACGTGCACCTCGATCGTCGGGTCCGGGTCGAGCTCGGCGAGGGTGCGGGCGAGGAACAGGGTGTCGTCGCCGTGACGGCGGGCGGCGAAGGCGACCCGGGGCAGCCCGGCGACCCGGACGCCCGAGCCGTCGGCACCCGTGAGCGAGAACCATCGCGCGTCGACGTGCGCCCCGTGCTCCTGGGGCACGACGTAGGG
This sequence comes from Acidimicrobiales bacterium, assembly GCA_040382135.1. Taxonomy (GTDB): domain Bacteria; phylum Actinomycetota; class Acidimicrobiia; order Acidimicrobiales; family JBEIGA01; genus JBEIGA01. The sequence goes on from JBEIGA010000030.1 coordinate 1,342, forward strand.
GTGGTGCTGGGCGTCCACCGGTCCGTCCCAGCGGCCGACCACGGCACCCGAGCAGCGGTCCGGGTAGGTCTCGTCGGGCCCCGGGCCGTACCACTGCAACCGGTCGAGCGAGGGGTCGACGGACCAGACGACGCCGACGCGGGGGAGGTCGGCCCAGGCGTCGGGCAGCCGGACCTCCTCGTCGAGGCGCACCCCGCCCGCCGGGTCGGGCGCGAGCAGGGTGCGGTGCTCGACCGCGGTGCCGTCCGGCGTGCGCCAGCGGCGGCGGAGGGCGACGGCGGCGGTGCCCCGGGGCACGACCACCGACACCGGTTCGGCGACGAGGCGGTCGAGGCCGAGCGCCAGCCACCGCGCCGCGGGCGAGAAGGGCCGGACGTCGGCCCCGCACGCGCCGCCGTCGTTCTCCGTCGGCGCACGCCAGAGCGACAACCGGATCGGTGAGCGCAGGAGCGACGCCGCCCCGACGCCGACGCCGACGCCGACGCCGACGCCGGTGACGGCGGCGGTCGCCCGGTCGACCGTGACCGTCGTGGGACCCGACGTCAGCACGACGGTCCCCGCGCCGCGCTCGATGCGGCCCGTCGGAGGCGGCGCCGGCCGGCGCGCCGGTCGTCGGGAGGCCGCCGCCCGCACGGGGACCTGGTCCCAGGCGACGACGTGACCGGCCGGGGCCCACGCGGTGGCCTCCGCGAGGGACCACCGCACCGTGGCGAGGACCTCCTGGCCGGGTCGCGCAGGCGGCTGCGGCCAGGGCGGTGCCACCACCGCCGTGGCGCCGGGGTCGACGGCGGGCACCTCGAGGGTGCCCTGCCCGACGACCTCCCCGTCGACGAGCAGCTCCCACGAGGCCAGCAACCACGAGAGGTCGCGGAACGCCTGGCGGTTCAGGATCGACAGGGTCGGGCGGCGTCCCGGCCCGGCCACGACCCGGACCGGCTGGGCCAGCCACTGCAGCTCGCGCAGCGCCGGGTGGGGGGTGCGGTCGGGGGCGACGAGCCCGTTGCAGCAGAAGCTGCCGTCGTGGGGACGCGCGTCGGGCTGGGGCCCCACCCCGCCGCCGTAGGCCCAGAAGGGACGCCCGCCGTCGTCGACCGCGGCGAGGGCCTGGTCGATCCAGTCCCACACGAAGGCGCCGCAGATGGCCGGGTGGGAGCGGAACGCCGCCCAGTAGTCGGCGAGGGAGCCGTTCGAGTTGCCCATGGCGTGGCTGTACTCGCACAGCAGCAGGGGGCGGTCGTCGAGGCCGGTGCGCTCGGCCCACGCCGCCCACTCGACGATCTCGGCGATCGAGGGGTACATGCGCGACAGCACGTCGGAGGCGAGCCGCTCGGAGCGGTCCGGTGGGCGGCAGCGGTCGAGCATCCAGCGACCCATGGAGGACGGTTCGTGGTGCACGAACCGGGTCGGGTCGGCGCGGCGGACCCACGCCGCGGCGGCGTCGATGGCGGGGCCGTGGCCGTTCTCGTTGCCGAGCGACCAGCCGATCACGCAGGCGTGGCTGCGGTCGCGCAGGACCATGCGCGAGACGCGGTCGAGCACGGCGGCGTCGTAGCGGTGGTCGTCGGCCATCGAGAGCCAGCGGTCGTGTGTCTCGATGTCCGCCTCGTCGAGCACGTAGAGGCCGACCTCGTCGCAGAGGTCGAGCAGCGCCGGGTCGTTCGGGTAGTGGGCGGTGCGGACGGCGTCGACGTTGTGCTGCTTCATCAGCTCGACGTCGCGGCGGAGGTCCTCGAGCGAGAGGGTCTTGCCCGTGACCGGGTGGTGGTCGTGGCGGTTGACGCCGTTCAGCAGCACGGGGCGCCCGTTCACGAGCAGGCGCCGGTCACGGACCTCGACGCGCCGGAACCCCACGCGCAGGGCGACGGCCTCGACCACGGCACCCTCGGGGTCGAGCAGTTCGACGGTGACCCGGTGGAGGTTCGGGGTCTCCGCGGTCCACGGCGCGACGCCGGGGAGGGTGGCGCGGACGGTGGTGCGGTGGCCGGGGAAGAGGTACGGCTCGATCCACGGCCCGCCGCCACCGCTGCCGAACCAGGGCACCTCGGCCTCGAGCGGTCCGGCGAGCGGGGTGCCGTCGAGCGCTTCGAGCACGGTGCGCGTCCGCCAGCCGGGTCCCCCCGCCCCCGTGCCCGGGAAGGCGACCTCGGCGGCCACCGTGAGGCCGCCCTCGCCGGTGGCGGGGTCGAGGTCGGCGTCGGCGTGGACGTCGGCGAGCCGGACGGGGTGCCGGGCGACGAGACGGACGCTCCGATGGATGCCGCCGAACCACCACTGGTCCTGGTCCTCGATCCAGCTGGCGTCGGACCAGCGCACGACCATCAGGCCGAGCACGTTGGCGCCTCGGCGGAGGTGCGCGGTCAGGTCGAACCGGGACGCCAGGCGGGTGTCCTTCGCGAGGCCGACGAACCGGTCGTTGCAGAACACGACGAGCACCGATTCGGCGCCGCCGACCTCGAGCTCGATGCGTCGACCCCGCCAGTCGGCCGGGAGGCGGAAGGTGGTGCGGTGCAGGCCCGTGGGGTTGCAGGGCGGCGACCACGGCGGCTCCACCCCCTGCCACGGCATGGCGATGTTGAGGTACTGCGGCGGGTCGTCGGTGCCCTGGAGGGTCCACGTCCCCGGAACGGTGAGGTCGCGCCAACCGCGTCCTTCGGCGAACCCCGCGCCGGCCCACCCGGCCGGGACCGAGGCCGGGTCCGGCACCAGCAGGAAGCGCCAGGTGCCGTCGAGCGACCGTTGCCACGGCGACGCCGCGTCGCCGGCGCGGGCCGAGGCGACGTCCGGGTGGGGGACGAGGGGGGCGCCCGCCGGTCCCCGGCCGATCGCGGTGACCTCGGGGAGGCGCCACGGCTCGAGGCCGGGCAGCAGTGGATGGACGCTCGGCACGGCCGGGACCCTACTCCCGTCGCCCTGGCCTGCACGGACGTGCGGTCGGGGAACGGGTGACCGATGACTGCCGGGGGTGCCGAGGGGTTTCGGACGTCCTGGAGTACGGTCCATCCGTGACCAGGTTCTTCCGCTCGCTCGGCGCCGTGCGCATCGGCTCCCTGCGGCTCGGCACGCCGTTCGTCCTCGTCCATCTGGTCGCCCTCGTGGGGCCCTTCGTGGTCGGGGTCAGCTGGGCCGCGGTGGCGACGGCCTTCGTGCTCTACCTCGTCCGGGTGTTCGGCATCACGGCCTTCTTCCACCGCGGGCTCGCCCACCGGGCGTTCACGATGGGACGGGGGGTGCAGTTCGCCGGGGCGGTGCTCGGCACGGCGGCCGCCCAGCAGGGACCGCTGTGGTGGGCCGCGCACCACCGGGTGCACCACCGCTTCACCGACAAGGAGGGCGACCTCCACTCGCCGCGGGTGGTCGGGTTCTGGCAGGCCCACATGGGGTGGGTGTTCCGGTCCGAGGCCGAGGGCACGAAGCTCGAGCAGGTGCGCGACCTCGCCCGGTACCGCGAGCTCCGCTGGCTCGACGAACACCCCTACGTGGTGCCCGCCCTGCTCGGTGTCGCCGTGTGGGGCTGGGGCGTGCTCCTCGCCTCGTGGGGCGTCGGGACCAGCGGCGCCCAGATGGTGATCTGGGGTTGGTTCGTCTCGACGACCGTGCTCTACCACGCCACCTTCCTCGTGAACTCGCTCGCCCACATCCGCGGCTCGCAGCCCTTCGACGCCGGCGACGACAGCCGCAACAACGCCTTCGTCGCCGTGGTCACCATCGGCGAGGGCTGGCACAACAACCACCACCGGTTCCCCCGCAGCGCCCGCATGGGCTTCGGGTGGCGCCAGCCCGATCCCACCTGGATGGTGCTCAAGGCCATGGAGCGCCTCCACCTCGTCCGGGACCTGCGGGGCCCGAACGAGAAGGTGATCGAGCGGGAGCAGGAGCGGCTGGCCGCCTGAGCGTGGCTCCGTGACGCACGCCACGAACTGAAACGTTCACGTCCACGTTAAATTCGGGGCATGGCCCCCGACCCCGGTACCGGTCCCACCGCGCGGCTCCTGCGCATCGGCGAGGTGGCGCGGCGGTGCGGTGTCTCCACCCGCACCCTGCGCTGGTACGAGGAGACCGGGCTGCTCCAGCCGGTGAGCAGCACCGAGGGCGGCTTCCGCCTCTACGACGAGTCGGTGGTCGACCGGGTGCAGCGCATCCTCCGGCTGCGGGACTCGGTGCACTTCACCCTCGAGGAGATCCGCGACACGCTCGACGCGGACGACCGCGTCCGGGCGCTCTGGAACACCGCCGGCGGCGACCCCGCCGAGCGGATCGACGTGGTCGACCAGTACCTCGCCGCGCTGGACCGCCAGCAGGAGCTCGTGCTCGCCAAGCGGGCCCAGCTCGACGCCGTGCTCGACGAGCTCGACGAGAAGGCACGCCGGGCCGAGGTGCGCCGGGCCGAGCTCCTCACCGAGCTGGTCCACGGCGCGTCGGAGGCATCGGTGTGACCTTCCTCGACCAGGCCGGCACCGCGCTCGCCCACCGCCACTTCCGCCTCGTCTGGCTGGCCGCGATCGTCAACAGCGCGGGCTCGCTCATGTACCTGGCCGCCATCGGCTGGGTCACCGCCATCACCACGGGATCGCCCCTCCAGGTCACGCTCGTGTCGTTCGCGGGGCTGGTGCCCCTGCTCGTCGTGAGCCCGGTCGCGGGCGCCCTCGGCGATCGCTTCTCCCGACGCAAGGTCCTGCTCGTCACCGTGTCGTTGCAGGCCGCGGTCAGCGCAGGCCTGGCGACCGCGGTGAGCCTCGACCTCGCCACGTACCCGGTCCTGCTGGTGTTCGCGGTGCTGAGCGGGGTCTGCGGCTCGCTCACCGGCCTGGTGTTCCAGGCGCTGATCCCCCGGCTGGTCCCGCCGGAGGCGCTCCGCAACGCCATCGTCCTCAACTCGATGCAGTTCAACATCAGCCGGGCGCTGGGACCCACGATCGCCGGCGTCCTGCTCGACGTCACGGGCCCGGAGCTCGTCTTCTGGATCAACGTCGTCACCTTCGTGCCCACCCTGCTGGCGCTCCGGGTCCTGCCCGAGACGGGTGCGGCCTTCCGGCCTGCGGCGAAGCGGTCGGTGTTCGGCGACATCGTCGCCGGCGCCCGGTACGCCGGACGGGCCCCCGGCCTGCGGGCGGTCATGACCACGGCGTTCTTCCTGGCCTTGCTGGTGGGCCCGATCCAGTGGCTCGCCCCCATCGTCGCCACCGACGGCCTCGGGGTGGGCGCCTCCTCCTACGGGCTCCTTCTCGGCGTGTACGGCGCCGGCGCGGTCGTGGCCGGGATCGTGCTGCTCTCGCTCGACCAGACGATCCCGTACCGGCGCCTCGCCACCGGCGGCCTGCTCGGCGTCTCCGTCGGCATGGCGGTGCTCGCCACGGCCCGGAGCCTGGCGCAGGGTCTCGTCGGCATGACCCTGCTCGGCGTGGCCTACATCGTGGTCTCGACGTCGGTGAACTCCGCCATGCAGGCCCAGGTCGACGACCGCGTCCGGGGTCGGGTGGTGTCGTTGTGGCTCATGGTGTTCGGCGGCGCTGCGCCGATCGGCCTGCTGTTGCAGGGCTCCATCGCCGAGCTCGTCGACATCCGATGGGTGCTCGCCGGCGTGTCGGTGCTCACCGGAGCGGCCCTGCTGCTGCTCCGGTTCGGGGGCCAGCTCGCCCTGCTCGACCACAACGGCGTCGCCCTCACCACCGCCGACCCCAGGACGGTGGGTGTGGTCTCCGAGGGCAGGGTGTCGGCGGGAGCCGGTCGCCCGGTGGCCGACGGCTCAGCCGCCTGAGAGCGGGAGCTGGGTGGGGCCCGTCCCCGCGTCGGGGTCCGGGAGGGGGGCGAGGTCGTCGACGAGGGCGACGACCTCGGCGTGGAAGCGACGGGCGAGCCGCGGCGACGCGAGGTTGTCCGGCGTGTGCAGGAACACGATCGGGGACCGGCCTTCGCCGAGCCAGGCGGCGACCTTGGGGAGCCAGGGCCGCCAGTGCCCGGCGGTGGCCTCGGGGTCCGAGGAGCCGATGATGCGCACGACGGGGGTCCACCCCGTGGCGACCGGCTTCACGGGCAGCCGCGGCTTGCGGTTCCACGCCTCGTGCTCCTCAGGGGTGTGGGGCACGGACGCGAACAGGGCCCGGCTGTCGAGCACCACGAGATCGGCGGCGTGGCGGTGCAACAGGGCGTGCAGGTCCTTCTCGGCCCGCCCGGTGGCCGCGAGCTCCGGATGCCGGACCTCCACCGCCCACGACCACGGTGCTCCCGGCAGGTCCGAGAGGAAGCGGTCGAGGACCGGCAGGTCGCGCGGCCCGAACGAGGGCGGGAGCTGGACGGACGTCGGCCCGAGCCGGCCCGCCTCCGCCAGCGGTCCGAGGCGGTCGAGGAACTCGTGCAGCTCGGCCTCGGCGTTGCGGAGCCTTCGGTCGTGGGTGACCGTGCGCGGCAGCTTGCAGACGAACCGGAAGTCGTCCGGGGTGTCCTGGACCCACCGCCCGACGGACCGCTCGGTCGGGAGGGCGTAGAAGGTGGTGTTGCCCTCGACCGCGGTGCACCACCGGACGTAGGCGGCGAGCTCGGCGCCGGGCCGGGTGTCGGCGGGGAACACGCTGCCGACCCACGGCCGGTGCGCCCACATGGGGCACCCGACCCGCAGCGTCGGCGCTGGTGGGCTCACGGGGCTCAGGCGCTCGGGACGAGACCCGCCCGGCGCCCGCGGGCCACGAACTTCAGGGCCATCTTGCGGCTCGCCTCGTCGATCATCTCGTCGCCGAACATCACGGCGCCGCGGCCCTCGACGTCGGTGGCGGCGCGGTAGGCCTCGAGCAGGGCGGTGGCGCGGTCGAACTGCTCCTGGGTGGGGGAGAAGACCTCGTTGAGCACCGGGATCTGGTCGGGGTGCAGGGCCCACTTGCCGTCGAAGCCGAGCACCTGGGTCCGGGTGGCGTAGGCGCGCAGCCCGTCGAGCTCGCGGATCTTCAGGTACGGCCCGTCGATCACCTGGACGCCGGCCGCCCTGGCGGCGAGCAGGAGGCTCCAGAACACGTGGTGGAAGTGGTCGCCCGGGTACTCGGGGATCTCGACGCCGCCGGTCAGGACCGGCATCTCCACGGAGGCGGCGAAGTCCGCCGGGCCGAGGATCACCGCCTCGATCCGGGGCGACGCCGCACAGATGCCGCGGACGTCGAGCAGGCCCCGGGCGGTCTCGATCTGGACCTCGATCCCGAGGTGTCCGACCGGCAGCCCGTTCGCCTTCTCGACCTGGGTCAGCAGCAGGTCGAGGGCCACCACCTGGGCGGGGCTCTCGCACTTCGGGAGCATCACGCCGTCGAGCCGCTCGCCCGCCGCCCCTGCCACCTCGAGCACGTCGTACGCCGTCCAGGGGGAGTCCCAGGCGTTGACCCGCAGGAACAGGATCGCCTCGCCCCAGTCCTGCTCCCGGATCGCCGGCAACGCCAGACCACGGGCGGCGGCCTTCTCGCCGGCGGCGACCGAGTCCTCGAGGTCGACGAAGCACATGTCGGCGCCGAGGCCCGGGGCCTTGGCCAGCATCTTGGCGCTCGATCCGGGCACGGACAGGCAGGAGCGGCGGGGCAGGTCGCGCGTGCGGGGGGACATGGGCGCATCTTCGCGCCCGCGCCCCGTCCCCGGCCTGCCGGACGCGCGTCGGGGACGCCCGACGGAGTCGGGCCGGGTGGGAATGCCTGGCAGGGTCGGGGGACTTGGAAGGAGCAGGACCACAGACGGAGCCCCCATGTCCCGCACCGAACTCGCGCAGGCCGAACGCCGCGCCCTCTGCGACCTGTTCCTCGAGGTCGGCCCCGACCACCCCACGCTGTGCGGGGACTGGACCACGTCGCACCTCGCCGCCCACCTGTACATCCGGGAGCGGAAGCCGCTCACCGGACCGGGGATCATGCTGGGAGGTCCGTTCGCGGCCTACACCGAGCGGGTGCTCGAGAAGGTCCGCACGAGGACGTCGTACGAGGACGTCGTGGCCAAGGTGCGGTCCGGCCCGCCCCTCCCCGTGAAGTGGGCCGACGGCCAGATGAACCTGATCGAGTACGCGGTGCACCACGAGGACGTGCGCCGCGCCGCCGACGCCTTCGAGCCGCGGACCGGCGTCGACGAGCTGCAGGACACCCTGTGGTCCATGCAGGGGTCGGCCACCAAGCTCATGGTGCGCGGGCTGCAGGACGTGGCGCTCACCCTCCGCCGGCCGCTGGCCGACGGTGGCTTCGACGAGAAGTCCGTGCGCAGCAAGGGCCGCCCGGCCTCGATCACGGGCGAGCCGCTCGAGATCGTGCTGTTCCTGTACGGCCGCCGCGCCCAGGCGCAGGTGGCGCTCGACGGCGACGAGGGCGGCGTCACCGAGCTGCGTGAGGGGCGGCTCGGTGTCTGACCGGGTCGTCGTCCCTGCGGTCCCCGTGTCTCCGGCCGAGGCCGTGGCCGGTGCCCGCGCCGCCTTCGCCGACGGTCGCACCCGGGCCATGGAGTGGCGACACCGGCAGTTGCACGGAATGCTCGACCTCCTCCGCGAGGCCGAGGACGACCTCCTGCGGGCGTTGGCGGCCGACCTCGGCAAGCCGGCCGTCGAGGGCTGGGCCACCGACCTCGGGGTCACCGCGGCCGAGATCCGCCACATCCACAAGCACGTCGACGAGTGGGCCCGCCCCCGGCGGGTGCGGGTCGGGCTCACGTCCCGGCCGGGCAAGGGCGTGCTCGTCCCCGAGCCGCTCGGCGTGGCGCTGATCGTGGCGCCATGGAACTACCCCGTGCAGCTGGTGCTGGCCCCGCTCGCCGCTGCGGTGGCGGCCGGCAACGCCGCCGTCGTGAAGCCGTCCGAGCTGGCGCCGGCCACCTCCGAGGCGCTCGCCCGGCTGTTGCCCCGGTACCTCGACCCGGAGGCCGTGCGGGTCGTCGAGGGCGACGCCACCGTCTCGACCGCCCTGCTCGAGGAGCGGTTCGACCACGTGTTCTTCACCGGCTCCACCCGCGTGGGCCGGATCGTGGCGGAGGCCGCGGCGAGACACCTGACGCCGACGGTGCTGGAGCTCGGCGGCAAGAGCCCCGCGATCGTGGACGCCTCCGCCGACATCGAAGTCGCCGCCCGCCGGATCGCCTGGGGCAAGTTCCTCAACGCCGGCCAGACGTGCATCGCCCCCGACTACGTGCTCGTCCACGGGTCGCTGCAGCAGCCCCTGGTCGATGGCATCCGCACCGCCGTCCGGGAGTTCTACGGGGACGACCCGCGCCGCAGCGCCGACTACGCCCGGATCGTGAACCACCAGCACCTGCGGCGGCTCGAGGGCCTGCTCGCCGGCGACGGCGCGGGCACGGTCGCCGTCGGCGGCGACGTCGTGGCCGCGGACCGCTACGTGGCCCCCACGGTCCTGCTCGACCCGGACCCCGCCGCTGCGGTGATGCAGGAGGAGATCTTCGGTCTGATCCTGCCGGTGCTCGCCGTCGACTCGCTCCACGAGGCGATCGCCTTCGTGGCCGCCCGTCCCAAGCCGCTCGCGCTCTACGCCTTTGCCGAGGACGATCTCGCCGTCGACCGGGTCGTGGCAGGCACCAGCTCGGGCGGGGTGTGCGTGAACCACACCCTCGTGCACATCAGCGACCCGGCGCTGCCCTTCGGCGGTGTGGGGCCGAGCGGCAGCGGTCGCTACCACGGCCGGGCCGGCTTCGACGCCTTCTCCAACACGAAGTCGGTGCTGCTGAAGCCGTCCCGCCCGGATGTGAAGCTGCTCTACCCGCCGTTCACGAAGGTCAAGGCCGCGATCCTCCGCCGGGCGCTCTGACCGGCCGGGCGCCGGCGACGCGCAGGGCGCCCGGCACCGCCTCCACGGTGACGGGCAGGGGGGCCACCGGTTCGCCGTCCCCCCAGAGCAGGTCGGCGTCCGGGACCGGTGCCTCGGTGGCGTCGGCCCGCTCGATGCGGAGCTCCCGCCCGCGGAACCGGGTCACCGCGGGATGGCGGACGTGCTCGGCCCGGAACACGGTGGGCAGCATCCGCAGCAGCTCGAACCGGCCGACCGGGCCGATGACGATGAGGTCGATCAGCCCGTCGGTGGGATCGGCGGTGGGGCAGATCTCCATGCCGCCGCCGAAGAAGGCGGTGTTGCCCGCGGCCACGATGGCGGCTTCGAGCTCGTGGCGGACGCCGTCCACGTGCACGACGAGCGGCCGGGCGCGGAACCGGGGGATCTCGAGCAGGGTCGCTGCGGTGTACCGACGGGTGCCCCGTGGCCACGCCAGCCGGTTGGCCCGGGCGTTCACCGTCGCGGCGAAGCCGAGGGCGGCGACGGACGCGATCCACCCGTGACCCGCAGTGCCGAGGTCGAGGCGCAACAGGTCGAGGTCGACCGGATCGGCCAGCGCGGCGGCCACGGCGGCGGCGACGCCGTCGTGCCGCGGGTCGAGCAGGCCGAGGGCGCGGACGAAGTCGTTGCCGGTCCCGATCGGGACGATGCCGGTGACCGCGTCCCGGCCCGCGAGCTCCTGCACGGCGAGGTGCACGAGCCCGTCGCCGCCGGCGAGCACCACCCTGGTGGCACCCCCGTCGAGCGCCGCCCGGAGCGCGCTGCGCACCTCGTCGCGGCCGACGGCCGGGACGGGGACGACCTCGGCGCCGGCGGCCGCCAGCGCCCGCTCCACCGCGGCGACGTCGTCGGCGGCGGCACCACCGCGGGCGGTGGGGTTGGCGAGCAGGTGCACGGTCGGGCCCACGGCAGGCACAGTACCGACGGCAGGAGCAGGGCGTGACCACTAGGGTCCGCGGCATGGACGCGCTGGGGGAGCTGCTCGCCAAGCAGGCGATCACCGAGGTCATCTACCGCTACTGCCGCGGCATCGACCGGATGGACCGGGAGCTGACCCGGTCGGTGTGGCACCAGGGCGGCACCGCCGACTACGGCGCCCACATCCACCAGGGCACCGGCGACTCGTTCGTCGACTGGGTGTGGCCGGTGCACGAGCACGGCTTCGCCGCCCACAGCCACCAGATCTCGAACATCCTGATCGAGGTGGACCCGGCCGGCGACACCGCCGCCAGCGAGGCGTACATCACCGTGCACCTCCGCACCCTCGACGGCACCGACCTGGTGGGCCGCGGCCGCTACCTCGACCGCTGGGCCCTGCGGGACGGCCGGTGGGCGATCACCCACCGCCGCTACGTCGACGACTTCGGCTCCGTCTACGCGCCTGTGGCCGACACCGTGGGCGACGCGCCGATCGCTTCGCGCCGGGGCCCGGACGACCCCAGCTACGGGCTCTTCGGCTGACCCGGCCCCCGGGGTCAGGCGTCAGGGCTCCTGCGGGGCCCGGGTGCCGTAGGCGGCGCGCAGGCGCTCGGCCGCCGCGGGGTCGGGCTCAGCCCGCTCCTCGACGAGACGCCCGATGCCCTCGCGCCAGCCGATCCGACAGGGTCCGGTGATCGCGGTGCGGCGGGTGACGTCGGCCCCGATGCCGCGCAGCCCGCTGGGGTTGGCGACGTAGCGGATCGTGGGGGTGACGCCGAGGCGTTCCCCCAGGAGCGCGATCCAGTCCTCGGCCGCCACCACCTCGTCGCCCGCCCAGTGCACGATCGTGGCCGGGCTCGACGCCGCGTCGAACAGCGCCTCCACCTGCGCGTTCATGTCCTCCTGGTGGATGGGGGAGCAGGGGGTGGGGCCGGGCTCGCGCAGCGACACCGGCTCGCCCGCGCGGAGCCAGTCGAGGTGGTAGCCGGGGAGGCCGCCGTTCGGGCCGTAGGCGGCGTTGATGCGGGCGATCGTGACCCGCATGTCGAGCACGCGGGCGATCGTGCGGGCGACCGCCTCCTGGGCGATCTTCGAGACGGAGTAGGTGGCCGAGTGGGGCTGGCGCTGGTTGCCGAGCGGGTCCGTCTCGCGGAAGCGGTGCCACGGGTCCGGGTTCGGCTCGTACACCGAGAAGGTCGACGCCACGATCGCCGCCTCGGCCCGACGGCAGTGGGCGAGCAGGAGGCCGGTGCCCTCGGCGTTGGTGCGGATCGCGCTGTCGTAGTCGTCGCCGGGCCCCTGGAACGCAGCGAGGTGGAGGACGTGGGTGAAGTCGTCCGGCAGGCCGTCGAACGCCCCGTCGCCGAGGTCCGCCGTGCAGGTGGTGATGCCCGCCGCCTCGGCCCGCTCCCGGGAGCCGGGCTCGGAGTAGCGGGCGAGACCCCAGACCTCGTTGTCCCGGGCGAGCTCCGCCGCCATCGGGCCGGCGATCTGGCCGGTCAGCCCGGTGACGAGGATCTTCCGATCGGTGAGCACGACGTCCTCCTGCGGGCCGCACGACAGCGGCCCGCACCGTAGCCCGGGCACGACGGCGCCGGACCGTGCACTACGGTGAGCCCGTTCGCCTTGTGGGAGGGACCTCATGGCTCCACACGTCCGTCGTCACCGCTCCGGCCTCCGAGGCCGGGGGGTCGCCCTTGTCGTCGCGTGCGGCGTGCTCGCCGCAGCCTGCAGCAGCGGCGGTGACAGCCAGCGGATCAACGAGATCCTCCAGGGGACCGACGGCACACAAGCCGGCACCGACGTCGGCACCGACGGGGGGGTGCCCGATCCGTCGGTCCCGCCGGCGGACCAGGGCACGTGGACCGTGCTCGTCTACGGCATGGGCGACAACGACCTCGAGCCGTTCCTGCTCGGCGACCTCGAGGAGATGGCCGGCGTCGGGTCCACCGAGGACGTCAACATCGTCGCTCTCGTGGACCGGTCCGGCGACTACTCGGCCGACCCGGTGCTCAACCTCCCCGACTTCTCCGACACCCGGCTGCTCCACGTACAGGCCGGGCAGCTGGTCGACATCTCCGCCGGACCGGCCGAGGTGAACACCGGCTCCCCGCAGACCCTCGCCGACTTCATCGCCACCGGCGCCGCCGCCTTCCCGGCGGAGAAGTACGCCGTCGTCCTCTGGGACCACGGCGGTGGCTGGTCGGGGATGGGTGCGGACGAGTCCGACGGCTTCGACGGCCTCGACCTCGCCGAGATCGAGCAGGGGCTCAGCGCGGGCATGGCGGCGGCGGGCATCGACCGCCTCGACATGATCGGCTTCGACGCCTGCCTCATGGCCACCTACGAGATCGCCAGCCGCATGGCCGACTACGCCGATGTGATGGTCGCCTCGGCCGAGCTCGAGCCGGGCCACGGCTGGAACTGGGGGGCGCTCTCCGCCCTCGTGGAGAACCCGGCCGCCTCGGCGCAGGAGCTCGGCAGCCGCATCGTGACCACCTACCAGCAGCAGGCGCAGGAGCAGGCCACCGACGCCGAGATCACCCTGTCCGTGCTCGACCTCAACGCCATGGACGCGCTCGAGCAGGCGCTCGGCTCGTTCACCTCAGGGGTCACCACCGCCCTCGCCTCCGTGGCCCCCTCCATCGGGGCGGCGCGGGTGGACGCGCTGTCCTACGGCTTCAGCCCGGACCCCTCGCAGAACAGCAACCTGGTCGACTTCGGTCTGCTGCTCGACGGCATGGCGGCGAACGGGGTCGACACCTCGGCGGTCACCGCGGCGCTCGACGCCGTGGTGGTCGAGGCGATCGACGGGATCGCCACCGCCGGCTCGAGCGGCATGTCCATCTACTTCCCCCAGTTCCCGGAGGAGTTCGGGCAGGGCTACCTGTTCCTGGAGCAGATCCCGCACTGGCCGGACTTCCTGACCTCCTACTACGAGGCCGGCCAGGCCATCCCGGAGGCCGAGCAGCCGACGTTCATCAACGACGGCGGGCAGGCCGAGTACTTCTTCGACCAGGACGGCCTGAACATCTACGGCACGTTCGACCTCGCCGCCCAGGGCAACATCGTCGAGACCACCATCTTCTACGGGATCCTCGACGAGAACGACGGCTCGATCATCTACCTCGGCGAGGAGCCGGGCGAGGCGAGCACCGACGGCTCCGGCCTCGCCGCCGCCATCTTCGACCTCACGGTGCTGACCCTCACCGACGGCGTCGACACGGCGTACGCCTACCTCACGCTCCACCTCGACGAGACCACCGGCAACGCCCTCATCGACATCCCGCTCGAGTACGAAGCGCCCGGAGCGACCGGGCACGACGAGGTCATCCTCTCGGTCGTGGTGGACCCCAACGACGGTTCCGTGCTGAGCGAGACCTTCTACGTCTACGACCCGAACACCGGGGCGTACGGCGAGGCCACGCTCCAGCCCGACGGCCTCCTCTTCCCGATCGTGCTGAACGTCTACCCGGACGGCACGCGGGAGTGGATCCGCACGATCGACGTCGGGCTGTGGGCCGATCTGCCCAACCTGCTCTACGACCTCGAGCCGCTGCCTTCGGGCACCGGTCTGCAGGCCGAGCTCGCAGTGTTCGACTACGCCGGCAACGTCGCGTCGGTGAGCATGTTCGACTTCGTCCCCTAGGCCGGGACGGAGCCGCTCCCGACTCCGGGTCCTCATGTCCGCCCCCCATCGTGCCGATGGATCCGGGCAAGGACATGGACGACCCGACCGACCCCGAGGTGACCGCACCGGCGCTCGACGCCGACGCCTACCGTCTCGCGTTCGCCCACGCGTCCCACGGGATGGCGCTCTGCGCACCCGACGGCACCCTCCTCGAGGTCAACCAGCGCCTTGCGGCGATGGTCGACGAGACCGTGTACGAGGCCATGCGGCGCAGGACCCTCGCCGGGCTCGCCCACCCCGACGACGCCGAGACGGGCCGCGACCTCCCCGAGGCGGTGCGGACCGGGCGGATCCCCCAGTGCACGTTCGAGACCCGGCTCCGCCACCGTGACGGGACGGCCGTCGCCGTCCGCTGCACCTGCGTCGGCGTGTTCGACGGAGATGCGCCACGGTTCCTCGTGGTGCACGTCGACGATGCCGCGCCGTCGGCCGGGGAGGACCCTGCGTTCCGGCAGGAACAGCTCGAGCACCAGACCCGGCACGATCCGCTCACGGGGCTCGCGAACCGCGTCGCCCTGAAACAGGAGCTCGATCGTCGCTTCGAACGGGCCATCCACGCCGCGGCCGAGCTGCCGGTGCTCTACCTCGACATCGACCGCTTCAAGCTGGTGAACGACACCCTCGGGCACGCCACCGGCGACGAGCTGCTCCGCAAGGTCGCCGACCGGCTCCGCCAGGCCACGCGGCCCACCGACCTCGTGGCCCGCGTCAGCGGTGACGAGTTCGTCATCGTCCTCGATTCGGTGACCTCACCGGAAAACGCCCGCATGATCGCCCAGCGGGTGATCGACGTCTTCGAGACGCCGTTCAAGCTGGGCACCCACCAGGTGTACGCGAGCACCAGCGTGGGCCTCGCGTTCGGCGGACCCGAACGAACCGACCCCTCGCAGATCCTCGTCGACGCCGACGTGGCCATGTACACGGCGAAGGAGGGTGGCCGGAACCGCTACGCCGAGTTCGACGAGACGATGCGGGCGCAGGTCACCGCCCGCCACGAGACCGACACGGCGTTGCGCGCTGCGCTCGAACACGAGCAGCTGGAGTTGCACTACCAGCCCGTGCTGCGGGTGGCGGACCGGTCGATCATCGGTGTCGAGGCGCTGCTGCGATGGCGGCGGCCCGACCACGGCTTCGTGTCGCCCGACATGTTCGTGCCGGTCGCCGAGGAGAACGGCCTCATCGTCCCCATCGGCCAGTGGGTCGTGGACGAGGCCTGCCGCCAGATCGCCGAATGGCGCCAGCAGGGCATCCGCCTGCGCACCGCCATCAACGTCTCGGCACGACAGCTCCAGGCGGGCGGTCTGCCCACTGCGGTGGCCACGGCCCTGGCCCGGTACCACGTGTCGCCGGAGCTGCTGTCGGTCGAGATCACCGAGAGCGTGCTCGTCCACGACCTCGACGCCGCCATCGCCGAGATCGAGACGATCCGGTCGCTCGGCGTGTCGATCGCGCTGGACGACTTCGGCACCCGCTATTCGTCGATCACCTACCTGTGCCGGCTGCCGATCGACACGATCAAGGTGGACCGGGCGCTGACCGCCCACGTCTTCGAGGACCCGAAGTCCCGGGCGGTGGTGCGCATGACCGCGGGCATCGCCCGCGAGCTCGGCTGGCAGGTGGTGGCCGAGGGGATCGAGTCCGAGGCCCAGCTCGAGGCCGTGGCCGGGCTCGGCTGCGAGTTCGTGCAGGGCTGGCTGATCTCGGGCGCCGTCCAGGGCGCCGAGCTGCCGACGCTCGGCGACCGCTGGCCGATCAGCGGTGCTTCGGCGTCCGGCTCGGCGGCGGGGTCCCCGTCCATGTCGCGAGCCGGCTGACCGCCTCGGTCATCGTCGCGGCGTCGCCCGCGAACGAGAACCGGACGTGGTGGCGGCCCTCCACGCGATCGAAGTCGATCCCCGGCGTGGCGGCGACGCCGAGCTCGCGCAGCCAGGTGGCGCACAGGTCCTGGGCGTCGTCGGTGAGGTGGTCGACCGCGGCGTAGACGTAGAAGGCGCCGTCCGCCGGGGCCAGCCGGTCGAGACCCGCGGCCGTGAGCCCGTCGAGCAGGATGCGCCGGTTCACGGCGTAGCGGTCGACGAGCGCACGGAGCTCGTCGTGGCACTCGAACGCCGCCACGGCGGCGTGCTGGGACAGGGTGGGCGCGGCGATGAACAGGTTCTGGGCGAGCCGCTCCACCGGGATGGCGAGGTCCTCCGGCACTACCATCCAGCCGATGCGCCAGCCCGTCATCGAGAAGTACTTCGAGAAGCTGTTGACCACGACGGCCCGGTCGCTGACGGCGAGGGCGGTGGTGGCCGGACGGTCGAAGGTGATGCCGTGGTAGATCTCGTCGGACACCAGGCGGGCGCCGCGGTGGTCGCACCAGGCGGCGAGGGCGGCGAGGTCCTCGGGTGCGAGCATGGTGCCGGTGGGGTTCGACGGGCTCGCCACCACCACGCCGTCCAGCGGCCCGGCCGCGTCGAGCAGCTCCGGGGTCGGCTGGAACCGGGTCTCGGGGCCGCAGGCGATCGGCACCGCCTCCACGCCGAAGGCGTGGAGCATGTTGCGGTAGCAGGGGTAGCCCGGCTCGGGCACCGCGACCCGGTCGCCGGGTTCGAACGCGGCCAGGAAGGTCAGGGCCACCCCGCCCGATGCGCCGACGGTCACCACCACCCGCTCCGGCGGCACCACCACGCCGTACCACTCCCGGTAGTGCTCGGCGATGCGCGCCCGGAGCACGTCGAGCCCGAGCGCGGTGGTGTAGCCGAGCGGATCGGTGTCGAGGGCGAGGTGGGCGGCGCGCCGCACAGCCTCGGGGGCGGGTGTGGCCGGCTGCCCCACCTCGAGGTGCAGGACGTCCCCGCCGGCGGCGGCCCGCTCGGCGGCCGAGCGCATGACCTCCATCACGTAGAAGGGGGCGATGTCGCGTCGTGCTCCGGCCATGCTGTGATGATGCCGTACGCGAGGCCCTGGAGGATCGTCTTCAGCGCCATGGCCGGAGAGCCGATCGGATGAACATGCGGAACCTGACCCAGAGGAACCTGACCCGGAGGAACCTGAACCGGCGGACGCGCGTCGGGGCCCTCGGCCTCGTGGTGGCGCTCGCTGCAGTGGGGTGCGGGCAGTCGGACCTGGAGCAGCTGGCACGGGAGCAGCTCGGGCAGGGACAGCTCCAGGTGGAGGCGACGCCCCGGTTCCTCCAGAGCGTGGCGGACCGCACCGAGGCGGAGGGCTCGCTGCGCTTCGAGATCGACATGGCCGTCGAGGCGTCGATGGGGGGCGCCGACCTGTCGATCGACCCCGCTGCGCCGTACGCCACCGGGGCCGTTGCCGACGGGCGCTCGCAGGTCCTCGTCGACCTGGGCGCGCTGCTGACCTCGGTGATGGACCAGGCAACGGGTGGTGAGGGGATCGACGGGGGCGACCTGCTCGGCCTGCTCGGCGACGACCTCACCATCGAGACCCGGTCCGACGGCACGCTGGTGTTCCTCCGTGCGCCGGTGCTCGGGTTGCTCGGTGGCCTCGCCTCGTCTCTGGGAGATGCAGGGTCCATGGGCGAGCTCGGACCGCTCGGCGAGCTCGGCGACGGCTGGGGTGTCATCGACGTCGAGCGGGTGGGCGGCCCCGAGGCGCAGGCCGCGCTGGGCCGGATCACCGGCGCCGGCTCGGCCGATCCGCTCCAGCTCACCGCCCTGCTGCGGGCGGTGGAGGGGGATGTCGACGAGGTCGGGCGGACCGAGCTCCGCGGCGTGTCCGTGACCCACCTCACCGGGTCGGTGCCGCTCGCCCGTCTGGCCGAGGCCCAGGGCACCGACCTCGATGCGCTCGCCGACGACCCTGCGGTGGCCGCCGCGCTCGACCCGCTGCTCACCACCCTCGTCCCGATCGACGTGTTCGTTGACGATGACGGGCGGCTGCACCGGATCGCCTTCAGCTTCGACCTCGGGCCCGCTCTGGCGGAGGCCGGTGCGTCCGGCGGGACGGCGAGCTACCGCGTCGCCATGGACGCGTTCGACCACGGCGACCCGGCCATCGCCATCGAGCTCCCGGACCGGTCCGAGGCCGTCGACCTCACCGACTGGGTGTTGGGCTTCGGGGTGGACTGAGGTTCAGGACCCCGGCACGAGCGGGAGCGGGAGGCCGCCGGGCCACTGGCCGTCACCCGGCGTGCGGTCCCAGGGTCCACCCTCCACACAGTGCTCGTGCCGGTAGTCGCCCGGCATGCGGGGGTAGAGCTCGCGCACGTAGCGCTCGGCGAGGAGCCGGGCCGTCGCCGGGTCGGCGCCGAGGAGCACGGCGGTGGCGGCGTCGCGCTGCACGGCCTCGCACTCGGTCTCCTGCTCGTTGCGGTACCCGGCGAGATGCATCGCCTCGTGGGTGAGCACGTGGACGGCGGTGGCCTCGTCGAGGCTCGGGTCACCCGACCCGTCGCCCATCCAGCCGTCGATGTCGTTGCACACCGACCACGAGAGCTCGGCCACCGAACCGTTCCCGTCGGCGTCGTAGGCGACCTCGCCGGGTCGGGAGTTCGTCACGTCCTGCAGGAGGTTCCGGCAGTCCACCCGGACATCGTCGCGTCCGGTGAGCTGCTGGACGGCCTCGGTGAGCCGGGCCTCGATGCGGGCGGCCTGCCAGGCCGTGCCACCGCTCACGAGCCCGACCGCGCCGAGCCCCAGCACGATCACCACGTGGGCACTGCGCGAGAACAGGTAGGCGGCTCCGCCGAGCGCTGCCAGCGAGATGGCGACGAGGACCGGATCCATCGCGGACGTGGACCGGGTCAGCCGGTGACGGTGAAGGACGCGTGCCCCGCGACCTTCGTGACCTTGTCGGTGCCTGTGGCGAGCGCGGTGATCGTGTGCTGGCCCGCGGCACCGACGAGGAACCCCGCGGCCCGCGGCACGCAGGGGGACTCCGACGAGCCGTTCAGCGACCCGGCGTAGTCGTAAGGGTGGATCTCCTCGCGGTTGACCTGCGCGCCCCGCATCCCCGGGTCGTCGAGCCAGAAGTCGACCCGGTGGTACCGAGCGCCGGTCGCCACGAAGATGCAGACCTGGTCGGTGGCCGCCAGGGTCGCCCCTTCGAGCGGAATGGCGCTGCTGCGGTCTGCCGCCTTGGCCACCATGAGGGTCGGTTGTGCCGGCGCGGTCGTGGGTGCTGCCTCGAACCGGAACACCGCCTGCCCGGTCGTCTTCGCCCGACCGTCGACGTCGGCGACGACGTATTCGACTACGACCTCGCTCGGTCCGTCGTCGTCGTCGTCATCGTCGTCATCGTCGTCGTCGTCGTCGTCATCGTCGTCATCGTCGTCATCGTCGTCGTCGTCCTCGGGGGACACGGTGAGCACGTTGCCCTGTCGGGTCAGCGAGCCCTCGCCGGACACGACCCGGGCGTCGAGGACGACGAGCGCCTGTCCGTCCGGGTCCCGGTCGTTGGCGGCCACGTCCAGGGAGAGGGGTCGGCCGCCTGGACCGGTCGCGAGGTCGCGCACGGCGACCG
>JBEIGA010000031.1:0-20675 GCA_040382135.1 Acidimicrobiales bacterium
ACCATCGACGGGGTCGACATGCGTGGTGTGGCGCCCGAGAAGCGCCCGGTGAACACCGTGTTCCAGAGCTATGCCCTGTTCCCGCACATGACCGTGGCCGACAACGTGGGGTTCGGTCTGCGCTTCGACGACGTGGGCAAGGACGAACGCCGGCGCCGGGTGGCCGAGGCACTCGACCTGGTGCGCATGGGCGAGTACGCCGAGCGCAAACCGCACCAGTTGTCGGGAGGCCAACAGCAGCGGGTGGCCCTGGCGCGCAGTCTGGTGCTGCGACCGAAGGTGCTGCTGCTCGACGAACCGCTCGGCGCGCTCGACGCCAAGCTGCGCCGCACGCTGCAGGACGAACTGCGCACGCTGCACCGCGAGGTGGGCATCACGTTCGTGTACGTCACCCACGACCAGGAGGAGGCGCTCACCATGAGCGACCGGATCGCGGTGATGAACCGCGGGAAGGTCGAGCAGATCGGTGGGCCCGTCGAGATCTACGAGCGCCCGGCCACCGTCTTCGTGGCGGGGTTCATCGGTCAGGCCAACCTCTGGCCCGCCCGGTGCGTCGAGGGCGGCGGCGCCGCCGGCGACGTGGTCGTCGAGAGCCTCGGCGTCCGCCTCCCGGCCCGGGCCCACGCCCCGGTCGCCGGCGACACGACGCTCATGGTCCGGCCCGAGCGGCTGCGGATCAGCACCGCGGACCCGGGCGGCGACGTCGTCGTTCCGGCCACCGTCACCAGCCTGGTGTTCCAGGGTCCGGTCGTGCGCCTCGGCGCCACCGCGCCCGACGGCACCGAGATCGTTGCCCATGTGGGCGCCGAGGCCGACCTGCCCATGCTCCGACCCGGCGACCGCATCTGGTGCAGCTGGGACCGGGGCGCCGGGCTGGTCCTGCCCGGGGAGAGGGCGGACCTCCCCGATGCGGACCAGCTCACCGGGGCATCGGCGTGAGCCAACCCACCTCCGGAGGACCTGCGATGACCACCCGCCGACCGACCCCGCTCCACCTCCCGGCGCGCTACGGCCGCCGCCGGTTCCTCGGCATGTCCGGCCTCGCCCTGGGCGGGCTCGCCCTCGGGCCTGCGTTCCTCGCCGCGTGCGGGGGTGACGACGACGGCGGCTCGGGCGACGGCGGGGGTGGCGGCGGCAACGCCCTGAAGTTCGCCAACTGGCCGCTCTACATCGACGAGGAGACCGTCGAGCTCTTCCGCCAGGCGACGGGGATCGACCTCACCTACACCGAGGAGATCAACGACAACACCACGTACTTCGCGAAGATCCAGCCGGTGCTCGCCGCCGGCGACGTGCTCGACGCCGACATCATCGCCCCCACCTTCTGGATGGCGGCACGCCTGATCTCTCTCGGCTGGGTCGACAAGCTGCCCCTCGACCAGATTCCCAACGCCGCCAACCTCGCGGCGAGCGTCACGAACCCGCCCTGGGACCCCACGGGCGAGTACTCGCTGCCGTGGCAGTCGGGCATCGCCGGCATCGCCTACAACATCGACGTCACCGGCCGCGAGCTCACCTCCATGGAGGACCTGCTCGACCCGGCGTTCAAGGGCAAGATCGGCATGCTCACGGAGATGCGCGACACCGTCGGGCTCTGGATGATGTACACCGGCAAGACGCTCGAGAACGCCACGTTCGAGGACGCCGCCGAGGCGTTCGACATCATCGAGACGGCGGCGAACGACGGCACGATCCGCCAGTTCACCGGCAACGACTACCAGGACGACCTGGTGTCGGGGAACTTCGCGGCGTGCATCGGCTGGTCGGGCGACATCGCCCAGCTGCAGCTCGACAACCCGGCCCTGCGCTTCGCCGTCCCCGACTCGGGCGGCACCCTCTGGTCCGACGTGATGCTCATCCCGAAGGGCAGCCCGAACGCCGCCAACGCCGCGCAGTGGATGGACTACGTCTACGACCCGGTCAACGCGGCCCGCATCGCCGCGTACGTGGGCTACATCTCGCCGGTCGAGGGGGTGCAGGAGGTGCTCGCCGGGTCCGACGACGAGTTCGAGCGCTCCCTCGCCGAGAACGAGCTCATGTTCCCGACCGAGGAGACCCAGGCGCGGCTCCAGAGCTGGGGCTCGCTCTCCGACGAGGTCGAGGCCCAGTTCGACGAGCGCTACTCCGGCATCATCGGCGCCTGAGCCTCGGCGGCGGAGGAAGGACGGAACGTGGCCGGAGGAGGTGACCGCAGCCAGCGCAGTGCCGGATGGGTGCCGTACGGGCTGCTGTCACCCGGCGTCCTGTGGCTCGCGCTGTTCTTCCTCCTGCCGTTGGCGTTCCTGCTGCGTATGTCGCTGTCCACGCGGGAGAACCGCTACACGGGCGAGACGACCTTCGACTGGAACTGGGACAACTACACCGGCGCCTTCAGCGACTACGGCGAGCAGTTCCTTCGGGCGTTCGGGTACGCCGGTGCGGCCACCGTGCTGTGCATCCTCATCGGCTACCCGATGGCCTACTTCATCGCCCGGTACGGCGGCGCCTGGCGGAACCGGCTGCTCGGCCTCGTCATCCTGCCGTTCTTCACGTCGTTCCTCATCCGGACGCTGGCGTGGCAGAACATCCTCGCCGACGAGGGACCGGTGGTCTCGTTCCTGCGGGCCACACCGTTCTTCGCCGAGGACTACCAGCTGCTGAACACGCCCGCGGCCGTGATCGGCGGCCTCACGTACAACTTCCTCCCGTTCATGATCCTGCCGATCTACGTGAGCCTCGAGAAGATCGACCTCCGGCTGCTCGACGCGGCGGGCGATCTCTACGCCACACCGTCGGGCGGGTTCCGCCGCGTGGTGCTCCCGCTGTCGCTCCCGGGCGTCTTCGCCGGCACCCTGCTCACCTTCATCCCCGCCTCGGGCGACTTCGTCAACGCCGCCCTGCTGGGGAACCCCAACACCACCATGATCGGCACCGTGGTCCAGGACCAGTTCCTGGTGCAGCTCAACTACCCGGTGGCCGCCGCGTTGGCGTTCGTCCTGATGCTGATCATCACCGCGGCCGTCCTGATCTACGCCCGCTTCCTCGGGACCGAGGGGCTGACCGTATGAACGGACGGCGCTCCTGGGGCCGCATCGCCCTCACGGTCTACGCCCTGCTCGGGTTCGTCTACCTGTTCGTCCCGATCGCGTTCATCATCGCCTTCTCCTTCAACGACCCCGAGGGTCGCTTCAACCTCGTGTGGCAGGGGTTCACCCTCGACAACTGGCTCAACCCCTTCGCGGAGGAGGAGCTCACCGACGCGATGCTCTACAGCCTGCGCATCGCCGCGCTGTCGACGGTCGCCGCCACGGTCTTGGGCTCCCTGATCGCCATCGCCATCTCCCGGTACGACTTCCGGGGCAAGGCCGGCATCGACCTGCTGCTCGTGCTCCCGCTCACCACGCCGGAGATCGTGCTCGGCGCCTCGCTCGCCAACATCTTCCTGGACATCGGCTTCAACCGAGGCACCAGCACGATCTGGATCGCCCACGTGATGTTCTCGGTGAGCTTCGTGGCGCTCACGGTGAAGGCCCGTATCCGCGGGTTCGACTGGAACCTGGAGGACGCGGCCGCCGACCTGGGCGCGGGACCGTGGCGCACCTTCCGCCTCGTCACGTTCCCCCTGATCCTGCCCGGGATCATCGCCGCCGGCCTGCTGTCGTTCGCCCTCTCGCTCGACGACTTCATCATCACGTTCTTCACCGCCGGGTCGCAGAACACCTTCCCGCTGCAGGTGTGGGGCGGTTCGCGCAACGGCACCCCGCCCCAGATCAACGTGCTCGCCAGCCTGGTGCTGGTGGTGTCGGTGGCGATCATCGGGCTCGGCTCGGTGTGGCAGCGCATCCGCCTGCGGAGCGGGCACCAGGTCTGAACACACTCGTCATTGCCGCCCCGTACGACGGTTCCCCGCGTCCAACCTGGCTTCGGCAAGGGATCCGCTTGTAGGATCGGGCCGAGGCGACCGGGGAGACCGAGAGCGATGCCGAGCGACGGGCTGCAGGAGCTGTTCGACCGCCACGTGTGGGGGCACTTCACCACCATCAAGCTCCCCGGCGTCGACTCGTACCGGATCATGGAGCGGGGCGAGGGCTGCTACGTCTGGGACACCGACGGCAACCGCTACCTCGACGGGCTCGCCGGGCTCTTCACGGTGCAGGTGGGCCACGGCCGTTCGGAGCTCGCCGCCGTGGGCGCCGCCCAGGCGGAGACCCTCGCCTACTTCCCCCTGTGGTCCTACGCCCACCGGCCGGCGGTCGAGTTGGCGGCCCGGCTCGCGTCCTACGCGCCCGGTGACCTCAACCGCGTCTTCTTCACCACCGGCGGTTCCGAGGCCGTGGAGTCCGCGTGGAAGCTCGCCCGGCAGTACCACCGCATGATGGGGAAGCCCCACAAGTACAAGGCGATCTCGCGGTACCTCTCCTACCACGGCACCTCCCTGGGAGCGCTCGCCATCACCGGCGTCCCTGCGTTCCGCGAGCCGTTCGAGCCGGTCACGCCCGGCGGGTTCCACTGTGCGAACACCAACCAGTACCGGTGCTACCTGTGCGCCGGCAGCTGCAACCTCGGCTGCGCCACCGACATCGAGCAGATGATCCTGCGCGAGGGCCCCGACACGGTGGCCGCCGTGTTCGTCGAGCCGGTGCAGAACGCCGGCGGGTGCTTCACCGCACCCGACGAGTACTTCGCCGAGATCCGGGCCATCTGCGACCGCTACGACGTGCTGATGGTCTCCGACGAGACGATCTGCGCCTACGGGCGCCTCGGCGAGATGTACGCCTCCACCCGGCTCGGCTACCAGCCCGACATCATCACGTCGGCGAAGGGCCTGACCTCGGGGTACTCGCCCCTCGGCGCCATGATCGTGAGCGACCGCCTGGCCGAGCCGTTCATCGGCAAGGACGTGTCGTTCATGCACGGCTTCACCTTCGGCGGCCACCCGGTCAGCTGCGCGGTGGCGCTCGCGAACCTCGACATCATCGAGCGCGAGGGCCTGCTCGACCACGTGAAGGCGAACGAGGCAGGGTTCCGCGCTGCGCTCGAGGGCCTCCGCGACCTCCCCATCGTGGGCGACGTGCGCGGCAAGGGCTACTTCTACGGCATCGAGCTGGTGAAGGACCGCACCACGAAGGAGTCCTTCAGCAAGGACGAGAGCCGGGACCTCCTGCGGGGGTTCATCTCGAACCGACTCCTCGAGCTGGGCCTGCTCTGCCGGGCCGACGACCGCGGCGAACCGGTCATCCAGCTGTCGCCACCCCTCATCGCCGGCCCTGAGCAGTTCGACGAGATCGCCGGGATCCTGCGCACGCTGTTGACCGAGGCCTGCGACCGCATCGGCCTCGACCGGGGAGCCTGAGCCCGACCTGAGGAGAAGGAGCGCGCCATGCCGCTGACGGTGGGAGTGCCACGGGAGATCAAGACCGAGGAGCACCGGGTCGCCATCACCCCGGACGGGGTGCGCGAGCTCGCCGCCCACGGCGTGCCCGTGCTGGTGGAGAGCGGCGCGGGCGCAGACTCGAGCATCGGCGACGAGGCCTACGCCCGCGCCGGCGCAGAGGTCGTGGCGTCGGCCGCCGAGGTCTGGGAACGGGCGGCGCTCGTCTGCAAGGTCAAGGAACCCCAGGCGAGCGAGTTCGGTCACCTCCGGCCGGACCTCACGCTGTTCACGTACCTCCACCTCGCCGCCTACCCGGCCGTGGCCCGCGCGCTGCTCGACGCCGGCACCACCGGCATCGCCTACGAGACCGTGCAGCTCGAGTCGGGTGCCCTGCCCCTGCTCGCCCCGATGAGCGAGGTCGCCGGCCGGATGGCCGTGCAGGTCGGCGCCCACTTCCTCGAGAAGCCCCGGGGTGGCCGGGGCGTGCTGCTCGGCGGGGTGCCGGGCGTCCGTCCCGCCCGCGTCGTGGTGCTCGGGGCAGGGAACGTGGGCTGGAACGCCGCCTGGCTGGCCGCCGGCCTCGAGGCCGAGGTGCTGCTGCTCGACAAGAACATCGACCGCCTCCGCTGGGTCGACCAGATCCACCGAGGACGGATCACCACCCTCGCCTCCAACCGCGGGGCGGTCGAGCGCGCGGTCGCCGAGGCCGACCTCGTGATCGGCGCCGTCCTGGTGGCCGGCGGTCGGGCCCCCACGGTGGTCACCGAGGACATGGTCCGCGGCATGCAGGACGGCGCCGTGATCGTCGACATCGCCATCGACCAGGGCGGCTGCGTGGAGACCTCCCGGGAGACCACCCACACCGACCCGGTCTTCGAGCGCCACGGCGTTCTGCACTACGCGGTCGGCAACATGCCGGGGGCCGTGCCCCACACCAGCACCCACGCGCTCACCAACGCCACGCTCCCCTACGTGGTCGAGCTGGCCCTGCGCTCGCCGACCGACGCCGTCGCCCGCCACCCGGAGCTGGCGCTCGGGTGGAACACGATGGCCGGTGCCGTGCCCAACCGGGCGGTGGCAGACGCCATCGGCGAGGCATGGACCCCGCTCGAGGAGCTCCTCGGCGAAGGGGAACGGTGAAGGCGAACGAGACCGAGCGTCGATCGGGGGATCCCGAGCTCGACGACATCGACAAGGCGATCATCCGAGAGCTGCAACGGGACGGCCGCATGTCCTACGCGGACCTCGGTCCGGCGGTCGGGCTGTCCCAGGCCGCCGTGCGTCAGCGGGTGCAGCGGCTCATCGAGCGCAACGTCATGCAGGTGGTCGCGGTCACCGACCCGACCCGCGTGGGGTTCTCCCTGCAGGCCATGCTCGGCATCACCGCGGAAGGGGACATCCGCGCGGTGGCGGCGGCGATCGCCGCCGTGCCCGAGATGTCCTACGTCGTCATCACCGCGGGCCGGTACGACATCCTCGCCGAGGTCGTGGCCCGTGATGCCGACGCGCTGCTCGACCTCGTGAACGAGCGGATCCGCTCCATCCCCGGGGTGACCCGCACCGAAACCCTCACCTACCTGAGGCTCGAGAAGCAGACCTACGCCTGGGGCACCGCATGACGGGTCCCGGCGGCGCCCACGGGCGTCCCCTTTGGTTCGACACCGACGACGACGGCACCGTTCGGCCGGCGCTCGACGCCGATACGGCGGTCGACGTCGCCGTCGTCGGCGGCGGGTACACGGGCCTCTGGACCGCCCATGCCCTCCTGTCGGCCGACCCGTCGCTGCGGGTGCTCGTGATCGAACGGGAGTCCGTGGGCGCAGGCGCCTCGGGACGCAACGGGGGCTGGTGCGACGGGATGGTCGCCGCCGGGTTCGAACGCCTCGCCACGGCCGGCGGGACCGACCGTGCGCTCGCCATGACCCGGGAGCTGCACCGCACCGTCGACGAGGTCGGCCGGGTCGCCGCAGCCGAGGGCATCGACTGCCACTTCGCCAAGAGCGGGACGGTGACGCTCGCCCGGAACGGCGGACAGCTGGCGCGGCTCCGGTCCGAGGTCATCGCCGCGCACGGACACGGTCTGTCCACGGACGACATCCGCATGCTCGATGTCGACGAGACCCGCGCCCTCGTCGACGCGACCTCCGTGCAGGGCGGCCTGTTCTGGACCCACTGCGCCGCGATCCACCCCTACCGCCTCGTCCGTGGCCTGGCCCGGGCGGTCGAGGCCCGGGGCGGCCGCATCGTGGAGGGCACCGCCGTCACCCGCATCGACCCCCGCGCCGCGCGCACCTCCCCCGGCACGGTGCGCGCCGACGTCGTGGTCCGGGCGGTGGAGGGCTACACACCCGGGCTCCACGATCACCACCGGACGCTCGCCCCGATCTCGTCGATGATGATCGCGACGGAGCCTCTCTCGACCGAGCAGTGGGACCGGATCGGGCTGCACCGACGCGAGCTGCTGAACGACGCCCGGCACGTGGTGATCTACGCCCAGCGCACCGCCGACGACCGGCTCGCGTTCGGCGGTCGGGGCGCCGGGTACCGGTTCGGCTCCGAGGTCGACGCCGGCCCCCGCCGCCCTGGCGCCACCCACGACCGGATCCACCGGACGATGGTGGAGCTGTTCCCCTCCCTCGCCGACGTCGACGTCACCCACCGCTGGGGCGGCGTGCTCGGCGTGCCCCGCGACTGGTACCCGTCGGTCGGCCTCGACCGCGGCGCCGGCATCGCGTGGGCGGGCGGCTATGTGGGCGAGGGCGTCGCCGCTGCGAACCTCGCCGGCCGCACCCTCGCGGACCTGATCCTCGGACGCGCCACGGAGCTGGTGACCTTCCCCTGGGTCGACCACCGCTCGCGGACCTGGGAACCGGAGCCGCTCCGCTGGCTCGGCATCAACGGCACCCTCGCCGTCATGAAGGCGGCCGACGCGGCCGAGGCCCGGCGGGATCGACCCAGCCGGAGCGCCGCCCTCGCCTGGCGCCTCCTCCGCCGCTGAGCCCACACCTCCCCGAGCGCTCGCCACCGAAGGGTTTGTGCAGTTGTGCGCGCTTCCCGCGCACAACTGCACAAACGGACCTCCGGCACGGATCGGCGAAAAGCGGGACAATGGTGCCCGATGCACCTCGACGGACCGGAGCAGGCGACAACGTCTGCTCACGAACGGGAAACGAACCCGAAACACGCCACGTCGACACTGGGCCACGTGCCCCTCGACCTCTCCACCTCCGCGCGCTGGGACGAACTCCTCGACGAGCGGGGTGAGCCCCGTCCCATCGCCAAGGTCCTCCTGCACCACCTCGAGGAGCTCGGCGCCGCCGAGCTCCAGGAGCGGCAGGACCTCGCCGAGCTCGACATCCTCGCTCTCGGCATCACGTTCACCGTCTACTCCGACGGGCGGGGCATCGACCGGGCCTGGCCGCTCTGTGTCGTCCCCCGGGTCATCGCTGCGTCGGAGTGGCGCCGGGTGTCCGCCGGTCTCACTCAGCGGCTCGAGGCGCTGAACCGATTCATCGACGACCTCTACGGCGACCAGGAGATCGTCCGTGACGGTGTCTTCCCCGCCGAGCTCCTCGAGGGATCGGCGAACTTCCGGCCCGAGTGCGTCGGCGCCCGACCCGCCCGTGGCGTGTGGGCCCACATCTGTGGCAGCGACCTGGTGCGCCACCACGGCCGGTTCATGGTGCTCGAGGACAACCTCCGCGTGCCCTCGGGCGTGAGCTACATGCTCGAGAACCGGGTGATCTCCAAGCGGACGTTCGCCGACCTGTTCGAGGAGCAGAGCATCCTCCCCGTCGACGATTACCCGAGCCAGCTCCACGCCCTGCTGTCGTCGCTCGCGCCGGCCTCCCCCGAGCCGCCGACCGTCGCCGTCCTCACCCCCGGCGTCTACAACTCGGCGTACTTCGAGCACAGCTTCCTCGCCCAGGCGATGGGCGTGGAGCTCGTCGAGGGCCGCGACCTCTTCGTCGACGCGGACGACCTCCTCCACATGCGGACCATCGAGGGACCCAAGCGCGTCGACGTGCTCTACCGCCGCATCGACGACCTCTTCCTCGACCCGGAGGTGTTCCGTCCCGATTCCGCCATCGGCGTGCCGGGCCTGATGCGTGCCTGGCGGGCGGGCACGGTGGCGATCGCCAACGCGCCGGGGGCCGGGGTGGCCGACGACAAGCTGGTGTACGCCTGGGTTCCCGACATCGTCCGGTACTACCTCGGCGAGGAGCCACTGCTCGAGAACGTGCCCACGTTCCGTTGCCACCTCGAGGACGAACGCTCCTACGTGCTCGACCACCTGGCGGAACTGGTCGTGAAGCCGGCCAACGAAAGCGGCGGCTCCGGCGTCCTCATCGGCGATCGCGCCACCCGCGAGGAGCTGCGCGCGGCCGCAGAGGCCATCCGCGCGAACCCCCGCAACTGGGTGGCCCAGCCCATCCTCGACCTGTCCACCGTGCCCACGCTGTGCGACGGGAGGCTCGAGCCCCGCCACGTCGATCTCCGTCCCTTCACCCTGCAGGGCGCCACCTCCTGGGTCACGCCGGGCGGCCTGACCCGTGTGGCCCTGCGCCAGGGCTCGCTCGTGGTGAACTCCTCGCAGGGAGGCGGCTCGAAGGACACCTGGATCGTCGAAGACGAGACCGTCGATGCCGAGGACGGGACCGGTCCCGGGTGACCGCGCTCCTGTCCCGGGTCGCCGCGGACCTCTACTGGGCGGCCCGGTACCTCGAACGTGCGGAGGACACGGCCCGCATCGTGCGGGAGCACACGAACCTGATCATCGACCTGCCGCGCCGTTCGCCCCTCACCTGGGAGCCCCTTCTCGCGCTCACCGGGAGCCGCGCCGCGTTCGACGCCCGGTACGAGCGGGCGGACGAGGAGTCGATCATCCGGTACCTCCTCACCGATCCTGAGCACCCCGGCTCGTTGGCGTCGAGCGTGATCGCGGCGCGTGAGGACCTCCGCACCACCCGCCAGGTGCTCCCTCGCCTCGTCTGGGAGGCGGTGAACGACCTCTACCTGTTCGTGCGCTCCCACGGCGCCGACGGGGTGGAGCGGCGAAGCCGGTCGCGGTTCCTGGAGCAGGTGATCCGCGAGTGCCACCTGGTCCGCGGCGTCCTGGTCACCTCCATGTCGCACGACGAGGCGTACGAGATGCTGAGCCTCGGCGCGAACCTGGAGCGAGCCGACATGACGACCCGCATCCTCGACACCAGGGCGGTGGCCCTGCTGTCCCCCGGAACGATCGAGCTCGACACCTACCGCAACGTGCAGTGGACGGGGGTGCTGCGCTCGCTGTCGGCGCTCCAGATGTTCCACCGAGCGATGCACCGCCCGGTCGACGGGCCCTCGGTGGTGCGCTTCCTGCTCACCGACCGGCACTTCCCCCGCTCCGTGGCCCACTGCCTCCGGCGCATCGACGAAGGACTCGCCAGGCTCCCGAGGAACGCCGAGGTCCGGACGGTCGTCGACGGCGTGCTGGAGTCCATCGTGGACCGCGACGCCGGCGACCTCGAAGCCGAGGGGCTCCGAACGCGCCTGGACGAGATCCAGCTCGGACTCGCCGCCCTGCACGACCGCATCGGCGGCGTCTACTTCACGGGCACGCCCGACGCATGATGGGACGGTGAGCCCCGCCGCGATCTCCCGCTACCGGACCCTGACGGGCATCCACGACGAGATGCTCGACGGCTCCGGTGCGGTCCGTCCGGGTTGGGCGGCGCTCGCGGACGACCTGCTGCACACCTCCAGGGAGGAGTTCCTCCGCAGGCAGTCGCTCGCCGACCGCCTGCTCGTGGCCGAAGGCGCCGGTCACGTCGTCCACGACGACGAGCAGACCAGCCGGGCGTGGCGCCTCGATCCGGTCCCCATGCTCGTCGGCCCCGTGGCGTGGGGCGCCCTTGCGCGGGGCCTCGAGCAGCGGGCGCAGCTCCTCGAGGCGGTGGTGACCGACCTCACGGGTGCCCGCACCCTGCTCACCACCGGTGTGGTCCCCCCTGCGGCGGTGCTGTCCTGGAGCGGGTACCAACGGGCGACCGCCGGGCTCCCCTCCGCCGCCCGTCGGCTCACGCTCTATGGACCGGACCTGGTGCGTCGGGCGGACGGCGTGTTCGTGGTCCTCGCCGACCACACCGACGTGCCCGTCGGCGCCGGCCTCGCCCTCCTGCAGCGCTCGGTGTCCAGCCGTCTGCTCCCCGACCTGCACCGCCGTGCGGGCGCAACGCCGCTCGGCGACCTCTCCGCTGCCCTCCGTGGCGCGCTCGCTGCCCATGCACCGGCCGAGCGACGAAGCCCGCGGGTGGTGGTCCACACCACCGGACCGGGCCGACCGGAGTACCTCGACCACTCGTACCTCGCTGCCGCACTCGGGTACCACGTGGTCACCGGCGACGACCTGACGGTCCGTGGCGGCCGGCTGTGGCTCCGCTCCCTCGGCGAGCTCGAGCCGGTCGACGTGGCGTTCCGCCGGGTGCCCGACCATTGGATCGATCCGCTGGAGGTCCCTCCCGGCGGACCCGGCGGTGTACCGGGCCTGTTGCAGTCGGTGCGGGAGGGCGGGGCCGGCATCGCCAACATCCCCGGTTCCGGCATCGCGGGACACCTCGCCCTGCTGCCCTTCCTCGAGTCGGCGTGCCACCTCCTGCTCGGCGAGGACCTGCTGCTGCCGTCCACCGACACCTGGTGGTGCGGATGCCCCGACCACCGGGAGGAGGTGCTCGGCGCCTTCGACGACCTGGTCCTGCACGACGTCGGGCACGGTGCGGTTCGCGCCGTGGGCGGCAGCGTCCCGCCGGTGTTCGCCCGGGACCTCGATCCCGAGGAACGGGCGCACTGGCGCTCCCTCATCGATCGGTCGCCGCACCGCGTCGTGGCCCAGCGCCGGCTGGATCTCGCCACCACCCCCGGCGTGGTCGACGGCGAACCGGGCGCGCAGTCCGTCGTGGTCCGGGCGGTGGTCGTCTCCGGGCCGGAGGGGTGCCATGTGCTCCCCGGCGGCCACGGCCGGGTCGTCGCGTCGGGGACCCCGGCGCTCGCCCAGGCGTCCGGCACGGCGAAGGACATCTGGGTGCTTGCCGGACCCACCTCGGCGCCGATCCCGGTGGCGACACCCGACGTCGCACCCATCGATCTCCGGGCGTCGCTCCCGAGCCGTGCTGGGGAGTCGCTGTTCTGGATGGGTCGCAACGCCGAGCGGGCGGAGACCGTCGTCCGCCTGGTGCAGGTGATCCTCCGACGAGTCGAGCAGGAGCCCGAAC
This sequence comes from Acidimicrobiales bacterium, assembly GCA_040382135.1. Taxonomy (GTDB): domain Bacteria; phylum Actinomycetota; class Acidimicrobiia; order Acidimicrobiales; family JBEIGA01; genus JBEIGA01. The sequence continues at coordinate 12,607 of JBEIGA010000031.1, forward strand.
TGCTCGCCGATGCCGACGGCCCCTGGCTGCACCACATGCTCAGCGGGCTCCGCTCGGTGAGCGGGGCGATCGGCACCCTCCCCGGGACCGGGGGCGATCCGTACGCCACCCTGCAGGCCGAGGTCGCCAGCGCGCTCGCCGGGCGGGCGGGCTCGGCGGCCGACTCCCTCGGTCACCTCGTGTCGTCGGTCCGGTCGATCCGGGAGCACGTCTCCACATCCACCTGGCGGATCTTCGGGATGCTCGACGCCGAGATCGACGGGCTGCGCAGCGCGGGGAGCGCGGACCCGGTGACCCTCGGCGAGACCCTCGACCGGGTCCTCGTCCCGCTGCTCGCCTTCTCCGGTCTGGCCAAGGAGAGCATGGTCCGGGGCCCCGGCTGGCGTCTGCTCGACATCGGCCGGCGGTTGGAGCGGGCCGTCCTGCTGCTGGGCCTGCTCGAGGCGACGGTGGTCCCCCCGACCGCGCCGGAGCACCGCCAGTCGCTCCACGAGTCCGTGCTCACCGCGTGCGAGAGCCTGGTCGCCTACCGGCGGCGCTTCCGCAGCGACGTCACCCACGGCGGGCTCGCCGCCATGCTCGTGACCGACGCGACCAACCCGAGATCGTTGGCCTTCCAGCTCGAACAGCTGCTCGAGGACATCAGCGGCCTGCCCGCGGGCCGGGATCGGACGGTCCAGCGGTCGATCGCCGCCCGGGCGCAGGACGTCCTCACCGACGCAGGCCGGTTCGGCGACGCCGACACCGGCACCCGGATCGCGACGGACCTGCACGATGTCGTGCTCGAGATCCGACCGCTCCTCCTCGAGCTGACCGAGGAGGTCGTCGGTTCGTGGTTCGCCCACGCCCCCCGGGCCCGACGGGGCGCGGGATGATCCCCGCCCGGTACTCCGTGCGGCATCGCACCGGTCACCGGTACCTGGTGCCGGTCACCAACGGGCACTCGGTGCTGCGGCTCCTTCCGCGGGAGACACCCTGGCAACGGGTCCTCGACCGCGCCGTGCACGTGGATCCCGAACCCGACCATGTGGCCGATCACGTCGACGTGTTCGGGAACCTGGTCCGGTACTGCGCCGTGGAACGCCCCCACGACCACCTCGAGGTGACCTCCTCCAGCCTGGTGGAGGTCCTCGACCCCGGACCGCCACCCGACGGCCCACCGTGGGAGGCGGCCGTCGACGCGACGAGCGGCATCGAGGCGGTGGAGCTCGCGTACCCGTCGCCGCTCGTGCCGCTCCTCGAGGACCTCACCGCCTACGGCGCGGTGTCGTTCACGCCGGGCCGACTCCTCGGCCACGCCATCCGGGAACTGGTCGACCGGATCGCGGCCGACTTCCGCTTCGATCCGGGGTTCTCGGACGTGACCACCCCGGTCGAGGAGGTCTTCGCCGCACGCCGCGGGGTCTGTCAGGACTTCAGCCACCTGCTGCTCGGCTGCCTGCGCGGGCTCGGCCTCGCGGCGCGCTACGTGAGCGGATACATCGAGAGCATCCCGGCGCCGGGCATGCCGAAGCTCCAGGGCGCGGATGCCTCGCATGCCTGGGTCTCGGTCCGGGTCCCCGACTGGGGCTGGTACGACGTCGACCCCACCAACCCCGGCGCGACCCCGGTCCAGCGGGTGACCGTGGCGTGGGGACGGGACTACGGCGACGTGGCACCGCTGCGGGGCGTGGTCTTCGGACCGCCCGGTGACCAGGATCTCGAGGTCGCGGTCGACGTCACCCGCTGCTGAGCCGCCGGGCGGATGCGGACCGCTCGTGTCGCGCACGCGACGATGCCCGCATGCTGACCATGCTGCTCGCCGAGACGTCGAACGACGGTGGTGGCGAGGGCTGGATCGCAGCTGTGGCCTTCCTCGCCGTGGCGGGAGCGATCGCCCTGATCCAGTGGCGCCGTCAGCGCCGCCGCCGCACGGGCCTGTGGAAGCAGAGCCCGCGGAGCTGACCCGACCGGCACAGCAGCAGAGCCCGCGGAGCTGACCCGACCGGCACGGCAGCAGAGCCCGCGGAGCTGACCCGACCGGCACAGCAGCAGAGCCCGCGGAGCTGACCCGACCGGCACAGCTGACCTCGGACCCTGCCACACCTCCTGGCACCGGGGGCAGGATCGTTCCATGGCCTGCACGTTCCGCATCCTCGCCAGCCCGCTGCACGACGACGACGCGGTCACCGCCATCACCAGCGGCTTGCGTCGCCGGTTGGCCGATCTCGGCGGCGTCCCCGGCGAGCCGGAGGACGAACCGACGCTGCCCTTCCTGATCGTGATCGCGACCGGCGGCACCGAGGCTGCCGTCCTCGAGATGGCCGCCCGTCGTCGCGCCGTGTCGGCGGACCCGGCGCCGGAGGTCGGCGTTGCGGAACCCGTGACCCTCGTGGCCCACCCGTGGCACAACTCCCTCCCCGCGGCCCTCGAGGCGCTCGCCCGACTCCACCGTGACGGTGTTCGGGGCCGGATCGTCTACGTCGACCCGGATCGGGCCGATGACGGGTTGGCCGTCGCCGTGGCCGATGCCGCCGCCGTCCTCCGCATGCGTCGAACCCGCCTCGGCCTGGTGGGTGAGCCCTCGGGTTGGCTCGTCGCCAGCGTGCCCGACCGGGACGCCGTACGCCGTCGTTGGGGTGTGGAGCTGGTGCCGGTGCCGATGGAACAGGTCATCGCCATGCACGACCCGGCAGGCGGCACGCCCGTCCGCTGGCTGAGGCGATCCGACCAAGGGTTCGGCCACCTCCCGGACGCCGAGGTGGTGGCGGCGGCTGCACTCCGCCCCACGCTCACGGCCGTGCTGGAGCGCCATCGTGTGGACGCGGTCACCGTGCGGTGTTTCGACTTCCTCACCGACCTGCACACCTCCGGCTGTCTCGCGCTCGCCGAGCTCAACGACGATGGGATCGTGGCCGGCTGCGAGGGCGACGTCGCAGCCGCAGTGGCGATGCTGTGGATCCGCCACCTGCTCGACCGGCCGTCGTGGATCGCCAACCCGGCGCAGGTGGATCCGGGAGCGGACGAGGTGCTGCTCGCGCACTGCACGATCGCGCCGTCGCTCGTGGAGGACCTGGACCTGCACACCCACTTCGAGTCGGGGATCGGTGTCGGGATCCACGGTGTGGTACCGCCCGGTCCGGTCACCCTCGTCCGCCTCGGAGGTGGCGAGCTCGAGCACTGCTGGCTCGCCGACGGTGTGGTGGTAGGCGGTGGCGGCTCGCCCGACCTCTGCCGGACCCAGGCGCGCGTGCGCCTCGGCTCCGGGAGGGTGCAGGAGCTCCTCGACCACCCGCTCGGCAACCACCTCGTCCTCGCGCGCGGCCATCACGCCGTCCGCATGGGCCGCTGGTGGCGGACCGCGATCGGGTGAGCCGCCCTCCGTCAGCGGACGACCGAGCGGTCGGACTCCCAGACGATCGCCTCGGCGCCGTCGGGACCGGCGACGAGGGGCCGGCTCCCTGCAGCCGTCAGACGGACGGCATCCCCGGCCACGAGGGGGGTCCCGTCGAAGGCCGCCGATCCGCGGGCGAGGAACACGTGCACGAGGGGGGCGTCGGGCACCTCGACCCGCTCCCCCGGCTGGAGCCGGCCGACCCACATCACCGCGCCCCGTTGGTGGATGCGGATCGCGCCCTCGTGCCCGCGCCCGGAGGCGACGGGCACCAGACCGCCTCCGGCGAGGTCGTCGTTCAGGTCGCGCTGCTCGTAGGACGGCTCGATCCCCGCCGTGTCCGGGACGACCCACATCTGCAGGAAGTGGACCGGCAGGGTCCGGCTGTGGTTCATCTCGGAGTGGAGGATCCCACGGCCGGCGGACATCCGCTGGGCGAGCCCGGGGTAGAGCACGCCGTCGGTCCCGGTGGAGTCACGGTGCGCGAGCTCACCGTCGAGCACCCAGGTGACGATCTCCATGTCACGGTGCGGGTGGGTGCCGAAGCCGCCGCCGGCCACGACACGGTCGTCGTTCGACACGATGAGCAGCCCGTGTCCCGTGTTCCGCGGATCGTGGTGGTGGCCGAAGCTGAAGCGGTGGCGGCTGTCGAGCCAGCCGAGGTCGGTGTGGAACCGCTCGTCCGCCCGCCGGATGTCGATGGGCTGGTCGCTGGTCGAGGTCATGCCGCCAGGTTATTGCGGACGCAATGATCTTCCTCCGATCCCGGACGGTCCCGGCCCGTGTGCCAGGCTCGCCGCCGTGATCGGTGTGCTCGCACAGGACGGCGCCCTCGGCGACGGGCGGATCGACAACTGGATCATCGACAGCAGCGTCCACGTCACGCTCGGCGTGCTCGTGCTGGTGTCGATGACCGCAGCCGTGGCCTGGACCGGGCGGCTGGCGATGACGGGCCGCGTGCTCGACACCACCGGCCGGGTGGTCCTCACCGTGGCCCAGGTGGTCCTCGCCCTGCAGATCCTGCTCGGCATCAAGCTGCTCGACCAGGGACAGGGCATCTCCCAGCTCTACATCCACTACGTGGGTGGCCTGCTCCCGCTGGGGATCTTCCTCGGCGCGGGGTGGTGGCTCAAGGCGGACACCGCGTTCCGAACGCGGATCCTCGCAGGCCTCGTGGCCGTGGGCTGGTTCTCGGCGATCATGGCGTTCACGATCGGCCGCGCCTACGTGAACCGCTAGGCCCGCGAACGCTCAGGCCGGCGGCCCAACTGCCGAAAGTCCGAGGGATGGCCCGCAACGCGGGCAGGATGGGCTCGACGCTCCCCGCCACTTCCTCATGCCCCTGGTCGACCACTTCCCCGCCGGCTGCACCAGGACCGCCGTCCGATGATCGCGGTCCTCGTCCTCCACGTCGCCGTGGCGGTCCTCGCCGCCGTGGTCGGCGGGCGGCTCGGCCGGCGGGTCTTCCTGCTGACGGCACTCGCGCCCCTCGGGACCGTCGTCTGGGTCCTCGTCGAAGGCGGCGCGGTGCTCGACGGGACACCGGTCGAGCAACGGGCCGAGTGGGTGCCCGAGCTCGGGCTCGACCTGAGCTTCCGCGTCGACGCCTTCGCCCTCATGATGCTCGGCATCGTGGGCGGGATCGGCGTCCTCGTGATGCTGTACGCGTCGGAGTACTTCCACCACGAGAAGGGGCTCCCCCGCTTCGCCGCGTTCCTGACCGCCTTCACCGGCGCCATGACCGGCCTGGTGGCGGCCGACGACCTCCTGCTCGTCTTCGTGTTCTGGGAGCTGACGTCGGTCACGTCCTACGGGTTGATCGGGTTCAAGGACGAGGACCCTGCCGCACGCAGCGCGGCCACGCAGGCGCTGCTGATCACGGGAGCGGGCGGGCTCGCCCTCCTCGCGGGGATCCTGCTGCTCACGAGCACGACCGGTGCGACCTCGATCTCGGCGCTCACGGAACTGGCCGATGCCGGCGGCATCGGTGGCACCCAGGCGTCCTGGGCCGCTGCACTGATCCTCCTCGGCTGCTTCACCAAGTCGGCGCAGGTGCCGTTCCACGGCTGGCTGCCCGGCGCCATGGCGGCGCCCACGCCCGTGTCCGCCTACCTGCACTCGGCGACGATGGTGAAGGCCGGCGTCTTCCTCGTGGCCCGTCTCGCCCATCCCCTGGCCGACCTCCCGCCATGGCGGCCCATGACCATCGGGGTGGGGCTCGCCACGATGTGCTGGGGCGGCTACCGGGCGCTGCGCCAGACGGACCTCAAGCTCGTGCTCGCCTACGGCACCGTCAGCCAGCTGGGCATGCTCGTGGCGGTCTTCGGCAGCGGCGAGTCGAAGCTCCTCTTCGCCGGCAGTGCCCTGCTGCTCGCCCACGCGATCTACAAGGCGAGCCTGTTCATGGTGGTCGGCATCATCGACCACTCGACCCACACCCGCGAGATCCCCCGGCTCTCGGGTCTGCGTCGGGCGATGCCCGCGGTGGTGGTCGTCTCGGTCCTCGGCGGTGCGTCCATGGCGGGGGTCATACCCCTCCTGGGCTTCCTGGCGAAGGAGGCGGCGATCGTCGGCTACCAGCAGGCCGGATTCGCCGCGGCGGGCCTCGCCCTCGCCGTCTTCGTGGGGGCGTCGGGCCTCACCACCGCCTACACACTGCGCTTCCTGTGGGGCGCCTTCGCGGACCGCCCCGGCGTGACCACCGAGATCCACCGTCCGGGAGCGCTGTTCGTCCTACCGGCGGCGATCCTCGCCGTCCCGACCGTGGTGCTCGGCGTCGCCCCCGCGCTCACCGACGAGGTCGTGCGGCCGGCTGCCGGTGCGCTCTACGAGAAGGCCGCCGCCTACGAGCTGATCCTGTGGCCCGGCATCACGTCGGCCTTCCTGCTCTCCCTCCTGGCCCTCGCCATCGGCGCTGCGCTCTTCGCCGTCCGTGCACGGGTCGAGGCCCTGCAGGCCGTGCTCGGTCGGCAACGGACCGCAGCGGACCACTTCCAACGGCTGCTCGGCGGCAGCCTCCGAGGGGCCGCGCGCGTGACCGGCCTCGTGCAGCACGGCTCCATGCCGCTGTACCTCGGGGTGATCCTCCTCGGCATGGTGGCCATCCCGCTGTTCCACCTCATCGGCGACGTGCGGGTCCCCGACGGTGCGGTGCTGGCCGAGTCACCCCTGCAGGCCGTCGTGATCGTGGGTTCGATGCTCGCCGCTGCCGGCCTCGCAGTGACCCACCGGCGGTTCGCTGCGGTGCTGCTCCTCGGCACGGTCGGGTTCTCGTCGGCGGCGCTGTTCGTCCTCCAGGGCGCGCCGGACCTCGCGCTCACCCAGATCCTCGTGGAGACGGTCTCGGTCGTGATGTTCGTCCTCGTGCTCCGCCACCTCCCCGACCGGTTCCGGGTCGTGCCGTGGTCCACCGCGAACGCGGCCCGCATCGCGGTCGCCGGCATCGTCGGCGCCTTCATGTTCGGGGTCACGCTGACGGCACTCGCCGACCGCACCGCGACCCCGGTCGACGAGGACGTCGCCGCCCTCGCCTACCCGCAGGGCGACGGCTCGAACGTCGTCAACGTGACCCTCGTCGACATCCGTGGGTTCGACACCGTCGGCGAGGCGATCGTGCTCGTCGTCGCCGCGCTCGGCGTGCTCGGCATCGTCCGGGCGAACCGGGGGGCGACCGATGGCTGAACGGGACGGCCGCCCGCAGGAGCAGACGCCCCGGCGCCCCACCCTCGGCGAGCCCGCGGTGGTGCTCGACATCGTGGTCGAGGCGGTGTTCCACACCATCCTCGTCTTCGCCCTCTACCTGCACTTCGCCGGCCACAACCAGCCAGGGGGCGGCTTCATCGCCGGCCTCGCCATCGGCGCCGCGCTCGTCCTGCGCATGATCACCGGAAACGATCCCATCCGGACCCGGTTCCCCGTCCCCTACGAGGCAGTCCTCGGCGTCGGCGCCGTGCTCGTGACCGGGACCGCGCTCGTCCCCCTCGTGCTCGGGAACAGCCTGCTCGAGCACCACACCTGGGAGGTGGACCTCCCCGTCCTCGGCGCCGTGAAGGCCACCTCGGCGCTGCCGTTCGACACCGGGATCCTGCTCGTGGTGGTGGGCGTGATCGGCATGCTGCTGCAGGTACTGGGCTCCGACGACCCCATCGACCCGGAAGTCGACCCGCCCGTCGGTGCCTCCAGCGGGGAGCAGGTCGGATGAGCATCCTCCTCGCCGCGCTCGTCGGCTGGCTCTTCGCCGTCGGCGTGTACCTGGTCCTGCAGCGGGCGCTCAGCCGCATCGTGCTCGGGGTCGGGTTGCTCGGCCACGCCTCCGTCCTCCTGCTGCTGGCCGAGGGCGGCCGGGCGGGCGACCCACCCATCGTGGGCAAGGACGGGGTCCCGGAAGGGATCGCGTCGCCACTCCCCCAGGCGTTGGCGTTGACGGCGATCGTGATCGGGTTCGCCATGGTGGGATTTCTCCTGGCGCTCGCCTACCGGAGCTGGGTCTGGACCCGCGACGACGACGTCGAGGACGACCTCGAGGACGAGCGGATCCGCACCCTGGTCGTCGACGAGGAGGGCCACTACCGGGCGGAGGACGCACCGTGAGGCTGCTCGCCCTGCCCGTGATCCTGCCCCTGTTCGGCGCGGCCCTCTCGCTGCTGGCCATCCGATCGCTGCTCGCCCAACGCGTCCTCGGCGTCCTCACCACCGC
>JBEIGA010000032.1:0-20453 GCA_040382135.1 Acidimicrobiales bacterium
CGGCTCGGCCGGGAGGAGCAGGGTGTCGTCGTCGCCGCGGAACGCGGCCAGGACCGGTGAGCCGCACGAGACCTGGGGCGTGATGGCACGGCCGAACTCGCGGATGTCGCCGCCGGGGATCACCCGGGAGAACGGCACGACCATGATCCAGACGCCGAGCACCACCAGGAGGACGGCCAGCGGCCGCCACCAGCGGGTGAGGCGCGCCGCCCCGCTCACGGGCTCACCGCCGGACGTTCCGGGCGCAGGCGGCGCCACAGGGCGTCGACGCCCACGGCGGCGAGCGCGACGACGGACACCTCGGCCACGGTGCGGTAGCGGGTGTTCCCGAAGGCGATCGCCACGGTGAAGGTCACGAGCGGGATCCAGAGGGCCACGGGCAGCAGGGGGAGCTTGCGGCGCCACAGGCTCCAGGCGCCCGCAGCGGCGAACGGCGCCATCACGTAGAGCTGGATCAGGCCGACCACCGAGAGGGCGAAGGTGCGCTCCTCGGCGTAGATGTCGAGCCGCAACTGCTCGACGGGGTCGTAAAGCGCCCAGGTCCGCAGGATGCGCGCCGGGACCACGACGGTGACGAGGCGCTCGGTGTGGTTCGAGATGTACCCCACGGCCCGCTCGCGGACCACGATGTCGCGCTCGGACTCGTCGAGCAGCTCGCCGTTCGGCCCATAGGGCTGGGGCAGGCCGCACGACAGCTCCCAGTAGCCGATGTTCGGGCCGTAGTACGTGGGGTCGCAGTTGGCCTGCACCCACACCGTGCCGGTCCCGTTCGAGAGCAGCACCGGCTCGGCGAAGCGACCGAGGTTGTAGACCACCCACGGCGAGATGACCGCGACCGAGACCACGCCGACGGTGGCGAACCGGCCGACCCGATCGCGCCACGGCAGGGCGGCACGGAGGACGGCGACCGCAGCGACGATCGGCAGGTACAGGACCATCTCCGCCCGGCTGAGGGCCCCGAGGCCGCCGAGCAGACCGAAGACGGCGGCGTGGCGCAGGGTGGGTACGCGCCAGAAGCGGACGCCGGCCCAGGTGGCGGCGGTGGCCGCGAGGATCGCCGCGGTCTCGGACATCACGAGCCCGTCGTTCAGCCAGATGAAGGCGTAGACGGCGGTGAGTCCGGCGGTGATGAGCCCGACCCGCTCGGACACGAGCTCGCGCCCGAGGATCCCCGCCATCGGGATGGTGAGCGTCCCCACGACCGCGCCGACGAGCTGGTGGGCGAACACGCTCGTGAACCCCAGGAACGATGCGATCGAGAGGATCACGGTCCACGCCGGCGGGTGGCCGGCGGTGGGCTCCTCGTGGCCCACGGGGGTGATGACGGTCCTCGTGGTCCCGTCGGCGAGGACGACGTCCTCCTGCCCGCCGTAGATGTAGCGGAACGGCTCGATGAACCCCCGACCGTCGGCGAGGAGGTTGGCGTTGTGGTGGTAGCCGATGGCGTCGCCCGACAACGGGTCGCCGCGCTCGACCACGACCACGTACCCCACCCGGATCACCAGGCCCAGCAGGGTGATCAGGAGGAGCCGGCCGGCGAAGGAGGCCGGCCACCGGAACCCGCTCACGCGGCGGGAGCGCTCCGGCGGAACAGCCCGCCGACGAGGCCGGCGAGCCGGCCCGGCTCGTGCTCGGCCGCCGAGGTGACCGCCACGATCGGCAGGGCGCTGCGGTCGAGGGCGTCGACCCGCTCGGCGAGGGGCGGGCCGACCGGGCCCTCGAGGAGGCGGCGGACGCGCCCGGTCATGCCCTTGCGGTTGAGCCAGGCCACGCGGCTCGCCACCCGGCCGATGTGGTCGAACTCGAAGTAGGGCTCGTCGGGGTCGAACTCCCAGGGGTGGCAGTACGTCCACAGCACCTGCTCGGCGGGGGCGCGGTCGGTGCCGAAGCGGCGGAGACGGTCCGGCAGCACCCGGAGGTAGGTGCCGCCGAGGAAGGGCAGCTGGGCGCCGAGGACCCGCACCAGCGGGCAGGGGAGCTCGACGACCCCGTTGTCCCAGACGAAGGGGGTGCCGGGCAGCCCCGGCCAGCCGTAGAGCGGCGACGGCGCCGGGAGCACGCTCGAGGAGTAGTCGAAACCGAGCTCGCCGATGATCGGGAGGGCCCACGAGGACTCGGGGACGAGCGACATCATGGGGGCGCGGTAGCCGCGCACGCGCTGCTGTCCGAGGTCCTCGAGGACCGCCTTGCCCCGCCGGATCTCGTCACGGAACACGTCGGGCTCGTCGGTGCCGATGGGGACGTGGCGGAACGAGTGCAGGCCGAGCTCGTGACCGTCGGCGGCGATGCGCCGCACCAGCGCCGGGTGCGCCTCGGCGAGCTCGCCCACCACGAAGACCGTGCCCCGGACGCCGTGTTCCGCGACGAGGTCGAAGACCCGGTGGGCGATCCGGTCGACCCGCTGCTCCTGCTCGGGTGACGTGCGGAGGTCCTCGAGGTCGAGCGTGAAGGTGACGAGGCCGGACACGGTGCGGAGTCTAGGTAGCGGCGGCACTGCGACCACGTGCAGCGCGGGTCCAGAGGGCGTCGATGGCGACGGCGGCGAGGATGACGATGGCGACCTCGGCGGTGACCCGGTAGCGGGTGGTGGCGAAGGCGGTGGCGGCGACGAAGGTGACCAGCAGCGGCCAGACCGCGACGGGGAACAGGGGCTCCTTGCGTCGCCAGAGGAGCACGCCGCCGGCGACGGCCAGCGGGACCAGCACCGCGAACTGCACCAGCGCCAGCACCGAGAGCCGGAACGCCCGTCCTTCCACCAGCACGTCGGCCCGCAGCTGCTGGACGGGGTCGTAGAGCGCCCAGACCCGCAGCACCCGCACCGGCACCACGTGGGTGAGCAGGCGCTCGGTGTGGTTCGAGATGTACTCCATGCCGCGCTCGCGGTACTGCACGTCGCGCTGGGACTCGTCGATCGGCTCGCCGTTCGGGCCGACGGGTTGGGGCAGGCCGCACAGGTACTCCCAGTACCCCTGCTTGTCGCCGTAGTAGGTGGCGTCGCAGTTGGCCTGGACCAGCACGATGCCCGAGCCGTTGGAGAGCAGCACCGGCTCCTCGAACACCGAGAGGTTGCGGATGACCCACGGCGACACCACGGCCATGGCCACTGCGCCCGAGGCGGCGAACAGGCCGATGCGGCGCTTCCAGGGGAGCCCGGACCGCAGCAGCATCCACCCGAGGACGACCGGCAGGAACAGGGCGATCTCGGCGCGGGTGAGCGCACCGAGGCCGCCGAGCACGCCGAGCACCAGCGCGCGCCGCATGGAGGGGCCGCGGGCGAAGCGCAAGGCCGCGAGGCTGCACGCGGCGGCGAGCACGATCACCAGCGACTCGCTCATGATCATGCCGTCGTTCAGCCACAGGAAGCCGTAGGTGGCGCCGAGGAAGGCGGCGATCAGCCCTGCCCGCTCCCCGGCGAGGTCACGGCCGACGAGCCCGATGAGCGGGATGGCCGCGGCGCCGATCAACGCCGAGATCAGCTGGTGCTCGAGGACCGTCCGGAACCCCACCATCGAGCCGGCGCCGAGCAGCAGCACGAACAGGGGTGGGTGGCCGGCGGTCGGCTCCTCGTGGCCGATCGGCAGGGCCGTGTTCGCGGAGGGATCGATGACGGACTCGTCCTCGACGAAGAGGTACTCCTGGCCGCCGCCGTGGAGGTACCGGTACGGCTCGATGAACCCCTTGCCGTCGGCGAGCAGGTTCGCGGCCGTGTGGTAGTAGGTGGCGTCGCCGGTGATCTCGTCGCCCTGTTCGACCACGAGGACGTAGCCCACCCGGACCACCAGGCCCAGGAGGGTGAGGAGCAGCAGCCGCCGCCCGAACGGGCTCAGCCGCGACGCCAACTCAGGACGCCTTCTTCTCCTCGTGGTACTCCTCCTCGACGTTCACGGCCCAGATGTCGTGTCCGGCGCCGTTGACGATGTTCTCGACCGAGAGCATCGCCGTGTACATCGAGTGGTCCTGGTTGTTGTACCGGTGCATGCCGTTGCGGCCCACGGGCCACACGTTCGGCGTGTGCTCCTCGATCCAGCGGCGGAGGGTGTCGACGTTGTCCTTGTAGGTGCCGTCGTACATCGGGTACGCCTTCTGGATCCGGACGACGAAGCCCTTCTCCACGTGGGAGGGCTCGAGCAGGCCGAGGGTCTGCATCTCGCGCTTGCCCCGCTCGATGAGATCCTCGTCGGAGGAGTTCCAGAGCTCGTCGCCCTCGTCCACGAAGTACTCGAGGCCGAGGCAGGTCTTGCCCTCCTTGACGAGGTACGGCGACCAGGACCCGAAGTTCTGGACCCGGCCGACCTTGACCTCGGGGGCGTGGATGTAGATCCAGTTGTCCGGGAAGCCGTCGGCCTCGGGGACGACGAGCGCCACGGTGAGGAAGTCCCGGAAGGCGAGGCCGTCGGCGGCCGCCTGCACCTCGGCGGGGACCGGCGGGTCCATGGCCTTGAGCAAGTGGGGGATCGGCATCGACGAGATGATGTCGGTGCACGGGTACTCGACCTCGGCGTCGCCCTGCTTGGCGACGACGGCGACGGCCTTGCCGCCCTCGTGGCGGATCCGGACCACCGGCTGCTCCATGAGCACGGTGCTGCCCTGCCCGACGACGAGGTCCCGGCAGCGCTCCCACATCATGCCGGGGCCGTACTTCGGGTACTGGAACTCCTCGATGAGGCTCGTGATGTCCTTCTGGTTGCGCTTCGGGAGGAGACCGTTCATCACAGCCTTGAACAGCGACAGGTTCTTGATGCGCTGCGCCGCCCAGTCGGCCTGGATGGTGTCGGCCGGGACGCCCCACACCTTCTCGGTGTAGGTCTTGAAGAACGTGCGGTAGAGGCGCCAGCCGAAGCGGCTCGCGGTCCAGCCCTCGAAGCTCGTCATCTCCTTCGGCGGGCGCACCCGCACCCAGGCGTAGGAGAGCACGCAGCGGACGGCCTCGATGGGGCCGAGGTTGCCGAGGGCGTTCATCGGCTTGAGGGGGTAGTCGTAGAACTTGCCCTTGTAGAAGATGCGGCTCATGCGCGGCCGCATCAGGAAGTCCTCGTCCGGCAGGATCTCGTGCCAGAGGTCCTCGACCGGCTGCACCTTCGTGAAGAAGCGGTGGCCGCCGATGTCGAAGCGCCAGCCCTCCCGCTCGGCGGTCTGCGAGATGCCGCCGATCACGTTGCTCGACTCGAGCACCGTGGTGGTCACGCCGGCCTTGCCGAACTGGTAGGCGGCGGTGAGGCCGGCAGGTCCGGCGCCGATGATGACCGGCTGGATCTGGGCGGCCTGGCCGGCCGGGGAACCGTTGGTGGGCATGGAAGTCACCTCGATGCGGGGCCGGGTCGGAGCGGACGCCGGATGGCGGCCAGGCCGTCGCGATGGACGAGCGGAGCGCCCCGCAGGACGGGCGAGATCATAGCGACGCTCTCCCCTGCACCGGCTGACCCAACCGCAGGGCTGCCCGTCCGGGGACGGCGGGGGAGGGCGGGCTAGATTCCGCGGCCGTGCCTGCGCCCGAGGATCCCGTCGTGCCCTGGTGGCGTTCCACGGCCACGATCGTGCGTCTGGGACCGCTGGTCGTCGGCGCAGTGGTGGTCGCCGGGATCGTCGCCCGCTTCGTCGCCGACTCGCCCCTCTGGCTCGACGAGGCGCTGACCGTCAACATCGCCTCGGAACCGTTCGGCGACATCGCCGAGCGACTCCGCCACGACGGCCACCCGCCGCTCTACTACTGGATGCTCCACCTCTGGATGGAGGTCGTGGGCGACGGCGACACCGCGGTGCGGGCGCTGTCGGGCGTGTTCGCCGTGGCCGCCCTGCCCGTGGGCTGGGTGATCGGCCGGCGGCTGCGCGGACGGGCCGGCGCCGCGTCGGTGGTAGTGCTGCTCGCCGCGTCGCCGTTCCTGATCCGCTACGGCTCCGAGGCACGCCAGTACAGCCTCGTGAGCCTGCTCGCGCTCGTGGGGTGGCTGGTGCTCGACCGGGCGCGGGAGCGGCCGTCCATGGCCCGCCTGGCGCAGGTCACGGTGGCCTCGGGGCTCCTGCTCCTCACGCACTACTGGGCGGCGTTCCTCCTGGGCGCCGCCGGCCTGCTCCTGCTGCTCGGGGGGTTCCGAGGCGCCGACCCCGACCAGCGCCGGGCGGACCTCCGGGCGGCGCTGGCCCTGGCTCTCGGCGGCGTGCTGTTCGCCCCGTGGGTGCCGAACATGCTCTACCAGCTCGAGAACACCGGGACGCCGTGGGCCGACTCCGGGCGCCCCACGGCGGCGCTGGCTGCCGCGGTCAGCACCCTCGGCTCGGGTGCGCCGGAGGGCTTCCTGCTCATCGTCGTCGTGGGCGGGCTGCTGATGATCGGCGTGCTGGGTGTCCGTCGGGCCGGGGCGCTGGTGCTGGAAGGGCCGCACACGCCCGCCACGGCCCGACTGGCCGCAGCCCTCGCCATCGGTGTGGTCGTGGCCGGGGTGGCGTCCTTCGTGGGCGGCAGCGCGTTCGAGGCGCGGTACTTCGCGGTGTACACGCCACTGGCGCTCGTGGTCGCCGGACTCGGTCTGGCGCTCGCGCCGCCGGCGACCCGGGTCGTGGTGATGGCGGTCATCGCGGTGCTCGGTGGCATGGCGTACCTGGACGACGTGATCCCGCGCGACCGCACCCAGGCCGGGGAGATCACCGCGATCGTCCTGGCCGAGGCCGGACCCGACGACGTCCTGCTGGTCTGTCCGGACCAGTTGAGCCCGTCGCACCAGCGCCTGCTCGGCGATGCGATCCCGGTGCTGCCGTATCCCGACCTCGAGCTCGACCCGCGGTTCGTCGAGTGGGTCGACTACCTCGACCGCTTCGCGGCGGCGGACCCCGCCACGGTGGTGGAGCAGCTCGTCGCCGAGCGGCCCGCGGGCTCCACGATCTGGCTCGCCTGGGAGAGCCACTATCGCATCGTCGGCGACGACTGCGCGGAGGTGGCCAACCTGCTCGGGCAGGTGACCGGGTCCGGTGAGGTCCTCCTCAACAGCGATCCCGCGGCGTTCTTCGAGCACGCCTCCCTGCACCGGTACCGGGTCCCGGGGTGAGCGCGGCGTCGGGGCGCAGCACGCCGCGGGTCGCGGCGCTGGGCGCCGAGCTCCTCGCCGTGCTCCCGGCCTACCTCACCGCCAGGCTGCTGGTCGGGGTCTCGTTCGTGCTGGCCACGATCGCCTCCGACCACCTCCGTCCCGGCGACCGCCCGCCCACGCTCACGCAGGGCCTGGTCGCCTGGGACGGGCAGTGGTACGGCGCCATCGCCACCGACGGGTACGAGGCCATCCCGCTCGAGGGCGTGCGCTTCTTCCCGCTCTTCCCCCTGCTCGCCCGCTGGGTCGACGTGGTGCTGCCCGGCGGTGTCGACGTGGCGCTCGTGGTGGTGGCGAACCTCTTCGCCCTCGTGTTCGCGGTCCTGCTCCGCCGTCTCGTGCTGCTCGAGACGGCCGACCGGGGGCTGGCCGACCTGAGCACCTGGGTCGTGGCGCTGTTCCCGGCCTCGTTCGTGCTCGTCTGGGGGTACTCGGAGTCGCTGATGCTGGCCGCCGCGGTGGGGGCCTTCCTCGCGCTGCGCACCCGGCACTGGCTGGTGGCCGCGCTGCTCGGCGTGGTGGCGGGCCTGACCCGCCCCCTCGGGGTGTTCCTGGCCGTGCCTGCGGCGCTCGAGGCGCTGCGCGGGGTGCGCGGTGCCGGCCCGGCCGAGGTGGCCCGTCGGCTCGCCGCCGTGGCCGGACCCATCGTCGGGACGGGCCTGTACCTGCTGTGGGTGGGGGACCGGTTCGGCGACGCCATGCTCCCGTTCACCGTGCAGGAGGACCTCCGGGGCGAGCCCACCGAGCCGTTCGGGCGCATCCTCGACGGACTGCGGGACCTGTTCGGCCCCGAGGCGCTGGGCGACGGGCTGCACGTACCGTTCGCCATCGGGTTCGTGGTCCTGCTCGTCCTGGGGATCCGACGCTGGCCGATGTCCTGGACAGCGTTCGCCGCGTTCGTGCTGGTGACCTCGCTCGCTGCGGACAACCTGAACTCGCTCGAGCGCTACGGGCTCAACGCCTTCCCGATCCTGCTCACGCTGGCGGTCGTCACCCGCTCCTGGCGGATCGACCGCGTCGTGCTCGCCGGCTGCGCCGCGGGCCTCGTCGCCCTCAACACCCTCGCCGCCCTCGGTCCCTACGTCCCCTGACCCGAACCGCTCACCCATCCGAACCGCTCACCCATCCGAACCGGCCGGGTTTCGAGCACGGAAACGTGCTCGCCACCCGGCCAGTTCGAGTAGGAAGGCAGGCTTCGATGGGTCAGGCGGTGGCGACCAGGCGGGGGAGCGGGCGCAGGTCGGTACCGGCGTCCGCCTCGGCGCGGCGGCGGACGAGGAGCAGCTCGGTGGTCCGGATGCTGGCGATGCGCACCGCCCAGGAATCGACGATGCCGCGGCCGCCATCGGTGCGGAAGAACGTGGTCATCGGCCCCTCGAGGGCGTACGTGTCGGCGCCGTCGACCACCTCGGTGCCGCCGTCCTTCAGGATCGCCTCGAACCTCGCCATCGTTGCGCCTCCCGTGCTCGTGCCCTTCCGGGGAGGACGGTACGACGAGCACCCTGTGTGGTGGAAGAGGCACAACCTGTGCATTTCCGGTGGATGGACGGCCTCAGGGCTGGGGACCGACGCCGGCGTCCACAGCCGGGCCGCCGAACGCGCGAAGGTGGGGGCGTGAGCGATCCGATCGACCCGTTCCCGTGTCCCCGCTGCGGCCTCGTCTGCGCCGAGGACTTCTACGGTCCGTGCACGTCGTGTCGCGCCGAGCTGCGCGCCACCCTGGGCGGCGAGGCCCGCGACGTGGAGGCGGCGGCCTACGAGCCGAAGATGAACGTCACCCCGAACGCCGTCGCCCTCAAGGACTAGGGCGCCTCACATCCGGATGATGGAGCGGGGTGCGGTGCGGGGGCCGTACTTCGGTGCCGGCCCGGAGGCGAGCTCGAGGAGCTGGACGACGCGTCCGCGGTGCCCGGCGTAAGGCGCGAGGAGCTCGAGCATGCGGGCGTCGTCGGCACGGGGTTCCCCGGCGAGCGCCCAGGCGACGGTGTTCGGGACGTGGAAGTCGCCGACGGGGACGGCGTCGGCGTCGCCGAGCACGCCGTAGCGCAGGATGCCGATGGTCCACGGACCCACCCCGGGGGTGGCGGCGAGGCGTCGGTGCACGACGTCCAGGGCAGCGGCGTCGATGGTGCCCGCGTCGTCCCCCAGGGCGGCGGCGACTGCGGCCTCGAGGCGGGGGGCGATCCGGGCGAGCTGCAGCACCGTCTCGGCCCGACGCCGTTCGACGCCGAAGGCGTGGAAGTCCGCGTAGCCCAGGGCCGCGATCGCTTCGGCGGGTGGGGGCACGGCCAGGCCCGGGACCCCCGGCGCAGGCGCGCCGCACCGACGGACGATCGCCCGCCAGGCCCGGCCCGCCTCGACGCCGGTGACCTTCTGGGCGAACACGGTGCCGACGGCCAGATCGAGGAGGCGACCCGAGCGCGGCACGCGCCCCCCGGGGCGCCGGCGGACCGCCTCGGAGACGATCGGGTGGACGGGGCGCAACCCCTCGGGGCGGTCGTGGGCGCCCACGAGGCCGGGCAGGCGCTCGAGCATCCAACCCGCACCCGGCCCCCAGGCGGTGCCGGTCACGGCGTCGCCGTCGGCGCGCAGGTGGAGGCCGGCGGGGCCGTCGGGGGTGGCCGCGCCGATCCAGCCGTCGCGGCCGCGGACCCGAACGCAGGGGTCGGTGGCGGTCACGGCGAGCGACCGCAGGGTGCCCGGCAGGTCGACCGGACCGTCGAGAGCGACGCGGCGGGAGCGGCCGGACATGCGTGCATCCTTGCAGAGCAGGGAACGCGGCAGAGCAGGGAACGCGGCAGAGCCGGGGACGCGGAAAGGCCCCGAGTAACCTTCCGGCTCTCGCCGGTCAGCTCCTCGGGGCCTCTCGGTCCCATCGCCACCGTGTCCCGGCGGCCGACCTTGCATCGGTCGACCGGCGGTCCCGGGCCCTCGTCCGGTCGAAACCGTCCGAGCGCCTGGCCCAGCGTCCACCCGTCGGCGGGCGCCTGCCCGGGTCGTGCCACCGGTGTCCGTCGACACCCGTCGGATCGTCCGTTCGCCGGCCACCCGTCGGTGGTCGCCGTCTGTCCGATCCGCCGTCCTCCATCCCGGTCGGGCTCCCGTCCGCTGCATCCCCGTCGGTCCGCTGCGGTGGTTGCCCGCCCGTTCGACCGGCCGTTCGGTCAGCGGCCGGAGCTGCTGACCTCCCGACCGCCCGGATGCGAGCGGCCGACCCGTCTCCCCGTGGTGACCCACGGTTCGACCTGGTCCTGGATCCCAGGCGCTCGGCCCCGGTTCCCGGTCGTGTTCCTCGGCCGCCGTCGCCACCCGGGGGTGGTTCCGTCGGGCCTCGTCCCTTCGCCCGTTCCCCGGCACGTCGTGCCTGGTGGGAGCACTTTGCGCCGGGCCCGGAGGATCGTCAAGCGGTTGCGGGGAAATCCCCATGTTGTCCACCGGAATCGCGCAAGATCCCCAGGATGTGACGCAAGACACACAGGCTTGTCCCCAGGTTCACCCACAGGTGACCCGCAGGTCACCGAGCAGAGGGGTGACCCCGAGGGGACGGGTCACCGAGGGATCGGGTAGGTCGAGTAGCCGTTCGCCAGGTCGTAGACGCGCTGCACGTAGGCCTCGCTCCGGTTGTAGCCGATGAGGGCCCGGCGGGTCCCCTCCTCGGAGCGCAGGTCGCCGGAGACCGCGCACAGGTAGCGGGCGGCGGCGAGGGCGGCGTCGTAGATGTTGTTGGGATCGCTCACGCCGTCGGCGTTGCCGTCGGCGTTCCAGCGAGCCCAGGTGCTCGGGATGAACTGCATCGGTCCGACCGCACGGTCGAACACGGGGTCCCCATCGAGGAGTCCCCCGTCGGTGTCGCCGATGCGGGCCACCGACGAACCGTCGCCCAGGACCGTCTCTCCGTCGAGGGCGACGCCGACGATCGGGTTGTCGACGGTGCCGTCGGAACGCAGCGCCCGGCCCTGGAAGCGGCCGTGGTTCGACTCGATACGGCCGATGCCGGCGAGGTGCCACCACGACACGCCGCAGCTCGGTCGCTCGCCGGCCATGAGGTCGGCGGACCGGACGTAGGCGTCGAGGGCCAGGAGCGGCACGTCGATGCCCCGGACGGTGGCCGTGAGCCGGGCTGCGCGGTAGGCCTCCTCGAGCGTCGGGATCGACAGGGCGAGCGCGAACCCCGCGGTTCGCGCCTGCTGGAGCTGGGCACGGGTGCTGACGATCCGGTTGGCGAGCTCGGCGAGGCGGCGCTCGGTGGAGGTGATGGTCGAGCGCACGCGGGTCCGGTCCTGACGGAGCACGGTCCGGCGGTCCAGCAGCAGCTCGCTGCTGCTTGCGGCCAGCTCGTCGGCGCTGGCGGCACGGGACGCCTCCGCCGGTTCGACCGTGGCGAGGATGCGGTCGGAGGCCCCGGCGCCGTTCATGTAGGTGTCGAGCACCGCCGCCCGCAGCGCGGACTCGGTGTCCGCGAGCTCGACGGCGATACGTCCGAGCTCGGCCCGGGCGACGTCGAGCTCGGCGGCCCGAGTGGATCGTTCGCCGGTGATCGTCTCGAGCTCGGCCTCCAGCGACCGGATCCGTCGCCCCGCCTCGGCGACCTCGAACAGCCCCCGCTCGTAGGCGGACTCGGCCTCCCGGATGGGCCCGCTGTCCACGACGATCCGGCGCATGCGCGGGTCGAGGCGCTCCTCGATGAGCTCGGCCGAGAGGGGGGGGAGGACCTCGTCGTCCTGCGCGGCCGCCGGCGCGGCGAGACCGGTCGCCAGGGTGCCCAGGACCAGCAGGGACCCGAGCCCGAGGCGCACGGCTCGCGCGACGGGCGGTGACGCAGCGTGGCGGGACATGCCCTCATGATCGGCCGATCTGCGCCGGACATGAACGCGGGCGGAGGTCGCACCGGTCACGACGGTCCGGCTTCAATGGTCGGGTGCCTGGTCGCGCCACCCCGTCGCTCCCGTTGCTGGCCGACCCGTACGTCGCCCGGCTCGCCCTCACGGACCCGGACCTCCTCGCCGGGCACGTCCGTGACTGGACGGGGCGCCACATCGGCACCTCGCCGGCGATGCTGCGTCCGTCGACCGTGGCCGAGGTCGTGGCCTGCGTGTCGGCCTGCCACCGCACCGCCACCGCCGTGGTGCCCCAGGGCGGCAACACCGGCCTGGTGGCCGGAGCGACGCCGCTCGGGGGCGAGGTGCTGCTCCACCTCGGGCGGCTCAGCGGCGTGGAGGACGCCGACGCCGACGCGGGCACCCTCGTGGCGCGGTCGGGCACGACGCTCGCCGACGTCCATGCCGCCGCCCGCGCCGTGGGATGGCAGTACGGCATCGACCTGGCCGCCCGCGACTCCGCCACCATCGGCGGCACCGTGGCCACGAACGCCGGTGGGTTGCACGTCGTCCGGTACGGCGACACCCGTGCTCAGTTGCTCGGGGTGGAGGCCGTCCTCGCCGACGGCACCGTCATCGGAGACCTGCGGGGCCTGCGCAAGGACAACACCGGTTACCACCTGCCCGGTCTGCTCGCCGGATCCGAGGGCACCCTGGCCGTCGTCACCCGTGTCGCGCTGCGGCTGGTCCCCCCGGCCCCGGAGCGGGCGGTCGCCCTCCTCGCCCTCGACGGTGTCGCCGCAGCGGTGCGCGCCGCCGGCGCGCTGCGCCGCTCGCTGCCCGACCTCTCGGCGGTCGAACTGCTCCTCGCCGACGGGCTCGCCCTCGTCCGGCACACCCACGGCCTCCCCCCGCCGTTCGCGGGTCCGGCGCCTGCGGTGGTGCTCGTGGAGGTCGCCGGTGCCCCCGGTGTCGTCGATCGGCTCGGTGCCGTGGTCGAGGCGCTCGACGGGGTGACCGATGCCGTGGTCGCCGGCGACCCTGTCCGGTGCGACGCCCTGTGGCGGTACCGGGAGGCGCAGACCGAGGCCATCGCCCGGGTCGGGGTCGCCCACAAGCTCGACGTCACCCTGCCCGCCTCCCGCCTGGCCGCGTTCGCCGAATCGGTGCGCGCCGATGTGCTCGGACGGTGGCCGGACGCCGCCGTGTGGCTGTTCGGCCACGCAGGGGACGGGAACCTCCACGTCAACGTGACCGGCGTGCCGTCCGAGGACACGGGGGTGGACGACCTGGTGCTGCGGCGGGTCGCGGCGATGGGAGGCTCCATCAGCGCCGAGCACGGCATCGGCCGGGCGAAGGTCCGCTGGCTCCACCTCAACCGGACGCCGTCGGAGCTCGCGGCCATGCGGCGGCTCAAGCTCGCCCTCGACCCGCTCGGCATCCTCAACCCGGGAGCGCTCCTGCCGCCCCCGTGAACGCACGGGCGAGGGCGGCTCAGGCGTGGGGGGCCCAGGCGCTGCGCGCTTCGAGCACGGACCGCAGGACGGCGGGACGGTCGGTCATGATGCCGTCGACGCCGAGGTCGAGCAGCTCGTGCATCTCCGCGGGGTCGTCCACCGTCCAGACGTGGACCTGCATCCCACGGGCGTGCGCGGCATCGACGAAGCGGCGATCGACCAGACGCACCCCTCGGGCGCGGACCGGCACCTGGAGGCAGCCGGCGTCGTCCGGGCGGACCGGCGCGCCGTAGGAGGCGGCCCGCATCCGGGTGGTCCCCCGGGGACCGGCGCTCGTGCACAGCGCCGGACCGAGCAGCTCCCGCAGTCGGGCGAGCCGCCGGTCGGAGAACGAGCCGAGGCACACGCGCTCGAGCGCCCCGAGGGTGACGAGGAGGCGGGCGAGCGGCTCGACGACCGCGTCGGCCTTGGGGTCGAGGTTGAACCGGTGGGTGGGGAACGCGGTGAGGAGCTCCTCGAGCAGCACCACCGGCTCCCGCCCGTCCACCCGGGCTTCGGCGATCTCGGCCCACGACCGCTCGGCGACGGCCCCGGTGCGATCGGTGACCCGGTCGAGGCGCTCGTCGTGGAAGGCGACCAGGACCCCGTCGGCGGTCACGTGGACGTCGGTCTCGAGGTATCGGTACCCGAGCTCCACGGCGTTGCGGAACGCGGGCCAGGTGTTCTCGGGCCAGTCACCCGCTCCGCCACGGTGGGCGAACGCCAGGGGCGCCGGATGGTCGAGGAACGGGAAGCGACCGGCAGCGGGGCGGACCATCTGCGCACGCTACCCGGCCGTCACCACCGGTACGGTGGGGCCGTGACGCTCCCCGAGACCGCGGCGTTCGAAGCGCTCCTCGCCCTCCCCGAGGCGGAGCTCCCGCTGGACCGGGCGATGGCGCTCGTCGCCGCCCACGCCCGTCCTGGCCTCGACGTGGAGGGCGTCCTCGGGGCCCTCGACGCGATCGCCGGGGGGGTGCGCGAACCCACCCTCGACGGTCTGGCGCGTCACCTGTTCGGTGACCTCGGCTACCGGGGCGACACCGCCGACTACTACGACCCGGAGAACTCCTTCCTCGACCAGGTCGTGGCCCGCCGTCGGGGCATCCCGATCACCCTCTCCGTGCTCACCGTCGAGGTCGGCCGTCGCATCGGTGTCCCCCTGGTCGGTGTGGGGATGCCCGGGCACTTCCTCGTCCGCGACCAGGTCGACCGCGGCCTCTTCGTCGACCCCTTCGCGGGTGGAGCCCGCCTGCGGCTCCCCGACGTCGAGCGCCTCTTCCAACGACTCCACGGTCCCGGCGCGCCCTTCGACCTCGCCTACACCGCGCCGGTCGGCCACCACGCCGTCCTCGCCCGTGTCCTGGGGAACCTCCGTGCCGTCTACAAGGAGCGCCGGGACCGCCGGTCGCTGGTCTGGGTGCTGCGCCTGCGGTCCCGGATCCCCGGCGTCCCGCCGGCCGAGCGCGAGGCGCTCGCCGAGGTGCTGGCCACGCTGGGACGCTGGGACGAGGCCGCCGACGAGCTCGAGGCGTTCGCCGAGCACTCACCGGATCCGGGCCTGCAGCGGCAGACCTCGCTGCGGATGCGTGCCCGCCTGAACTGACGGACGCGGGCATCATCTGCGCCATGATCGACCGTGACCTGAAGCGCTGCCTCGGCCAGATGATCCACGGGGTGCAGGTGGTGGGCGCCGTGCACGACGGGCTGGCCCGGGCGTACACGTCGCACTGGGTGACCCAGGTCAGCTTCGAGGAGCCGATCGTGATGGCGTCGGTGTCGCCGCGCCACGACACCCACGCGTGCATGGCCGCGGCAGGCGAGTTCGCCGTCTCGATGCTCGCCGCGGACCAGATCGAGGCCGGTCAGTACTTCTCCTACCCGGGTCGGCGGTTCCAGTACGTCGCCTCAGAGCTCCTGGAGGTCGTCCACGACCGCTGGGCCGTCGTACCCGACGCGATCTCGTGGCTCGGCTGCGTGGTCGAGGACGTGCTCACGGGCCGCTACGACCACGACCTGTTCTTCGCCCGGATCGTCGCCGTGGGGCCCGGGCGCCTCAAGGAGGCCCCGCTGCTGTATTCGAGCCGCCTGGGTTGGCGGGCGACCGGTGAGCCGGCGCGGGAGCCGGGGACCTCGGTCCGGGACCGGCTCCTCGCCCGTGTGGAGGGCGAGCCCGACGTCGGTTGACCCGGGCTGCACCGGAGCGGCTCCGGCGGCAACTACCGTGGACCGCATATGCAACGACGCACGAAGATCGTCGCCACCATCGGTCCGGCCAGCGAGGACGAGGCCACGCTCCGTGCGTTGGTCAACGCCGGGATGGACGTCGCCCGGCTCGGCCTCGCCCACGGCTCGCTCGACGAGGCCGAGGAGCGTTTCCTCCGCATCCGCCGCGTGGCCGCCGAGGAGGGTCGCGTGGTCGGCATCCTGGTCGATCTCCCGGGGCCCAAGGTGCGCTCTGCGAGCTTCGGTGAGGACAAGGTCGTGTTCGGGCAGGGTGACCTGCTCGAGTTGCGCCCCGGCAACGAGGGCAGCACCACCAAGGTCATCGAGGTCGACTACGAGAGCCTGCTCTCCGACATCCAGCCCGGCGACCGCCTGAACCTGGGCGACGGCCGGCTGATCCTCGACGTGGTCGACAAGACCGACGCCGCGCTGAAGGCCCGGGTCGCGCACGGCGGCACGCTCCAGGGTCGGCCCGGCGTGCACATCCCGGCCGACCGGCTCCGGATGTCGACCCCCACCGACTGGGACTTCAAGGCGCTCGACCGGTTCGTCGACCTCGGCGTCGACATCATCGCGGTGTCGTTCGTGAAGTCCGCCCACGACATCCGTCGAGTGGGGACCGAGCCCTATCCCCGTGGCCCGATCATCTGCGCCAAGATCGAGACCCGCACCTCCATCGAGAACATCGACGGGATCATCGAGGCCGCCGGATCCGTGATGGTGGCCCGCGGCGACCTCGGCAACGAGTGCACCCTGGAGGACCTGCCCTACCTCCAGAAGGAGATCATCCGGAAGTGCATCGCGTTCGGGCGACCGGTGATC
The DNA here is from genome assembly GCA_040382135.1 of Acidimicrobiales bacterium. GTDB lineage: Bacteria > Actinomycetota > Acidimicrobiia > Acidimicrobiales > JBEIGA01 > JBEIGA01. Next base: position 16,441 of record JBEIGA010000032.1, read on the forward strand.
ACCGCCACCCAGATGCTCGAGTCGATGATCACCTCGCCCGCCCCCACCCGGGCCGAGGCCTCGGACGTCGCCAACGCCGTCTGGGACGGCTCGAGTGCGCTGATGCTGTCGGGCGAGACCGCCGTCGGCCACGACCCGGTCAACGCCGTGCGCACCATGGCGCGCATCGCCCGGCGCGCCGACGAGGAGTTCGACCGCCAGGGCTGGCACGGCAAGCTCGCCGACCTCCACCACGTCCCCGGCGACCAGAGCGATCGGGCGGTCACCGACGCTATGACCACGGCGGCCTCCCGGGCCATCTCGGAGCTCGGCATCGAGACCGTGATCTGCGTCTCCGGCACGGGGTTCACGGTCCGCTCCATGTCCCGGTTCCGGCCCCACGCCCAGATCCTCGGCATGAGCCACGACCCGCGCACCGTGCAGCAGCTGGCCATGAGTTGGGGCACCATCCCCATGCACATGCCCGACGACGCCCACGACGAGACCGAGCGCGTCACCCGGGCCATGGAACTGGCGCGCGACAGCGGCCATGTCCGCTCCGGCGAACTGGTCGCCGTGCTCGCCGGCGTCTCCACACGGGCCCGGTCCACCAACACCATGCGGCTCGAGCGGGTCCCCTGATCGGGGTGCCCGGCCTCGCCGGTCGTCGGTAGCCTCCCGGCATGTCCGAATCGCGGCCCGTCGGCCTCAGCACCTCGGGTCCGCCCGAGACCGTCCTCCCCCCGGTCCCCACCACAGCCGCAGCGGAGCTCGCCGCCGCCCACCAGGCGCCGCACCCCCGCGATGCGGTCTCCGCGGTGGTGGCCCGGTACCCGCGCTACCTCGAGGCCTGGGCATCGCTCGGCGAGCTCGCCCGCGACGACGTCGAGGCCTACGCGGCGTTCCGGGTCGGCTACCACCGGGGGCTCGACACCCTGCGGGCCAACGGGTGGCGGGGGAGCGGGTACGTCCGCTGGCGGCACGAGACCAACCGTGGGTTCCTCCGGGCGCTCGACGGTCTCCGGGCCAAGGCCGAGGCCATCGGCGAGGACGACGAGGCCGAGCGCTGCGCCCTGTTCCTGCGCCAGCTCGATCCGGCCTGGCCTCCGGCCGAGCGGGCCTGAGACCACCGCCGTCGCCGTGGCCCCGGGATCCGTGCCGGACGGCGACGGGTGGGCCGCGGTCGTCCTGACCGGCGGGCGGAGCCGTCGGATGGGCCGGGACAAGGCCCTGCTCCCGGTCGACGGTGTGCCGATGGCGGAGCGAGTGGCCCGAGCCTGTGAGGCGGCCGGTGCGTCCCCCGTGGTCCTCGGCGGTGCGCTGCCGGGGCTCGAGGTGCTGGGTCGTCCCGTCCTGGTCGACGAGCAGGCCGACACCGGCCCGCTCGCGGGGATCGCGGTCGCCCTCGCCTGGTCGCCGGCACCGTGGTGCCTGGTCGTGTCCTGCGACCTGGTCGCCCCCGATCCGGCGGTCCTGCGGACGGTCGCCGCGGCCCGCGCCGGTGCCGTGCGCGCCGTGGTGCCGGTGCTCGACGGCATCCCCCAGGTGCTCCATGCCCTGTGGTCCCGCACCGCGCTGGTGGCCGTCCGGGAGGCACTCGCCGCCGGCGAGAGGGCGCCACGTGCCGTGCTCGCCGCGCTCCCGACCCTCGAGCTCCACGACCTGCCCGCTGCGGCGCTGGCCGACGCCGACCGCCCGGAGGACCTCCCAGCGTCCTGACCTGCCCGTCTGCCGGCTCCCGGCGTCCGGCGGTTACGCTTCGCCCGTTCCGAAGGAGGCCCGGTGGACGTACCCGAGATCGACATCGAGGAGCTCGAGCGCCGCCTCCCGGACGGGCCCGTCCTGGTCGACGTCCGCGAGCCGGACGAGTGGGCCGACGTCCGGATCGCCGGCGCAGTGCACATCCCGCTGGCGGAGGTGCCGGACCGCCTGGGGGAGATCCCGGCTGCGGGTCCGGTGCTCGTGATCTGCGCCCGAGGCGGCCGGAGCTTCAACGCGGCCCGCTGGCTGCGGGCGCAGGGGGTCGACGCGATCAACGTGGCGGGTGGCACGCTCGGATGGCTGGAGGCGGGGAAGCCGGTCGAGCGGGGTGCGACGGCCGGCTCGTGAAGGCCGCCTCGCCGTCCTACCGCATCGTCGACACGGACGAGGGCTTCGCCGAGGTCGTCGACGCCCTCACGATGGTCCACCGCTACGCGGTCGACACCGAGTTCCACCGCGAGCGGACCTACTTCCCGAAGATCGCCCTGGTGCAGATCGCCTGGGCCGACCAGGTCGTGATCGTCGACCCGTTGGCCGTGTCCCTCGCCCCCCTCCGGGTGGTGCTCGAGGGTGACGCCACCGCGGTGATGCACGCGGCCTCGCAGGATCTCGAGGTCCTCGACCTCGCCTGCGGCGCGGTCCCGCAGCGCCTGTTCGACACCCAGCTCGCCGCCGGCTTCCTCGGCATGTCGTCGCCGTCGCTCGCCGCCCTCCACGAGCGGGAGCTCGGTCGCCGCCTGCCGAAGGGCAGCCGCCTCACCGACTGGCTCGAGCGGCCGCTCAAGGAGGAGCAACTCGACTACGCGGCCTCCGACGTCGCCCACCTGCTCGAGATCCACGACCGCCTCGTCGCCCAGCTCACCGCCCGGGGACGTCTGTCCTGGGCGGAGCACGAGTGCGAGGAGTTGCGCCGGCGGGCGCAGCCCCGGCGGGCTCCGGAGGAGGCGTGGCGCCGCATCAAGGAGGTGCGGCACCTCAAGGGGCGGCAGTTGGCCATCGCCCAGGCGGTGGCCGCCTGGCGCGAGCGCCGCGCCGCCACCATCGACCAGCCCGTGCGGTACGTGCTCTCCGACCTCGCCATCGTGGCCATCGCCCAGTCGGCACCCACCACCCTCGACGCCCTGCGGGGCATCCGCGGGCTCGACGAGCGCCACGCCCGCGGCGAGATCGGCCAGCAGCTGTTGGCCGCAGTGGTGGAGGGCGCGAAGAACCCGCCGCCGGCTCGCGACGACAGCGCTGCGCCGGAGCCGTCGCGCACGTTGCGGCCGGCCGTCGCACTGGTCTCGGCCTGGGTCAGCCAGCTCGCAAAGGACCTCGAGATCGACCCGGCCCTCCTCGGGACCCGTGCCGACATCGAGGGTCTGGTCCGCAACGACCCCGCGAGCCGCATGGCGAGCGGCTGGCGGTCGGAGGTGGCCGGTGACCCGGTCCGGCAGCTCGTCGAGGGGCGGGCGTCGCTCGCGTTCGACGGGCAGGGGGGGCTCGTGCTCGAGCCGCGGGGTTGATCGCCTCGCCCGACGGGGAAGGTTCGCCCGCTCCGCCGTCACCTGGAGTGGGCGGTCTACACTCACCATGTCCATTTGCGTCCACGGGAGTGACGCTGTGAAAAAGGGTCGACATCGGCGATACGAAGAAGCGCGCGCGCTGAAGCGGTCGCCCGACATCAATCTCGACGAACTGCTCGAGAGCCTCAAAACCGACGAGTCCCGTCCGGCCTGGGCCGATGACGACGACGACGACGACGACCTCGACGACGATCTCGCCGATCGCTACGCCGACGAGTTCGACGACGAGGAGGACGACGAGGACTGACCCCGGCCCGGCCGACCGGGTCGGCCTCAGCCGCCCGTCTGGTCCAGGATCCCGTCCAGCTCGATGATGTCGGCCTGGTCCACCACCCCGATGTAGAGCCGGTCACCGGCGCACACCGCGATGCGCGTCGTCTCGGCGTCCTCCATGGCGGCCACGGCGTCGCGGAGCGTCCAGCTCGTGTCGGCGATCGGGAGGTCGGCGCGGGTGATCGCGGCAACGGTCGTGGTCGCCCACTCGTCGCGGTGCAGGTCCCGCAGGTCGTCGAGGAGCACCATGCCGAGGTAGTCGCTGCCGTCCACGACCGGCACGATCGTCTGGCGCCGTCCCAGCACGTGTCCGTCGACGAACTCCTGCAGGGTGGCGTCGGGGGGCACGGTGAGGACGTCGGTGGACAGCGCCGCGGTGATGGGCAGCCCGAAGCGGACCTCGAGGTGGCCGAGTCGCTCGTCGCGCTGGTGGGC